>CAYJNA010000012.1:0-37703 GCA_964371225.1 uncultured Desulfovibrionaceae bacterium
ATATGACAGCTCAATTCAATCCTAAACATAAAGAAAAATTTAAAATATATAAAAACATCGAAAGACATATTATTGAACAAGAACTATTAGGAAATGAAAATATTTTTTCCCTTAAAAAAATAAATGAAACACTACAAACAAAAAGTATTAATTCAAAAGTAAAAGATATAAGAACTATTTTTAATTTTTGGAAAATTAAATCTTATATTGATAAAAGTACATATTTTTCAGATGAAAAAATGGATATAAATCTTTTAAAAAATCCTGACGAAATACTTATATTGTATGAAGAAAGAATGAATATATGTTCTTTTATTCTTGCCTATTTTGAAAAAAATAAAATACGAGCAAAGGATACAAAAGAAATCATATCATTTTCCATGATAGAACTATTAAATAGCTATAATAATAGTATGTTTTCTGTAAAATCTGTTAATCAAAATGCTATTGAAGATGCTTTGCTTTATCTACATAAAGTACAATTACTTTCTCTTGAAGGGGGTTTTTTAGTTCTTTATAGCAGTATGGAAATTATACGTTTAGAAGAAAACAATAAAATTAGTTATAAAAAAGAAGATTATAAATTTTTAGATGATTACTATAAACAAAAAATACAGCAAATTCATATAATTAGCGAACTATTAAGTATGCTGGTGAAAAATTATAATGCGGCTTTACAATTTATCAAAGATTATTTTCAGCTTGAGTACAAAACTTTTATCCAAAAATATTTTAAAGGAAGAAGTAAAGAAATAGAAATAAATATGACCAAAGGGCGTTATCAAAAGCTATTTGCCTCATTATCTGATATTCAAAAAAAGATCATTGAAGATAATTCAAAAAATATCGTTGTACTTGCCGGTCCCGGCAGTGGAAAAACAAGAATATTAGTACATAAGCTGGCAGCATTACTCACTTTAGAAGATATAAAATCAGAACAGCTCCTCATGCTTACTTTTTCAAGAGCTGCAGCTATGGAGTTTAAAAATAAACTCTATGACTTAATAGGAAAAAGCGCCGCTTATGTTGAAATAAAAACTTTTCACTCTTTTTGCTTTGATATTATGGGAAGGCATGGATCGCTAGAAAATTCAAAGGATATAGTCAAAACGGCAGTTGAAATCATCAACTCCAATGAATGTGAAGCCAGCAAGATTTCAAAAATGGTGCTTGTTATTGATGAGGCACAAGACATGTCTGAGGATGAATACTTACTGCTAAAAGCCTTAATTGATTACAATGAAAATATGAGAATTATTGCCGTAGGTGATGATGATCAAAACATATACGAATTTCGTGGTTCAAAATCAGAATATTTTACCTCTATCCTTTTAAGGGAAAATTCCAAAAAATTTGAACTGGTTGAAAATTTTCGCTCCTGTGAAAAAATAGTTCAATTTTCAAATACCTTTGCTCGCTCCATTGAAAATAGAATGAAAGAAAACTCATGTGTGGCAAAAAAAGAATCAGGGCTTGTACACATCACAAAATATGCATCTAGAAATTTAGAAATCCCTTTAGTTAATGCTATAAGAGAAAGAAAAGAAAGAAAAAATGTATGTGTTTTGACAAATACAAATAATGAAGCACTTAGGGTATTAGGATTATTAAATGAATATCAAATTTCAGCACGTTTGGTACAATCACTTAACAATTTTAAACTTTCTGACCTATTGGAAATCCGTAAAATTTTGATGGTATTAGAAAAAGATAAAAATCTTATACAAATAAGTGATGAAAGATGGAAAAGGATGATAAAGTACCTGTGCTCTACTTTTGCACAAAGCTCTTGCATGCCTACCGTTTTGAAAATGTTTGAAGATTTTGAAAAAGTATATCCTAATAAATATTTTAGTGATTTAAAAATGTTCTTCTCTGAAGCAAAATATGAAGATTTTTATACTGAAAAGGATAATAGTATTACTGTTTCAACACTGCATAAATCAAAGGGGCATGAATATGACACCGTATACATGCTGCTTAATTCGCTTTCTATCTATAATAATGAAGAAAAAAGAAAATTATATGTTGGAATGACAAGGGCAAAAAATGAATTATTTATCCATTGTAATAATAATATTTTAGAGAGTACTGCACATATATGTGCTATTTCTTGTGATTATGATTCAAAAGAATATACAGCTCCCAAGTGTTTACTTGTACAACTCACACATAAGGATATAATATTAGATAATTTTATAGGGAAAAAAGATTGGATAGAAAAAATGAGATGTGGTGATGAAATACAAGTGGAAAATAATCGTTTATACTTATACAAAGAACAATACAGATTAGAAGTAAAGTTATCACGGTCCTTTAGAGAAGGCATGATTGAGAATTTGCACAAGCAGGGCTATAGTATGCACTCTGCCCAAATACATTTTATAGTGTATTGGCAAAAAAAAGATACCGATATTTACACCCCAATTGTTTTGCCGGAGATAAAATTTGAAAAGAGGGCTTGGTAATTTTGCTTAAAACAAAACCATTGTTTTTGGAGAAAAGTCAGCGTAAGTAACTGCACCATAAATATATATCTAACACACTGAAATACAAAGGGCACAAGCCCGCAGCCTAAGTACTCACCCGCATTTTTAACCCTTCTCTGCTGCACCAGTAAAATAAAATTATCCTTTAATCATTTAGACTTACAAAATAAGAGTCGGAAAAATGTGCGCTACACCGTGCTAATTATTTCTTCATCCATAACAGAAACAATAGTTATTTTATAGCTATCAAAAAGTTTTGTTTTCCCCATAAATTGGCTCATCCTATGTTCGGTCATGGTTCTCCAATGAGTCATGGCAGCTTCACTTTCCCACATATTTACAGAAAGAACTTTTCCTGTATCTATCAGGCTTTGAAAACGCTCCATGCCCAAAAAGCCTTCAACACTTTCCACTAATGGTTTAAGCTTTGCAGCATGTTCTAAGTACAAAGCTTTCCCCTCTTCAGTAGGCTTTACTTCAAACAATACTATATACTTGCTCATTTATTTTTGGACTCCATACTAAGGACATATTGCTTCATTTCAAGCCCACCAGCATAGCCCACTAACTTACCTGAAGCGCCAATAACTCTATGACATGGTACAATAACCGTGATGGGGTTTTTATTATTAGCCATACCTACAGCGCGGCTTGCTTTAGGATTTCCCACAGCCGTGGCAATATCTTTATAGCTACGTGTTTCTCCATATGGAATATCGCAAAGGGCATTCCAAACTTTTTTCTGAAATTCTGTTCCGTTTAATGTATAGGGTACATCAAAGCTTTTTCTCTTTCCTTCTAAGTATTCACAGAGTTGTGTATACACTTTGTCGGTCAAAGAATTTTTTACTCCAAAATCGTGTATTTCTGTATCATGCATTTTTTTAAAAAAAATGACGGAATTATCTTTATAAGCTATTTTAAAATAGCCCATTTTTGTCTCATATACAGCAAAACCATCCATAAACACATCCTTTTTGCTACTTTAGAAAAAGTGAAGGAAAATATTTCAAAAGTACAATTTAAAAAATACCTGACATTATACATCAAAATATGTATTTGAATCTTCAGGCGCTTGGCTTCTTTCTTCATGTGTATATTCACGACTAACAGAGGTCACGATTATTTTATAGCTTTCAAATAAATTATCGTGGCCATCTTTTTGCACTGCCCTATGCTCAGCGGCATTACGCCATTGTGTAGCGCTTTCCTCATTCTCAAAAACACAGAGAAAGCAATACTTTCCTTCATTAACAAGACTGACAAAGGGCTCCGCTGCTATAAATCCGGGAACTTGCGTCACATGAGGCAGAAGATTTTCTACATGCTGAAACATGGCCTCTACAGCACCCTTTTTAGGGATTACCTCAAAAATAATAATTGATTTTGCCATACATAATCTCCTTTTCAGTACAGTAGCCTCTTCTGTACCCTTTTATAGCATATTTCTTCCTAAAACTGCACAAGAAATTTCAGTAAAAATAACATGTAATTACCATTCAGACTGTTTTGCAATTATGAAAAAAGTAGTGTTTAAACTGAGAAAGATTCCTTTCACTCCCTATATAATATTGTAAAAGTAATTACTTTCAGCATATGAAATAATACTTCTTTACTTTGACACATCCATTTCTATACTTACTTTTTGTATGCGTTCATCTTCGAATAAAAAATTTCGCAAATTTTTACTATGTATCACTGCTTCAGGCAAGGGCATATGTTTATCTAACAAAATATGTATTTGCACGGCATAATGAATGCCTTGTTTTAATACCAAAATATGCTGTACTTCAAAAGGAAAGTCAGCGGTAGTAATACGATGAAGAAACTCATCTTTAATGCTATCATCAGCATACGTACCGGCTATACCCACAACAGCGGTATAGTAAATAGTCCATGCTGCTTTAATAAGCATTACAATGACAAGTATTGTCGCACATTTTTCAGCATATACAAGCCACCAAATATTATGCTCAATACCTGCAGATGTTAACAGTAGCCCCACAATAACTACCAAAGTAGAATAAGCATCTACGCGTGATTCAATGGCGCTATTTTTTAATGTTATGGAATCTAGCTTTATAGCATGATAATATACGAAAGAACTTAATAAAATTTTACAAACAAAAGTAAAAAGTGATACTCCCAAAACATAATAACTCACAGAGGCACTTACCACAAACCAATCTGCAATAAGCTCTTTTATCAATTCATAAGCCATAAAAAAAATAATAATCGCCACGGTAAGGCTAGAAGCGTACTCTAAATTACCATGCCCAAAAGGATGATCTTCATCCTTGGGCTTTCTTGCCATTTTTAAGCCCACAAGAGCAAATATATCTGTTAACAAATCACTGGCAGAATGAATACCGTCTGCTAAGAGTAATTGACTGTTAAAAACAAAACCAATGACAATTTTTAACACTGCAAGAAGCACATTAACTGAGCTGCTTACAATCATCACAAAAAATTGCTTATTCATAACAACTTGTTTTCCTATACATTATAAAAAAGCCTCGAGCATAGCACTTAACATACTCAAGGCAAAAATAAATATATGTTATTAGTTAGATAACATAGTTTCATTACGAGATTTTTTTAGCCAAAACTGTAAAGTTTTGTATAATACATCGGGGTCAATAGGCTTAGTAATATGATCATCCATGCCGTGCGACAAAGAAATTTCTTTATCACCAGTCATGGCATGGGCAGACATGGCAACAACAGGTATGGTGTCATACTTACTCTGCGCACGAATTTTTTCTGACGCAGCGTAGCCATCCATCACTGGCATTTGAATATCCATGAGCACTAAATCATACGTTTGCTGTTCTAACATTTCTAAAGCCTCAAGACCATTGGACGCTGTTTCAACCTTATGCCCCACTTGTTTTAAAAGTTCTTCAGCAATAATTTGATTTATTTCATTATCTTCCACCAATAACAAATTCCCTGTTTCGTAAGCAATGGAATCAGTATCCACATGTTCATGGTGATCAATTTGCAATGGTTCATGACACATTTCAAACACTGCCGAAAAGAAGAAGGTAGAGCCTTTCCCAAGGGTACTTTCCACCCAAATATCCCCACCCATTTTTTGTATAAGGCTACGCGAAATGGCAAGTCCAAGACCAGTGCCTCCGTATTTACGCGCCACGGAGCTATCTGCTTGTGAAAAAGCAGCAAACAAATTTTGTTGTTCTTCTTCTGAGAGGCCTATACCTGTATCTTGCACAGAAAAAAGGCAACTTACCTTAGAGTCTTCATGCATAGAAGTTTCAACACGCACAGTTACCGAGCCTTCCGCTGTAAATTTTATGGCATTACTTACTAGATTAAAAAGAATTTGCTTTAAACGTAAAGCATCACCAAGGTAAGAACGCGTAGCTTGGCTTCCCACATCAAAAAACAATTTTAAGTATTTTTCCTGACATAGCGGAGCATACAAATTTTTAGCTTCAACAAAAATTTGCTCTAAAGTAAAAGGTGTATTTTCTATTTCAAGTTTACCCGCTTCAATTTTCGAAAAATCTAAGATGTCATTTATGATGCGCAAAAGATTATTGGCCGAATAAAGGCTTTTTTGTGCATAGCTCATCTGGGTGGCGCTGAGTTCTGTATTATTTAATAAATGCAATAAGCCCAAAATACCATTCATGGGAGTGCGAATCTCATGGCTCATATTAGCTAAAAATTCGCTCTTGGCCTTACTCCCTTTTTCTGCCAATTCTTTAGCTTCACGTAAGTCATCTTGCACGGCCTGAATTTCATGTAACATGGCCACATGTTCGCGTATATCTCTGAAATATGATACAATATAAAAGGTGTCTTCACTGGAAATACGTGTAATACGCACATCTAATGGTATTTCTACATCGGTGATGGGGTCTTTTGCCATAAATTCAAAGCGAATAACACCTTGAACCAAGGCCTTGCGCAAAGCCGAGTATAACATATCTACAGAATCTTCTCCATTGGGCTGCACAGCAGGGAAGGTAGTATGAAAATTTTCCATATATTCTTCTTTACTGAAGAAACCAAAAAGATTCATGCTTTCTAAATTACAATCCAACAATTGCAAATTAGCATCCCAAAAGTGTGCGCCAACAGGCAAAGCGTCTAGCATAAGTTGCGTACGGTGTTCGGCAAGTTCAGCCTTTTTTTCCACAGCCTTAAGCTCTGAAATATCTAAAGTATACCCCATAATGTATTTTTCATCATGAATAAAGGTACGAATGAGCGTGACTTCAGCATACATGGGCTCCCCTGTTTCAGGATGTTCATGAACCCATTCAAAGCGCTCATACCCTTTCTCTAAAGCACTGCACATTTTTTGCTTTGCCTGCACATCGCTAAGTTCTCCCCCTGGTTGAAATTGAGGAGAAATGTGCGCAAAGCCATCCATATATTCTTGCAAGCTTGTGTAGCCAAATTTGTTTAATTCTGTAGTGTTACATGCCACACACTGCAAAGAGCTATTCCATAAGCTGGCACCCAATGGCATAGATTCAAACATAAGTTGTAAACGTTCTTCTGTTTGTGCTGCTTTTTCTTTAGAGGCTTGGATTTCACGTAAATCGTAAATATACTCTACCACCATTTCAGCACTATCATACGCTATTTTACGCATGGTTACGCGTGATGGAATGGCTTTACCATGCCTATCATACCACAGCCAATCAAACACGGCTTGCCCTTCACTAAATGCTTTTTCCAAAAATTGTGTGCGTAACTTTGAAAAATGCGACCCTTGCGCTGGATGTAAGGAAGAAAAGTTTTCAGGGTTTTCTAAATATGTATTTTTATTTGGAATATCTAAAAGTTGCAAAAAGCTTTTATTACAATCCACTAATACGGTATTCCGTCCCCATAAACACACAGCCGTGGGCGAAGCATCCACAATGGCCTTGGAGTTTTTATTACGAGCGTAGTTTTCACTTAAAGCCCTTTTAATTTTATCTCCATCATTTAAATGTGCTACGACAATGGGGTGTTCATCATGATACACGCAAGTTAAGGTATATTCCACCGTGGTTTGCTCACCACCTGGCAAAATGTGCTGCCAAGAAAAACGACAATACCCTTCTCGCAAAGTCGTTTTATGATAATAACGCGCTAATGCATAAGAATCTTCGCCCTCATACTGCGTATATGGCGTGTAGGTCATAATGTTTTCATTGAATTCTTCAAGGCACTGTACGCCAAAATAGTTTAAAAAACTTTGAGAACAATACAAAAGAGTAAGGTCTTCGCCCCAGCAACAGACGGGCAAAGGATTGGCATTATAAAGCGCATGTAAAAAAGAATACAGACTTGTCTCAACTTTAGGTAAATGCATAATATATAAACCTTTGTTTGCATAGTACGAAAAATAAAAAACTATTGCATAACAAACCGAGGAAAAGCAAAAATTGAATAATTTTGAAAAAGAGAGGCGCTTTGAAAATTGAAAGATTCTTTGAAATTGAAGATTATCACAAAGCACTTACGCTGACAATAAGATTTTTCTAAAAAAAACCACTAAAAGGAATAATTATACAGAAATACATGAAGAAAACATGTACACTATAGCCTATTTTAGCCGATGCTTAAAAAAGTGTTTCCACTGTTTTTAAGAAAGACACGCTCCTCCATATACCCTTTTCGGGGATGCCGTAAGCAAGTAATAGCTTATTTTACGTGGCGGTAAGTCATGCCAGAGGCATGTCTTGTGTAGCCGACAGCTGAAAATCACAAAAAAAGGGGCAAGCATGGCTCACCCCTTAATAGATTTTATGTAGGATAAATACTATTTGAAAGCTTTTTCAAAGTTGGGAACCACTTGCTTTTTACGGCTCATAACACCGTCAAGCCATACAGAGTTTCCGTCAGGCTTAACACCAAAAGCTTTTTCAACTACAGAAGCGTCGTCAGAAACGATTAACATTTCAGAGCCTTCTTTCATAATGTCTGTAAGCAACAAGAACACACTATGGCGCCCTTCGCTTTTCACACGGTTAATTTCAGCTTGCAAGCCGTCTTTAACTTTATCAAGAATGCTAAGGTCAACCACTTCAAGTTGGCCAATGCCCACTTTGCAGCCGTTCATATCAAAGTCTTTATAGTCACGGAATACAAGTTCTTCCATACTTGCGCCGTCTACGGCACTCTTTACGGTAAACATTTCCATGCCAAGAGCCATAACATCAGCCACACCACATTGTTTTGCAAGGGCTTCTACAGCTTTTTTATCAGCATCAGTACATGTAGGAGATTTAAACATAACGGTATCAGACAAGATGGCGCACAATAGACCACCAGCAATACCCTTAGGCAATTCTACGCCGTAAAAATCGTACATATTTTTAATAACTGTACCTGTACAACCTACAGGCCAAGTCCAAATTTCTAAAGGATTAGAAGTTGTTACATCACCAAGCTTATGGTGATCAACGATACCTAATAGCTCGGCGCTATCCATACCCTTAGGGGCTTGAGCCAAATCTGAAAAATCTACTAATACAACTTTTTGACCAGCCACATCTTCCACAACAGTGGGAGCTGTTAAACCAAATTTTTCTAGAACAAAGTTGGTTTCGGGGGTGGGTGCGCCTTGCGCAACAGCTTTGGCTTCTATACCACGCTTGGTATAAAGATCAGCAACGGCAATGGCAGAGATTATGCTATCGGTATCAGGATTCATATGTCCTATAACAAGTGCAGCCATGAGAAACTCCTTAAGGTAAGTTGTTGACATGAAAACTCATTGAACCTAAAAATCAAATACGAAAAACGTCGTTCAGGTTTTCCCCTTCAGACATTGTTATCTTTAGCACAAAGTCAAACAAATGCCAAGCATCTTGTGCAAAAAATAACAAACAGACAGTCTCTGTAAAGAGTTAAAAGAAAACAAGCCATTACAAGTAATGGCACGTTATTCATTTTATACATTTACTACCGCTTTAGTCAACATATAAAAAAAACTTTTCAATAAAAAAAAAATTATATAGTATGTCTAAGAGATACTGTGCTTACTCTACACATGCCAACCTAAGGAGCTTTATCATGGAAACACTAAAATCTCGCTACCCCATTGATGGTGTGGACTTTGATGCCGTATATAATCGTAATGAAGTAACTGTACGTCGCGAAATGCTTAAAATTCTTAAAGAGAACGAGCACGACCTCTCCCCTAAAGACATTGCTGATGTCTATGCCTTAACTTTAAACGATTTTCCTCCGCACTATGTACACACAGGCACCATAGTACTCTTTCCTAAAATTCATGGTGAAGAAGTGTCTGCGCAACTTAAACGTAATATTAGCTATGTATTAGAGCGCCCTAAAGCATAGTAAATTATTGAAAATATAACGCTTACTCGACAGCTTTTTCGTCACAATTACCTATTTTAAAAGGTAGTTTACCTAAAGGCGTCGCATATCTCGCATTTTACACTGTATACACAATTGAAAGGCTAACAAAGACATAGTGTTATGTATCTTAGAGCTGATTTTTTTATCAGTCTGAAACTACACAAAATACAGCCTAAGCCAAAACACCTCGTACTTTTGACACCCTCTTTTTAGAGGGTGTTTTTTTACCTACACCTGCATGTAAAATTGCATATACTTTCTAGACTTTTTCTAAACTTCATGCTACAATAATTTTATGAAGAGCTTATATACTGTACAATTAGAACGTAGTGACCTTATGGAGTTAGAAAGCCCTTTGGCCGATGCTTTGCGCAGCTTTCTCCCTTTTATCTCTCATAGTTTATATTTTCCTACAGCTCAGGCTATGCCCAAGGAGCCACAATGGATTTCGCGTGAGCGCAGTCTCCTTTTACCTTTATGGTACAAGGAAAAGCCTTTTGGCGTTTTCATGGCTCGCGGTATAGATGGTCGTACCGTAAAACGTCTTCTGCCGTCTCTAGAAGCTCTTACAGCCCTTTGCATGGAGCAATTACTTTGTATAAAGCAAAGTCGCATTGATGAACTTACAGGCCTTGCCCGTATGCCGCGTTTGCTAGAGCGCATGGAGCGTGATGTGGAAATGGTGCGCTCCTATATCACAAATGGCGTCACTGTAGAACAGGAAATGCCTTTACATAAAGCCTGTATGGCACTCATTGTTGTGCGTTGTCCTGCCCTTGACTCTCTTGCTTCAGAATTTGGTTATACCTTTGCTCATACAGCGCTTTCAGCTTGGGCTAAGGCTTTACAGCAAAACTTACCGCAAGAAGTATTAGCAGCGCGCAGCGGTGAAAATGAATGCACCCTACTTCTTCCTACGGCCTCTCGTACATCCTGCAGTAAATTTACTGAAGCTCTTATGGCACGCGTAGACGCAGTAACCCTCACCCATGCGCCCTCAAAACGAACCATTCGTTTGCACTCCGTGGCTGGTTTTGCTCTCTACCCTCAAGATATGGAAAATACACCTTTGGCTTTTAATATGGCGGAGCAATCCCATAGAATTTTAAATAAAGCCCGCTATGCCGCGCACATGGCTTATGAGCGCAGTAGACACCTCCCTAAAGAGGAAAAAAATCAGGTTGCAAGCCGTTACCTTGCCTACACCAGGGTATTGGCCCATGGCGGCATTGTACAAGATGAACTTTCACATGACCAATTGCTTACTAATTTAGGACGGTATGGCGGAGCCAAAGAAGGGCAACATTTTACTGTATGGGGACAACGCCAAGGCACATGGCAACAAAAAGGCGAAGTGGTGCTTATGGAAGTGCGCAACGCGCATGCCATCGCCGATGTTTTGCACAAAACAGATCCCACATGGCATTTTGAAAAAGGGGATAACTTACGTTTCTCAGCCCCCACACCGCAAAACACTATCCCCCCCGCTGCCACGGCGAAGAATAATTCTAGCACAAGTAATGCCACCCTGTCCGGTGACACAGCTCTTTTATCCCATGGGGATTTTCTCAAAAAACTGAGCCAAAGCTATGAAAATCAAAGCTCTTTTTCTTTAGCATTAATAAAAATCACCCCATTGCATACAGAAGGAATCTTGCCACAGGAAGAAAAGCAACAGACATGCCCAGTGGAAAATTTTCTCCATTTTTATACAGACTGGAAACAAGAACTTTTTTCCACAAATACCGTACCATTTGAGGGGCAAAACTCTTTAGATCCTCTTTTTGTAGGACGTTATGGCGAAACCAGTCTTATTTTTTACCACGCTGCAGTGCCCGTGCAAAAAATAGAAACTTTCTATAAAAATCTCAGTGAAAAAATGCTTACGCATGGCCTACAAGTCACTGTGGGAATAGCTTCCTACCCTTGCTTACAGGCCCATAAAGCTGATATATTGGATTATTGTCATAAAGCATTGGATTTAGCAGTCCTTCTTCCCCATCCCAAAGTGGGCAGTATGGGAAGTTTGGCATTTAATATCAGTGCTGACCAACGCTATAGCCGAGGTGACGTGTTTGGCGCGGTGGAAGAATATAAAAATGCCATATTGGCAGACCCCAACAATGCCATGGCATGGAATTCTCTAGGTGTTTGCATGGCCGCTTTGGCACGGTACAGCGAAGCCCGCGGGCATTTTAAGGAAGCATTGGGCTTATGGAAGAAAAATGCTAAAGAATGTGACTTAAAACAGGCCAATGCTACATCAAATGTCACAGAGTTTGAGAAAATTCAGGTAGAAATAGCAGCCACACTCTACAATTTGGGAACAGCATGCCAAAGTCTTGGTGAAACTCGCGCCGCCACCAAGCACTTTAAAGATTGCATTGAAGCAGATAAAAACCATTATTTTGCTCATATACGCTTAGGACAACTAGCTGAAAATGCAGCAAAATTTACACAAGCACGCCAGTACTACACACAAGCGAAAAACTTGGAAAAGAAAGAAAGCCAAGGAAACAGTGGTAAAAAAAGTAGTCATGCTGGCATGGCCTATCGCCACTTGGCAAAGCTTGCACTGCTCCAAGGAAAAACCACCGAAGCACGTGAGCTTTTGCACGATGCACTCTTACACAATCCTCAAGATGCCGTTGCCTTATATTTGCTAGCAAAAATTTATCTGGAAGGCGGGGAAGACCCTGCCATGGCAGAAATTCTTGCCAGAAAAAGCGTAGGTTTACGCCCAGAATTTGCCGCCGCTTGGCGTGTATTAGGGCAAAGCTTACGCGCCCTTGGGCAAGAAGATGATGCGCTCAATGCCGAAGATAAAGCCGCTGCTCTCTAGCGCGCGGCTTATGTAAGTTAAACATATGTAAAGACAGCTATGCAAAAGCATGTTGCACTTATGCATGTATGTTTTCCCTATGTAAAGCATAAAGAAAGGTAAGCCTCTATACGCATATTTTTTTTGAACACTATAAAACTTCTTAAGTTACAAGAAATTAGACCGCACTTCATTAAAATACCATACCTTATAAGGTTGCATTGTACGGGGAGGCAATGGTATACATGACGGGAGTTACAATTCTCCAATACATTACCCTAGGTACACATGGAGGAAAGCTCATATAAACATGAATAAAGTAAACATCTTACACTTTAAAAAGAAAATATACTCATAAGAGTTCTATAGTATGATACGTTTTTTTACTCTCTTTTTTTTATGTATAGGCTTCCTTGCCCCTTGCTCTGTGGCATACGCCACAGAAGCCACACCCAAAATTGAAACGCAAGACACCAAAATAATAGGTGAGCTATGGACTGGATCCATTTACTCCTCCACCTATAGAGCAGGTGTTTGCATGGAGCCTAAGGGCTTAGTGCATGGCGTTCTTATTCTGCGTTTGCGTAATGGCGATGAAGATATATACCACTTCCGCGGTACCAAGGATATTAAAGGTATTTTACACCTTAAGCATAATGACGGGCACAGTTTCAAGGGACAATTTGACAGTGCCACTGCCGTACAGGGTAACATCAAACTTGCCAATGGCTTTTCAATTAAACTCACAGGCACGAGAGAGCAAAACGTGCTCCTTGGCCAAAGCTGTCGCCCCCTTTAGGAATTTCTATGCTAATATGGTTTATTGCAGCATGCTTACAGTGCATTGTTCTTTACGTTCTCTGCCGTTGTGCTCAAAGTGTTATTTTGCAAAAAGTATCACCTAAAGCTCCAGAAGTTTTACCCTCAGACATGCCCACAGTGGGCATGATTATTCCTGCCGCCGGTAGTAATCCGCTTATGCGACAAGCACTTGCTTCTTTATTGGAGCAAGACTACCCGCACATCCTCCCTGTTATTGTTACCGGCAGCCAAGAAGATCCTGCTTATGCAGTGGCATGCTCCTTAAAAGAGCACTACCCCACTTTAGAATGTCTTGTGGCAGGTGAGGCTACACAATGCGGTCAAAAAAATCATAATACTTTACAGGCCATAAAAAAAATTAATGACAGAGCTGATATTTACGTTTTTTGTGACAGCTCTCATCTGGCAAAGCCCAATTTTATACGCGAACTTGTATGGCCCATAGTAAGTAATGAGGCAGGTTTCACCACCGGCTATCACCATGTGAAAACAAAAGATACACAATGTGTCACTTTAGCATATCAAATTTCGGTATTACTCATGCGTGTTTTACAAGCTGTGTCTGTGTTTACACAGCCGTGGGGCGGAGCCATGGCCATAGCACGTAAGGTATTTGAACAACATAACATTGCTGATTTTTGGAAAGACAATGTGGTAGATGATTGTTCTTTAGCGTCCATGCTCATACAAAAACGCTTGCATGTACAATTATGCCCTCACGCTATTTTAGAAACAGAAGCTAAAAATCATGCCTTACACGTCTGGCAAGCCTGGATGCAAAGACAAGTTCTCTTCTTAAAATTTTGCATCATATCTCAATGGTACTTGTTGGGCGCCTTTGCCGCCTTAATGGCATTGCCAGTATGCTTTTCGTGTCTATATATTCTAGGTGGTCTTACCAACATTTTACCAAGCTCTTATGGTTGGGCTGTGATTTTTGCTTGCGTACATTTAGGTATTTTATCAAGTATCATGCTTTATTGGCGCACATTACTTAGCCAAAAAGTACCCGCTGTGGCGTGGCTCAAAGCTTTTTTCTTTAGCTGTGGCATGTTTTTCAAAGTATATATAAGCACTGTAAAAATTTGGCATATTGATTGGCATGGCTTTCGCTACCATGTGGCAAAAGGTGGCAAAGTTCGTCACTTACGTAAATTATAAATTAAGGCAACTATGATATCACGTTCTGATCTTATGCGCGTAAGCGTACGGCAGGTTATTCGCCAACGCAGTTATGGCGTCATCTTCTCCATAGCCTTAGGCATCACCGCCTTCATTAGCCTTGCTGTGCTTGGCCAAGAAATTCGCTATACCATTGGGCAAGACATGGTTCTCATGGGCGGCGTTAATATTATACAAGTCTCTCTTGATGACGTTGCGCATGTGGGGCAACCCCAAAGAGAATTTTATCCTAAAACAGTAGACGCTTTGCGTAAAATTCCAGGTGTGGGTTTAGTGAGCACTTCTTTCACTGTTGTTAAGTGGACCACCTTTCGACAAGCAGAAACCAATGTCTCTGCCAGTTTTGCCGGCGTAGACCAGTATTATTGGGACACATACGCAGCCACCCTTATGGAAGGGCGGTTTTTAAACGCACAAGATATCAATGAACATCGTCGCGTCTGTGTGCTTGGTTGGGAGCTTGCCACCAGCTTATTTGGCTCCACGCAAGCAGCCTTAGGCAAAATGATTACCATAGAAAAGGATCTTTTTGAAGTGGTGGGTGTTGCCGGCGGCATTATGCTAGGCTCAAGAATACGTAGTGGTTTTTTACCTTATACCACCATGCGCGACAGGCAATGGGCGGGAGGTAAGGTAAACTATTTAAGCATACGTGCCGTTGCATGGGAAGACATTGACAGCCTTGTTGAACAAATACCAGGTGTTATAAGACAAAACCAAACGGCACCCAATATTCTTATTCAGACCAATGCCGAACAGTTAGATCGCATCCAAAATACATTTGTTTTTGTGGAGGCTTTACTTTGGCTTGGCATTGCAGCCTCCCTTATGCTGGGCGGATTTGGCATATGGTACGGTACCTTTGCTGCAGTTCGCGCACGTACGCGCGAAGTAGGCCTAAAAAAAGCCATGGGCGGCGATGATAAAGACATTCTCTCACAATTCTTAGCCGAGGCCTTATGTAAATCTGTAGCGGGAGGCGTAGTAGGCATTATTATTGGCACCCTTTGTGTGGAGATAGGCAGCTACGCCCTTGGCAGCTCCATTTCCTATCCCCTTTTGGCACTAAGCAGTATTGGTAGTATTATTTTTTCAGCTGTAATTGGTATAGGCGGTGGCCTATTCCCAGCATTACAAGCAAGCCGTATGGACGTTGTTACCGCATTACGCTTTGAGTAGGTTTACTATGACACCAGTTATTGACGCACAAAATCTTTATAAATGCTACCCTGGCTTCCCCCCTGTTTTACGTGGTGTAAACATAACTGTTTTACCGGGTGAAATGGTGGCCATTATGGGGCCTTCTGGTTGTGGTAAATCCACCATGCTACACGTGCTTGGTATGCTCCATTCACCAGATAGCGGCTCCCTACAAGTACTGAATACTGACGTATTCACCCTCAATAGCGTGCAAACAGCCAGCTTTAGGCGCGGAAATATGGGCTTTGTTATGCAAAGCAGTAACCTTTTTGATCACTCAACCGTTTTTGAAAATGTTGAATTTCCCCTTATTTACGAAAACGTCCCCCCCGAAGAACGCTGGGACAGAGTGGTACGTGCTTTAGATTTAGTACGCCTTTCCCATCGTATAAGCTATAGAAGTAATAGGCTTTCTGGTGGTGAGCAGCAACGTGTGGCCATTGCGCGCGCCATGGTAAATAGCCCTAAAATTCTTTTGGCAGATGAACCCACAGGAGCTCTTGACTCACGTACTTCTAAAGTGGTTATGGAAAATTTTTGTGACCTTGCCCATGAAGGCCGTATTGCCATGGTTATTGTAACTCATGACCCTGGAGTGGCGGAATATTGTGACTCTGTGTATACCTTAGAAGAAGGTGTATTGGTATGCCATAGAAAAAGCCCTGTACCAGAACCTAGCGGAAAGAATTCATTATTACACACCACAGAAAAAAGAATCAATGGCGTCTGTGTGGTGGACAACTTTCCTACCCCCTATGGAACAGCACAAACACAAAGCGTACTTAACTTGCATGAAGCAAAACTCTTAACGCGCATTTATTCCTTACAAGGCACTAAGATTTCACACCTTGTAGGCGGAGATTATACGCTACCGGTACCAACCAAAAGACAAAATTTTCTACAAACGCTTAAATATTATTTCAAATTATTCGGCAAAGAAATACCTAAACGCCATTGGAAGCAACTGCCTCTAAAAGAACGCCTTTCCCCCATGCGTCGTTTACATAATGCAAGTATTTTTTCTAAAGCATTACGCATGGCCACTTGGTGTGAGGAAGATGCAACAGAGCATATTCACGCCATTGATGCCCATGGCTCCGCCACAGCTGCTTGGCTCACAGCCGGCATGCTTAATATCCCATTTTCTTTTTCCCTGCACACACGTGAACTCAAAGACCTTCCTTTTATAGCCATAAAAGCACAAGACGCGTCTTTTGTACGTTGTGACACAGTATTAACCAAAGCCCTACTCTTGGAAGAGTGCCGTAAAATTGATGCAGATTTTTCAGAAGAAAAACTTCCTTGCATATACGACAGCCCCGGAATTTGGCCTAATACGGAAGATTTTGATTTGCCCCCTATGATGCGCCAAGGCTCTATTCGCATTTTAACAGCGGGACATATGACCGCGCATAAAGGTTTAAAAAATGTGCTTAAAGCTTGCCAAAAACTCAAAAACCTCAACATCCCCTTTGAGCTCACCGTGGCGGGCAATGGGCCTAGTATGTGGAAATTACGCTGCTTGTGTCTTTGTATGGGCATAAAAAAATATGTTAAATTTTTAGGGCATATTCCTCACGAGCATATGCCGGAGCTTTTGCGCAAATCACATATTTTCGTGGCTGATAGCACCACATTGCGTAATGGAGAACATGATGGCATTCCTACTAGCCTTATGGAAGCCATGATATTTGGCGTTCCCATAGTGGCCAGCAATCTTGCCGGACATATGGAAATTTTAGAGCATGAAAAAACAGCTCTCCTCTATCCAGAGAATAATATAGAAGGCCTTACTCATGCTTTAGAACGCTTTGCACGCTTTCCTGATGAAGCCTATACCATGAGTAAAGCTGCTCGAGTGAAGGCTCTTGAGCTTTTTTCACCACAAAAACAAAGTGAGCTTATGGAAAAATACATGATGCTCCATAAAAAACAATAGTGTAATAGCTTAAAATAATTGTTCTAAAATTTAATATCGCTATATGCAAAAAAATGCTTGACCAAAAGAGCATTTTTCCGTAGTTTCCCTCTTGTCGACGGGGCTGTAGCTCAGCTGGATAGAGCACCACGCTACGAACGTGTAGGTCAGGAGTTCGAATCTCTTCAGCCCCGCCACAAAAAAGCCTTACGGTAAAACGTAAGGCTTTTTTGTTGACCTTTCCTTTCCAATACCTAGTAATATTGACTCTTCTATAGACAAGACCTTTACTACATATTACAAAATATGAAAAACAATATCTAAGGAGTTCATCATGAAAAAAATTCTTAGCATCATAATCTATAGTTGTGTTTTTTGCATTCTTCTTTGTGGTACAGCCTTGGCTGAGCGTAAAATTACCATTACAAATGCAAGCACCAACCCAGTGCAAGTTACACTTACACATGACCTCCTAGATGCCCCTCTCGACCTTGGAACCATGGAAGTAGGCGGCGAAATCGTGTTAAATATTACGGTGGAAAGCCCATGGACCATCACTATACTTGATGATGAGGATAATGGCCGTGAAATTTCTGACGTATCCTTTGCAGGAAGCTCAAAATTCAGTATCAGGGAAAACAACACCTTTGGCAGAAGCCATTAAAGCATAAAGCCATACTATTTAAACAGTTTACAAATGGTGTTTTTTCTATACTTTGGTTTAAAAAAGCCATTTTAAAAAAAGTAAAAAAAATGCTTGACCAAAGAGGCTTTTTTCCGTAGTTTCCCTTTTGTCGACGGGGCTGTAGCTCAGCTGGATAGAGCACCACGCTACGAACGTGTAGGTCAGGAGTTCGAATCTCTTCAGCCCCGCCACAAAAAAGCCTTACGGTAAAACGTAAGGCTTTTTTGTTATCCTTTTCTTTCCATACCTTAATAATATATTTTCAAACTTCATCGTCGCACTTAAAAGATACTAAAAAAGACCTCTACGCTTTTCACGTAAAGGCCTTTTAGCATCTGCACCTAAAGTGACTGTCATCAACACTGCATGAGACCTTACGCAATGAATTTTGCAGAGGTCTCAAAGTGTTCTATTACAATTTTACAGATCGCACTTGAAAACCATGCCAATATTTAAAAGTAAATTTCATCTTTTTACTATTCAAAAATTCATTATACCTTTTTATTTGAGAAGCAACTGTACCACCAGCTAAATGTTTCATAAAATTAAAAGGTGTAGTATAATACACAAGACTTGTAGATTGCCCAGGATAAAGTTCAACCGTGTTTACCCTTGTGGAAGTACCTTTATAGTACAATTTTTTCTTTACTCCAGAAGCCGTGGGCATAATATATTCTACAAGTGTTTTTTTATTAAAAATTTTGGTAATAATTTTATCGCGACTATTATTAGTATAAGTAATGGTAAATTTAACTATATAATAATCAGGACTGTTAATGTTCTTAACTTTCGAATTACGAATAACAGCAGCTTTTGCTGTCGTGTTTACCCAGCTTGGCTTTTGATATTCACTAGCTATGGCAGTTTCTACAGAAGAGAAATGACAAACGCTAGTTATGAAAAAAAACAACAAACAATTAAGTAATGATACAGCTCTCATAAAATATCCTCATTAAGGTAATTGTACAGTGAGGCTACCTGTTGGCGGCCCTAAAGGTGCTTTACTCCATGCCTCAACACTTTCTAAACATATGGAAGCAATTTCAAGTGTATTGCCATTAAGACTCGTAGGCCAATAGTCACAAAGAGGCGTACCTTCTTGAAGTGTAACTTCCTTACCATTGCTAAAAGAATAAAATTTCGTGGAACGCGCGCCACAAGGGTCATACTGGCAAAGGCGTGGTTCATTTTCCTCAAATTTCATACTAGCATAGGCGACACCACTTCCATCTGCTTTCCAGAACAATACAGGATAGGCATCGTGCATAAAGTACTCAGTATGCCCTATTTTTTTTAGATCTGGATAAGAATAAAAATGCAGCTCTCTTTGTAAACTCATGCCAAAATCCACAGCTAAAATATCTTTTTTGGGTGAGGCATACATGGCAGCACAAAAATCTGCATCATCTGTGGGGATGAAGTGTATGGCCTCTTGTTTTGCTGGTGAAAAAATATAAATCCCATCTTTAAGATTATACTTTTTTGCCAGTGAGGAACCTACAGCTAAAAATACCCAATCAGCATTTTCCACCTTAGAAGATACGTACATTTTTTTATCTAAAGCCAAATTTTTTCCATCTTGTTTTACAAAAAACACGCCAGAGTTCAAGACAATAGAGTTCTCTTGAGCCACAGCCTGTGAAACAAAAATACTGAACAGTAAAAATACCCCTACTATTACACGCATACATGCTCCTTATTGCATTTTTTGTACTACTATTTTATTTTCTACAAAAGGGAAAATCCCACTTTGCAAATATACAAAGCTCTATCTCATAATTTCGCGTACTCTACATCACATTGTATATCAGCTTCCACGTAATACAACTTACCTTAAAAAACATTACAGCACATTTCGAATAAAGGATATATTTTTTGTACATTTATACATATATTAAGTATAGCAAAAGCAGTATAAAAAGTCAATCACAACCTTATTTTATATGCTGTAAAAAATACATATTGTATAAAATTCCCTCTAAGTATAATTACAAAATTCATAAAATATAACAGCTAATACCATAGCTATATAGTTGATGCTGAAAACACGTTTTCACATATTTTAGCATCAACTACAGTGAAACTGCAAAAACCTTCTCCATCATGCTAAAATTAACAAATGTGTACACGCATGTGAAGAAATAATTTACGTAGAAATATATGTAAATTTTATTTCACATATTGACACATACTACTTAAGGTAGTACTTTATTGTGTATATATGAATACAAAATTTACCTATAAACCATCTCGAGAAGAACACACACAGTAGCCTAAATTATAAAATAAATCCCTTACCATAAAAGCACGCTATGTCTATAAATTGGTTTACACAATCCCCGTTGAGTCTTAAAATCAAGCTCCCTCTGTGCATTGTTACCTTTGTCGTCATCACTTTTACCATCTCAACAGTTTTTACTTTTTTTACTTTCACCTCTGTGGTAAATTCTGTCAAAGAAAGTCACCTCAAAGCCACTGCGCAAAATATTGGAGAAAGCATTTCCACACAAATTCGCCAAGCAGGGCGAGACATGGTTATGGTGGCTTCCTTACCCAATGTGCTACAATCTATTGAAATTCCCCCCATAAAGAAAGGTCGCCCTGAGCATAATGCTTTGCGCACCAGCTTAACCAATCTTTTTGAAAGAATATTACTCTCCTACGGGTATTATAATGCTTTCTATATGGTAAATGATTACGGCGAATTTATTCTCGGAACCACCCCTACAGCTAGAAACCTTATCGAGGGCAAAGAAAGCGTTCCTTTCAAGGATGCAAGGCGCGCAGGAGGCTTTCACATTGGTCCCACACAGTACAATGATACCGTTCATAGAGCCCTTGTGCCCATTTTTTTAGAGGTGGTGTATAATGGCTATGGTGGTACATTGGTAAGTTCTTTACATATTACAAAAATTGCAAATGCTGCCATTCAAAGTGTCACCCACCCCGAAATTCTTACTCACATTATAGCTGTGAGTGATGGAGATATTATTCCCATCGCTAGTGAAGGTGATTTTATTCTTCCCAAAGGCTCATGGATGGAGGCATTACAAAAAAGCCCTTCTGGTGTTTTTAATATAGAGTTTAACAACCATACGTATACCATGGGCTTCCATCACATTGCGCAAACTGATATTTATGCCATCACCTTGGCAGAATCTGATTTCATGTCAGCCCCTAGCACCATATTACGTAACACTACTTTACTCACCAATAGCGTTGCGGTTATTATTATCATGCTTTTTTTATATTACATGATTATGCCCATCATGCGCGAAATAACGCAATTAAGCTTATTTGCCAGAGCTGTGACAAAAGGAAAGCAAAATACCTTTATTAGTACAGTACGCAATGATGAATTGGGTGAGCTTGCCCACAGTCTTGATACCATGGTCACAAGACTCAAAGATATGGTGCAGCGTTCTGAAGCAGCTACCAAGGCCAAAAGTGACTTTTTGGCTTGCATGAGCCATGAAATTCGCACCCCCATGAACGGCATATTGGGTATGACGCATCTGGCCTTACAGGCTAACCCTGATAAAAAGCAAAAAGATTTTCTCCACCGCATAGACACAGCCGCCAAGACTTTATTGGGCGTTATCAATGACATTTTAGATTTTTCTAAAATTGAGGCTGAAAAACTTGATATTAATACCGTTACTTTTCGTATTTCCGGCATCTTGGCTTCCATGCGTGATATGCTTGAAGAGCGTTGTCAAGCCAAAGGCTTAGCATTACATTTCACTGTGGAAGATACAGTACCGGACATCATACACAGTGATCCCTTACGCTTTGCCCAAATTTGCATTAATTTGTGCTCCAATGCCATTAAGTTCACCTCCCACGGCACGGTAAAAATGCATATTAGCCTCAAAGAAAAACAAGATGATTATATCATTCTCGCTGTAGCCGTTACCGATACAGGCATTGGTATTGCCCCTGAAGATCAAGCCAAAATTTTTGACTCTTTCTCTCAGGTGGATGGAACCACTACCCGCAAATACGGCGGCACAGGCTTAGGACTAGCCATCAGTAAGAACTTAACTCGTCTACTTGGTGGAACCATTTGGGTGGAAAGCGCCATAGGGCAAGGAAGCACCTTTGCTTTCACCATACGCGCACAAGAGGGCTGCGAAACACAGCTTGAAGAAAAAGATTTTGCCCATGTGGTACAATCCTCATTGCCGCCATTAAACATTCTCTTGGTGGAAGACAATGAAATCAATCAAGAAATAGCCTTAGAAGTACTCAAAAGCATGGGAGCTCATGTTACCCTTGCCACCAATGGTGCAGAAGGTCTTGCTACGTTTTTAGATAATTCTTTTGACCTTATCCTTATGGACATTCAAATGCCCATTATGGATGGTATCACTGCCACAAAGAACATACGCAGCAGTACACACCCCAAAGCACAGACCATTCCTATTATTGCCATGACAGCACATGCCATGACTGGTGATAAAGAAAAAAGCCTTGAAGCCGGCATGAATGATCACATTACCAAGCCCATTGATGTAAACGAGCTACACAACACGTTGCTAAAATGGGGAGCTGGCATACAACTTAAAAACATATCCTAAAGGTACGCTTACTTCGTCACATAATATAATTTTGGAGAATATATGCCATCATATAAACATACTGTTATTTCCTTGTGTATAGCGCTGTTTTCTTTTTTTACATATATGCACGCCTACACTCCCAGTGAGGCAAGCGCGAAGAAGCCACGCATAGGCATTTTTATATTCAAACTTGATGATATATATATTAATTCTGTGGCTAAACACCTTGAAGAAGATTTGCAAGGTAAGGCTGAAATAACTATTTTTGATGCTAAAAATGATCAAACCATTCAAACAGAACAATTACTTACATATTTAAAACAAGATATTTCTGCCTTGGCCATTAACTTGGTAGACCTTAAAGAAAGCCAACACATCATTAATTTTATACGTAAAAAAAATATTCCTACCATATTTTTTAACAAGGAACCCAATTTAGCTTTTCTTAAAAACTATGAAAACGCTCGTTATGTGGGCACCGATGCTGAACAATCAAGTTTCATCCAAGCGGAAATAATAACAAAACTTTGGAAGGAAAACCCTCAACTTGATAGAAATAATGACGGTGTTTGCAACTTTCTTATGCTTCAAGGAGGGTTAGATAATCCTGAAGCTTTACAACGTACACGTGCTACGATACATACAGCTCGTGCCTTGGGGCTTACCATGCAGCAAATAGGTGATACTCTCATCTGCGATTGGGACGCAAAGTGCGCTTACAATGCCGTTAATCTTGCCCTCAGCGTACATAAAAATGAGGTAGATTTCATCATCTCCAATAATGATGATATGGCCATTGGTGCCATAAAAAGCTTACAAGAATTCGGCTTCAACACTAAAACAGGCATAACCATACCTGTCGTTGGTATTGACGCTACTGAAAAGGCCAAAGCTGCCATTACTCAAGGCTCCATGCATGGTACTGTATTGCAGGATGCCGATAGCATGGCGCACGCCGTCAGCGGTATGTTGTTAAATATTATTGCGGGGAAACCCTTTTTACAAGACCTACCTTATTCATGGGACGACACAGGAATTTCCGTGCGTATTCCTTATAAACCACACCCCTATCATAAAAAAATAGGAAATCGATAATTACTATAAAAAAACCGTATTTCGCCATAAAAACGAAATACGGTTTTTTACATTTCAAACAGAGTATAAAACACAAAAAATTGTGCAGAAATCTTAAAACACCTCTATTCTTGTACTGTTGGAACAGTAAATCCAGCTTGAATACAAAGATTGTCTTGTCTTGCGCCGGCAAAATCTTCTTCCACCATTTCTTGTACCAACTCTGCAAAGGAAATTTGTGGCTCCCAGCCCAATTTCTCTTTAGCCTTGGCAGCATGCCCCAAAAGGGTTTCCACTTCTGTGGGGCGGAAATAGCGCGGATCAATACGCACCACTTCTGTGCCTTTTTGTAAATTTTTATTGGCGCGTAAGGTTCTCATGGTATCAGCAATGAAAGCATCCTTGGTGGCAGAGTTTTCACCTTGCATTTGCTTTGTAAGTAAGGCCATAAGAACATTTTCATCAAAAGCGGCCACTTTACCCACTTCGTCAACGCCTTCTCCTTGCCATTCTAAGCTAAGCCCCAGCATATTTGCTGAAATTTCAATAAACTCACGCACTGAATGCTGTTCGCCGCTGGCAATGACAAAATCTTCAGGAGCATCTTGCTGCAGCATAAGCCACATCATGCGCACATAATCCTTAGCATGTCCCCAATCGCGTAAGGCATTGATATTTCCCATATAGAGGCAATCTTCCATACCTAAGATAATACGCGGTAAAGCGCGTGTAATTTTACGTGTTACAAAGGTTTCACCGCGTAAGGGTGATTCATGATTAAATAAAATACCATTACAAGCATACATACCATACGCTTCACGATAGTTTACCGTAATCCAGTATCCATATAATTTAGCCACAGCATAGGGAGAGCGTGGATAAAATGGCGTACTTTCTTTTTGTGGCATTTCTTGTACAAGACCATAGAGCTCTGAAGTGGAAGCCTGGTATACGCGTGTTTTCTTTTCAAGCCCCAATAGGCGCACAGCTTCTAGCACACGTAGGGTGCCCACCCCCACCACATCGGCAGTGTATTCCGGCGCATCAAATGAAACTTGAACATGACTTTGCGCACCTAAATTATAAATTTCATCGGGCTGGATTTTTTGCACCAAGCGTACTAAATTGGCACTATCTGTTAAATCGCCATAATGTAAGAAGAAGCGCCGCTCATTACTATGTACACCTTGATATATATCATCAATACGCTGGGTATTGAATAAAGAGGAACGGCGTTTAATTCCATGCACTTCATAGCCTTTTTCCAATAAAAAGCGTGCTAAATAGGCGCCATCTTGCCCAGTAATACCTGTAATCAGAGCTTTCTTCATATTTATATCCTTAGGGAGTTTTTCACTAAAATAGAACTATCTCTACAACGTTTATATAAAAAGGAAGAATACAGCGCACCATGCAAAAAGTCTAGCGGTAATCCCTGTTTGCCTGCTGCCTTATCATTTTTCCTTCTCTAATTTACATATTATAAATGGAGGAAATCAGCTTGTTTACGTATATGCCTTGGAACTTCCTGTTTCCAAAATACCCAATCATGCACACCTTCAAGTTCTACGTACTCAAAAGGAATTTTTTTCTCCTCCAAAACTTTTTGCGCATTTTGATTATCCGCCAACACGGCAATATCTTGTAATCCAGTACTGAAAAGTATTTGTTTGGGAAAAGCATTTTTTTTGCTATTTTTCATAAGGTATACGGCGGAATTCTTATCCCAACTGGCTTTGTTTTGCGCAAGAGTACCAAGCACATCTTGAATTTTCCATTGTTTTTCATGCAAACGAATATCCAAAACGCCACTAATAGAGGCTACTGAAGAAAACAGTTTAGGATATTTAAAACCTAAAGTCATGGCACCATGCCCCCCCATGGAAATACCGGTCAAAGCACGCTTGCCATTGGTGGGAAAAAGCATATCAATTTGCGGCACCAGCTCTTTTATCATGAAGCTTTCTATTTGACTATGAGCCACGTGAGGACTATTCACATACCAGCCATGCTCTTCTGCATCAGGAGCCACCACTATGATTCTCTTTTCATCAGCAATGGCTTGCAATTCTTTACCTAAATATCTATTCCATTCCTCGGCACGTCCTGTGGCACCATGTAATATGTACAGAACCGGAAAACGCTCTTCCTTTTGTTTCTCTGCCGCCTTCCCCGTATGCTTCCCTTGTAAAGAATGGCGCAAAATACTTTCAACCGATATGCCGCGCACACCTTTTTGTCTTTGCATATGTAAGTCTTGCACAGCAATAATACTAGCTGGTGCCCCCAAAGCAATTTGTGCCTTTTCTACGGAAAGATTTGACTCAGTGGACGGTGGAGCAATATCTGATAATACCCCCTGTGGAGCAGCGTTTATGGCGATGCCTAAACCAGTAACAGCCTGACCAGCACTCGTACTTACTAAAGCCCCCTCCTGCGCTCCTTGTTCTAAAGCTTGTGGCAAATACACAACATATTTAACGTTCTTCTTTCTACTGGCTGAAGTAAATTGCACTGTATTGGCTTTACCAGCCACCGGAATAAGCGGATTACCCTGTACCTCTTCCATACGAATAACATCGACTCGTTCATCGGCATAAGGAAGAATATGATTTGTTAAAATTTGCCCACCTGCTGTACTCACGTGAATTTTATCCTTACTACGCAAGCGGATGGAATTATTATTTTTATCTTTTATGAAAGAAGTATATTTTCCATTAAGTGTAAGTAAATGCTCTATATTTTCGTAAGCTACTGCAGGATAAAAGGAACTCATATCCGCTGTAATGGCGTTGATTAAACGTGTGCGATTAGCATAAGGCATACGTCCCATTACAGGTAAGGACACCCATAGCACCTTACGATTATTATCAGTGGCAAGCTCTAAAAAGTTAATAACACGTATGGCATATACACGTTCCCACCCTTCAGTATCTATACGAAAACGCCTTTTCCCCACCATAATATCTTGTGTATCATTGGCACCAAGAGAGATAATAAGTAAATTAGGATTATGTTTTTCAAGCAATTTTTTTAAATTTTCCGGCCAATTGAAAAAATCTGGTTTACTTAATCCTGAGGAATATCGCCCTTCACGCACCACTTGCACATCAAAACGCTTACGTAAAGATTTTTGCAATGTGGGTCCAAGCCCCTCCATCATCATGGAGTCGCCAATAATAAGAATTTTTAACGGCTTACCATAATCAGGTAATTTGGTAAGATATTCTTCAATGGCTTCTTCACTGGGAGCAGCTGTTATGTGTTTAGCATCATAAAAGGCGTAGGTGGGTGCCGGCTTTACCACAGATTTGGCTTTTTCTTCTTCCACATGTGTAGCTGTTGGAGAAGTTTTTTCTTGCTCTCCTTCTGCCAAAGAGGGTTGCGGACTTGTAGGTTCTACTTCTTCTGTAGCAAGATCACTAGCATCACTACTTGTTACATCAGTCTCTGTACTAGGTAGTTCAGGCTTTTTTTCCATGGGCTTTGAGCTGTGCTCTTTGGAAGCCACAGAAGCATCTGGGCTATCTATGCCCAAAAGCGCAGCATAAAAATTCTTAGCACCCTGCCATTGCTCCTGCAAAGGCGTATCCGAAACCACCAAATATTCTTGGCTTGCATCGCGCGTAAAAGCACCTATGGATTCCATCACAGCGGCAATGCCCGTGGCTTCAGCCACTTGAGAGACCACTTCCCCCACTGGACGTAAGAAAGGATATTCTCCGCTTTCTCCTTCAAAAAAAACTTTGAAGCGCGAGGATTCCAATAATAACATACAAGCAAAAATACCTAAAAAGCATAGAAAAGCCATTTTGCTAGGCGAAGAGCCCCTGACTTCTTTTGCTGGCGGTAAGGGAGATGCTACCCCTTTTTCATGGGGCTTAGCAACACTGGGAGCAGAAGGCTTGGCCGATGCAGCAACAGAGATTTCCTTACATGCTTGGCTTTGGTCTTTTGCTATACTATTTTCAAAAGCTTGCGGTGCTAGCGTACTCTTTTTATTAAGATGTTGCGCTCTTTTTTGCCCTTTAAGCTTACGTATTTTTTTATTTTGCTTTTTTACGGATTTATTTTTAGTCGTTTTCTTCATAAGGCAACCTAAAATTGAAAATAAATGAAAGGAAGTACGCCGTCAGGCCCTAACTTTAGAATAAGGGCGCACAAAATTGCAAAAACCACAGCTTGCACAGGTAACCACACCTTTTGTATGCAAGCTACAAAAACTTTAAATAAGCGTGCCCCAAAAATTTGCGTCAGCATGGTTAGCACAATGGCCACAGGCACCAATAGGGCAAAACCTTCTCCTATTTTATCCCAAAGTGCTATTCTTTCAATAATTTGCATGGCTATTTCTGCGGTGTCTGCGCGGAAGAAAATCCATAAAATACACACGAAATGAAAAGTTACAAACCAGCCAAGAAATGCATACGTTTTTTTAAAAAAGCGTGATAAAGAGGACGTTTGCGAAGCATATGCTGTGTGCGACGCCTCATTAAAATCAAATATTTTGCATAGTTTACAAAACCAATGCCAAAAATGGACAAGGCTTAAACCTATACCGTGCATAATACCCCAAATTAAAAAGCGTAAATGCGCCCCATGCCATAAGCCTCCAATGGTCATGGTAAGAATAAGATTCACTGTTTTATTGCCGCGTTTATTCCCGCCAAGGGGAATGTATAAATAATCTCGTAACCATGAAGACAGGGTAATATGCCAGCGGCGCCAGAAGTCTTGTAAATTACACGCAAGGTAAGGAGCATTAAAGTTTTGCGGTAAACGATACCCCATGAGGCACCCCACACCCACAGCCATATCCGAGTATCCAGAAAAATCACAATAAATTTGCATGGCATAGGCATAAACTGCCATAAGCACTGTTACAGAGGCATAAGCATCCGGCGTTAAAAAAACATCGCGTACAATATGCTCTGACAAATAACTGGCTAATACAACTTTTTTAAAAAGTCCGCTTAAAATAAAAGTAAAACCTAGCAACACGTCTTGCTTAGGCAAACTGACATTTTGCTCAAAATGTTCCGGTAAAAAATACTTCTGCACAAGGGGCGTATTAGGTACAGCTTCACCGCGTAATTGCGGGAAAAAATCCTTGGCACGCAAAATGGGCCCAGCTAAAATAGTTGGAAAAAAGGAAACAAAAACAGCAACATTCAACAAACTTTCCGGTTTTGTTTTATCACGATATTGATCTATGGCATAAGAAAGGCCTTGAAATGTATAAAAAGAAAGCCCCACAGGAAATAAAAATTCTGCATTGGCAATAATATCATACATGGGTAATTGCAAACCCACGGCATTGAGAGCTAACTCTACATTAACAAGGAAAAATTCATAATATTTATAAAAAACCAATAAACATACATGAATAAAAACATTTATCCCTAAAGTAACTTTGGCAAAAAGAGTTTTTTTTGCGTAGGTATACAGTAGGCGCGCTGTGCCCCAATTCAGCACAGCCACAAGGCAGAGCAAGGGTAAGAAGGTAAGTCCTGCGGAGGCATAAAAAAAGCCACTCAAACCCAAGAGAAGCGTTTTATAAGGCCATGTGCCCTTACGTACAAAAGCATGCATAGCTAAAACAAAAATAAAAAAGAATGCAAAAGACAAAGTTACAAAATTCATATCTCTTTCCCATGTGAAAAGCAGCTTCAGTCACCGTCAGCACCTTTCCACTCAAAAATATATGCCTATGAAGCGCAAGCCTTCATGATAAAATAGCATCAAAAAACACCACTTCTTCACGGTGGTGCGCGCAAAAACTACCAAATACCGCCAAAGCAAGCAAGAAATACTTTGCACTTAGCTACTTGACACACTTTCCAATTTTGTTCATTACTTATGCACGAATATAGGCACTACCCTTAACTTGTCCTCAGAGGGCACACATATCAGGTAACATATGAAAAAATATATAAAAATCTTCTTTGGCGCTTGTATCTTTTGCACCCTCTTCACTGCCCAAGCTTGGGCACGTGAAGTTATTATCCATAATGCTTGTGACTTTCCTTTAGATGCCATCTACCTTGGTATCAGCTCCAGCGATAAAGCTTACAGCATTTTAGATGCCCCCTTAAAGCCTCAAGAGGCCGTAAAGGTAGATTTAGATGACAAAGATGTCACATGGACTATCATTGCCCAAGACCCTGATGGCAGTAAAGTAACCTTTGAAAATATCAGCTTTAAAGGTATTAACCAAATTCACATCAAAAGTGATGGTACGGTGGAAATTTACCGCTAAAGCACCTTTTTTCTTTTCTAAACAACAAATGACAGCTTAAGGTTCACTATGCTCAAAGGCAGCGTACATATCCGCATAAGCCTTACGCGCTTTATCAGCATACCTATACCATAAATTGGGGAGTTTTCCTGTTTGGGAAGCATGGGGCGGTGTCCACGTGACAATGCAAGCTGCTGCGCCATGCCTATCATTTTCCTGCACATGTTGTATATACTCTGGGGGCAATGGCAAGCTTTTAGCACCTAAAATCTTTTGTAAAGCGCGAGAGTAGCCTACATAATCCCCCTTGGGCACATTACAAGCCATGAGCGCTGCCACCACTTTTTCCTCACGCATATGCTGCAAATGCAAAAGCATAATTTTGCTATGTGCAATATGCGCATGAACACTCCCTTGATGCGCAAGCGCAGTGGCTTCAATGTTTTGTATCTCATAAACAAGCCCAGCATAAACGACACTCACATCAAGAGCATATAATGGGCAGATGTCCCCCGTAATGAGCGTATGGGCATCTAAATACAAAGCTTTATCTACATCCCAAAAAACATTGGCTAATTGCAAAGTAAGAATGCCAGCCACATCCTTGGGAGAGGTACTTTCTTTTTCACTATCTACACTGTGTACATCAATGATGACATGCGCATCTGCCAAGGCTTGCAAAGCGCACTCTTGCTCAAAACTTATACCAATGGTTAAAATATGCACATGATAGCACTTGTCTGGCATTGCATGTTCTTTTAACGAAAAAAGAGCCACAAATGTGGCTAAAGCATGTTCTTTTTCGCAGACAAAGAGAATATGTACTACAGAATTTGATGGGCAATGCATGTAAAAATCCTCATTTATATGGGCTGACACAGCAATATATCACCTTGCACACCCACAGGCCTTGCTTGAATAATACCTGTAACAGATGCTCCCGCAGGCACGGTGATTTGGCAAGAAACATAATGCGCCTCTACACCTTTTATCACACGTTCATTGCTACTATGCTCTTCCGCTGTGGACGCATTATCCAACACTACAGCCACGCTTTCCTGTGGTAAAAGAGCCTGTACAAAGGCTTTTTGCTGCTCTTCCACCAAAGCACGCACCCGCGCTGCCCTTTCAAGCTTGTCTGCATGTGCCACTTGCTCTGGAAATTTCTCCGCGGGCGTACCCGGACGTACAGAGTAAGGGAACACATGGGCATAACTTAAACCTAAGGTTTTAATAAGCGCCAATGTGGCTTGCACGTCTTCTTCTTTCTCTCCGGCAAAACCCATAAGAATATCCGCCCCCAAGCCCATGAGCGGCCAAGAAGAGCGTAATGCATGTATATTCTCAATCAAAGCCGGAAGTTTATAATGCCCCCGCCCCATTTTTTTTAGTACAGCCGGTGAACCATGCTGCAAAGACAAATGTAAGTGTGGGCATAAGAGCGATGAAGCCGTAAGAATGTCCAGCCCTTTAGAAGTTAACTGGCTGGGCTCCAAAGAGGATATACGCAAACGGGCTCGCCCTGCCCATAGCGGCGCCACGTGCTTTTCTAATAAGGCAAGTAAATCCCAAAAATCTGCCACGGCATCATTCTGTTTTGCCACAAGATCTCGTCCGTATTGGTGCAAATTTATACCGGAAAGCATAATTTCACTGTGCCCAGCATCCAATAAACGTAATACCTCATGCACCACGTCCATGGCAGGGCGACTTATGCTTTTACCGCGCACCAAAGGAACAATACAATAGGTACAACGGTGTGAACACCCGTCTTGCACTTTGACCACAGGGCGCGCCCTATGAAAACTTGTAATGGAAAAGCCTTGTTCTCCAAAGGGATAGACTTGCTGCGGTACAGATACCGCAGGACATACGGCAGAAGCAAAGAAGCCCTCACCCCCCCAAGCTACCGGTGCCTGCATGAGCAAAGCTTTGGCCTTGGGAGGAATGAGCACATCAAAATATTTATCTTGTTCTTGTTTGGCAAAAGTTTCTGCCACCAAGGGCGCCGCACAACCTGTAAGGATACGCAAGCACGGGGATGATTTTTCTGAAGCAATAAGACGATGGAGGCGGTACAATGCATGGCGAGTATCCCTCTCACCACGTGCCGTAATGGCACAAGAATTTACCAAGAAAACTTGAGGAGCGTCTTCTAAAGGAACTTCTTTTCCGCCATACGCTGTCCATGCCTCACGTATGGCTTGACTTTCGTATTGATTAATCTTGCACCCAAGAGTGACAATATGAAAGGTCCACGCAGCGGCATGCGACATAATAGACACGCAAAAAAGCCTTAGCCAGCGGCTCTGTTACTACCTAAAAATTTTACAGACACAATTTCATAGGTAACACGTCCGCGGGGAATTTCCACAGTGACTTCATCGCCTTCTTCTTTACCAAGTAAAGCCTTACCCACAGGAGAAAGCACGGATATGGACCCATTGGCAAAATTTGCTTCATCAGGCCCCAATAAAGTAAAGGTTTTACTTTCTTCAGTATCCACGTCTTCTACTTCCACAGTGGCACCAAAAATAACTTTATCGCTTTCTAAAGTATCAAGGTCGATGATTTGAAATAAGCCCATACGTGACTCAATATACGAAATACGAGCCTCTGTCATACCCTGACGCTCACGAGCAGCATCATAACCAGCATTTTCCTTAAGGTCGCCTTCTTCGCGGGCTTCCTTGATGGCTTGTATGATTTGGGGTCTTTCACTTTTTAAGCGTTCTAATTCGCTCTCTAGTTGAGCATAACCTTGCTTGGAAATGGGGATATTCATACTCTTTCCGTCCTTATTATGAAAAAAAGTACGCCCGTTGCCAAAACAACGAAGCGTACAATAGTGTTCATCATGTAAAAGGACTTTATGTGTAAAGAGCATGCACGTCAAGAAAAATTTGCATTGCAAAAAATGGCATATACGCGTACAAGCTTAAAGCTGTCTAACATTGCATAACTCTTGCTATCGTGTATAATTCATACAAATTACATAACAAGTTCTGTTTAAAGCTTTTTCTTATGTAATCAGACTGCATGCATACAATGCCACGCATTCTGTAATTTATTCTACCACTTATAAGCTTTTCTTCATGGGATACATTTATGAAAAAATATTTACGTCATCTAGGGCCCGTAATTATTGCCTGTATTTTTACCGGCGCCATGTATCTCCTTTATCAAAAGCTTCAAGCCTACAGCTTAGAACAAATACGAGAATCTTTAGACCAGATTTCTCACTGGCGTTTACTAGCTTCCGTGGCTCTTATGCTCTTAAACTACGTCATATTAGTGGGCTACGATTGGCTTGCTTTGGTTGCCATACATAAACCTCTTTCCTTAAAGCGTGTTTCGCTGGTTTCCTTCATAGGGCAAACAGTCAGTTATAATTTTGGCGCCCTGCTAGGGGGCACCACGGTAAGATACCGCTTTTATGCCACATGGGGCTTTTCCATAGCAGACATTGTACGCCTTGTACTCATGCTTGCGGTAACTTTTTGGGTGGGTGCATTGGGTTTATGCGGTCTTGTTTTCATGATTTCCCCGCCCATCATACCCGAAGAATTTTTACACGCCTTCCCCATTAAAGACATACGTGTGCTTGGCGCAATGCTTTTTTCCATGGCCATAGTGTATTTTATAGCCTGTCATTTTATCCGTAAGCCCATAACAGTATTTGGGAAAGAATTTTCTTTTCCCCCGCTTAAAGTAGCTCTATTACAAGCCTTTGTCGCTGGCATTGATCTTATCGTGGCTGCTGGCTGTATGTATGTTCTTTTTTCTCCCGAATTAGGCGTAAGCTTTGGCCAATTCTTGCCAAGCTATCTTATGGCGCAAGTGGCCGTGGTTCTCACACATGTTCCCGGCGGCGTGGGAGTTTTCGAACTTGTTATTTTACATCTGACCAACACCCCCAATGAGCAAATGGTCATTGCTGTGGTACTCTGTTTTAGAATTATTTATTTTATTCTCCCCCTGCTCATGGCGGCGCTCTTGCTAGCTACCTACGAAATTCGCCAAAACAAAGGCGTTTTACGCGATGCAGGACGCTGGCTTTCTGTGCTTTCCCATAGCATCAATGCGCGCGTAACCTTTTGTGTGGGTTCCATATTGCTTCTTTGTACAGCTCTTCCCGTATGGCAAAGGGGGCATCTGTATCTTTCGCTGGACTGGTCTTTACCCACTGCCATGCTCTTGCACGGCCTTTGCGCACTTTCAGGCTGTATGCTCCTTTTCCTTGCTTATGGGCTAGAAATTCGTCAAGCTAAAGCTTGGCATTATACTCTCTTTTTTGCTTTCCTTGGCACCATTTGCGCCATTTTAAAAGGCATACACCTTGGGGTGGCCATCATGCTCTGCATGCTTATTTTCTCCGTCATTGCAGGAAGAAAACGCTTTTACCGTAAGTCTTTCTTTTGGGAAAACGCCTTCCCCATCACTTGGCTCGCGCCCGCTTGGGTTGTGCTTTTGGCTTGTCTAGGGCTTGCCTATATGCTTGGAAAAGGCCAGCCTTATTTTTGGTCATGGGGAGAAGCTGTGGGCGCTGCGGGCAACTTACATACTTTAGTTTTTGTATATACTCTTTTACTCATAATCTGGATTTGGCGTATTTTACAACGCAAAAGATCTTAATAAAAAAGCCCATGGAAAATATTTCATGGGCTTTTTTATGTGGTACCTTTGTTTCTATTACTCTTTATGTGTAGATGTTTTTTCTTTACCACACATACTTTCTATTTCAAGGCAAAGCACAGCGGTACGCGCTAAAGATTTGGGCGGCGTTGGTGTTTGGCAATGTGCCTTAAAACGTTGTGTCAAAGCAGACAGTGCAAAAATTTTCTCTTCATCTTCTTCCACTATACGCATACACCCTACCCCCACCACAGATTTAAACCACGTGGTGGCCTTTTCAGGCACAATGCTCACATCCGTGGCAGCGGTAAAACCAACCTGCGGATTTTGCTTTATACAGTCTATTTTACGCCCTTCCAAAGCACAGTGCATGTATATTTTCCCTTCAACATACACATGATTTAATGGTAACACATAGGGAGCTGCTTCAGTACTAAAAGCCACATAGAGCACATCTGCCTGCTTTAAAACTTGGGAAAAAAATGCCTCATCAGTTCTTTGATGCTCTTTACGGCGCATGGGTATGGTCATTTAAAACTCCTTATTTACTCGATAATGGAAAACGCGCTTCACACATTTTCAAAGGACACACTCTGTCCAAAAGTACCATTACGAGGCACAAGATATGCCACCTATGAAAAATTATTTCATTTAAAATTTTAAAATAACATTCCACTACGTTAAACATAATATCTTATTTACACTGCTCTGAAAAGAGTATTTTGGCATTCTCTCAAAGAACCATATAAAAATTGCCAGAATACATATACTGACGTATGTATATTCTGGCAAAATACAATGCAAAGCATTTATTATCCGTTGACGATACCATGTCTTACTATTTGTATTGTCAGTTATTTTAAATAAAAATGTGAAAGCTTTCCTTTAAGGCAAATGTGGTATTCCCCTAAATGTGAAACGGGCTTTTCTGCCTTAGCGGCGGAAAAATATTGCAAACCTTGTGCTAAAAATGCTGCAGCGCGTAAATTTTGTAAACGCTGGCGTAGTAATGCATCCTCACCCAAAACAGCTAAAAGGGCTTCTTCATGTTCTTGGCATTGTAATACAAGCATATTATCATGAGAAAGGCTTAAAGTAAGTCTTTCATCCAGACGAATATTTTTTTCCTGTAAGCGAGCGCATACATGGGCAAGAAATTCTTCTTGTAAAAGCTCTACGCGTTCTTCTAATTCTTGTAAGGCGTCGGCGCCAAAGGTGCGCACACAATGTTCAATAACGCTTAAAGCTTGCTCTTCCTCTGCAACAGGCATATGCTCTTGCCAAGAGGAAACCTTTTCGCCATTCATGGGCACATTGGACGCTTTGTGAACATGAAGCATTGTGTTTATGGCATTGGTAACATTTTTCACATCGTCCTCCCATGTGGAAAAATTTGCCTAACTACGATAAACCTGTTAGGACTGCTTTCACTAAAGCAAGATAGATGCCAAAATTAAAAAACTTGCATTGTAAATACATGCTGGGAAACTCCTCCCTAGGCTTTTATAATGCATAACATGCGGATATTTTGACTATTAAAAATTTGTCACCTTTATTTCAGGTGGCACTTTTTTTCTGCTTTTTCAGGAGACGTATATATTTATTCCTAATATTAGGATTACACAAAGGAAAACCACGTGCACAAAGTTTATGCTATTTTTGTCCTTATAAGCTGGGCTGTATTATTATGGCCTTTCCCCACAGAAGTGTTCTTGGCCACATGTTTTGCGTGTTTTTTACATCCACTCTATCAACGCCTTTTACGCCGTAGCAATAAAAAAACTGCTTTTGCATGCGTTACTTTAGGCCTTTGTATCAGCATTATACTCCCCATTACCATTGCTATACTTATGGTAATACCTCAAGCCATATTGGGCTTAAACATGTTAAATAACCTACAAAGCTCTGGGTGGATTTACGGCCCTGAAATGCAAGCTTTTGTAGATGATATTGACTCTTGGATACGCATGGTTCCAGGACTTGAAGGCGGTATAGCACAATTGGGAAATGAACTTACCGCTTTCCTTGCTTCTGCTATTCAAACAGTCGTGAGTAAAAGCGTGGGCATTGCCGGCAGCACCATGACCTTTGCCGTGCGTCTTTGCGTACTCATTTCTCTTAGCATGATAGGCATTATTTACGCTTCTAACTTTTTATCCTTCTTTAAAGCTGTTTCTCGCATTCCCGAAGAAGTACTACGTCGCTTTGTGGAAACCATACGCCAAGCCATTCGCTCCGTACTCTGGGGTGTGGTGCTTGTGGCACTTATCCAAGGGGTTTTATGCGGCATAGGCTTTGCGGTGGCCGGCCTACCAGGTGCGGCTTTTTGGGGGCTTGTATCGGCCATTGTGGCACCCATTCCACTGGTTGGCACCAGTTTAGTGTGGCTCCCTGCCGCTATTTATGCATGGTTTGCCCTTTCAAAAACCGCCGCCATAGGGCTCACCCTTTGGTGCATCATTATAGTAGTTGGTGCAGATAATATTCTGCGCCCACTCTTTTTACGTGGCGGCTTAAAAACATCCTTCGTAGTGGTGCTCATTGCTGTGCTGTGTGGTCTGGTGGCTCTTGGGCCTGTGGGTATTGTGGCAGGGCCCGTATTAGCAGCTTTTGCTTTACAAGCTGCTCGCGAAGCAGAACTTGTGGCGCATAAGGAAAAACATGCTAAGTAGTCGACACTGAAAAAGTACTTAACTGTCAGTAAAAATAGAATTTCTAGCTTAA
>CAYJNA010000013.1:0-21586 GCA_964371225.1 uncultured Desulfovibrionaceae bacterium
GTAAAGAATTTAGATGCTAAGATGTTTTATATGAATTTTTATTAAAAATTTTCTACATATTTTTTGACGGTTAGCTGAAGCTTTTAGGGTAAAAAGAAAACTCCCTGTTGACCCAGACGCAGTTCTTACCTATAAAAGACAGAACACATTATGGCTATGTTTCATGTGAAACACAGCGTCTGCATATACATAAGGAGCATCACGTGGCCAGAATTATTGCCATTGCAAATCAAAAAGGTGGCGTTGGTAAAACAACCACAGCCATAAACCTTGCTGCCTCTTTAGCAGTAATGGAAAAAAAAGTTCTTCTCATTGACTGCGACCCTCAAGCTAATAGTACCAGTGGCATTGGTATTCAACCTTCTGATATTAAAGGAACTGTATACACAGCCATTTATGATCCGCAAAATGCTTTAGATTATGTTATTCCTACTGCAGGAGATTTCTTGCACGTACTGCCAGCCACTACAGATTTAGTAGCTATTGAGCTTGAGCTTGTGGATAAACTAGGCAGAGAATATTATCTTAGCGAATGCTTAGAGGTATTAGATGAGCATTTTGAATTTATTATCATTGACTGCCCTCCTTCCCTTGGTCTTATAACTCTGAACGCTTTTTGCGGGGCCAAAGAAATTCTTATACCTTTACAATGTGAATTTTTTGCCTTGGAAGGGATTGTTAAACTGTTGCAAACATATGAACAGGTGAAAAAACGCTTAAACCCAAATCTTGCCCTACTTGGTGTAGTACTTACCATGTATGACATGCGTAATAATTTGGCAAGAGAAGTGAAAAATGAAGTAAGCAGGTGCTTCCCAGATCACCTATTTGAATCTGTAGTACCGCGTAATGTACGTTTATCGGAAGCACCTAGCCATGGTAAATCAATCATTCATTATGCCATCAAATCCTCTGGTGCCAACGCATATTTAAAACTTGCTAGTGAAGTTATTATGCGTAAGCCCAAAGCAGTTGAGGAAGAACAAGAGTAGGTTTTATAATTGCTTTGGAGTACATTCGTAAGCAACTTTTCTATGAAAATGCTTTTTACGAACTGTGGCACCACAACGGCAAAGTAATACAACTAAGCCACCAATGTTGGCATTAGTTAGATGGAAGGGATGGGCAGGATCATTTTCCCAGTCTTCCGTCTTTACACCGCAAGATTCACAATGCATGGAAGATTCATAAGGATAGGTGAAATCCCAACAGTCTTTGAGTTCTTGTAATGCATCCAAGGGCTGTGGTCTATCAAATGGATCGTCAAGTTTACTCATTTTTAGTGCTACAGCTTTTACATGATCTTCCACTTGAGACCATAGCTCAGAAGAAAGCTGCACAGATTGAATGTGACCTTGCCCAGTAACAAGATATAAAATATGATCAGTTTTTTTATCTTTCATATAACGATTCCTTTTTAAGTGATATTACAATAATAAAGTGAGACATACAATGAGCAAAACACCAAAAATGGGCAGAGGCCTAGATGCATTATGGGGTCAGAGTGAGGGCCCTGAAACTAAGCACGATAGCACTATTCTCGCCATACACAAATTGGTGCCAAATCCTAATCAACCTAGAAGGCAATTTGACGAAGAAGCTCTCACAGAGCTTGCTTCATCCATTGAGCAACACGGCATTTTACAGCCCATATTAGTACGCCCTAAGGCACACAATAAAAATTACGAAATAGTGGCGGGTGAACGTCGCTGGCGTGCGGCCAAAAAAGCTGGCCTTAACGAAGTACCTGTCTTCATCAAAGAAATGACAGATGAAGAAGTTATGGCAGCGGCTCTTATCGAAAACATCCAGCGCGAAGACCTCACCCCCATTGAAGAGGCTTTAGCATTGCATAGTTTACGACAAGAATGCGGCATTACGCAAGAAGAACTAGCCACAAGATTAGGAAAAAGTCGTTCTGCTTTGGCTAATACCCTACGTCTTTTACAACTTACGCCAAATATGCAAGCAGCTGTAAATGAGGGTGTCATACAAGCTGGCCATGCCCGTACCCTCCTTAGCCTTGATAATGGCAGTGAAGCGCAAGAAGAACTTTTTAAAGCCATAGTAGAACAAGGTTTAAGTGTGCGTGATGCAGAAGCTGCCGTCAACTACATAAAGCAACATGCATCATTTCCTTGGCAGACGGAACATCATGATGAGTCTGAAAATCAAGAACAAGCTTCAGTGACAGCAGAAGAAAATACACTGATTGAAGAAAATAAACCCAGCCCTAAAAAAGGTGCCTCACGTACAAAGTCACCCTATCTGAAGGGATTGCAAGACAGAATGAAAGAAAGAATGCTGGTGAAAACAGCCATCAGCGGTAATGAGCAAAGAGGTCGCATTACGCTAACATATACCAATGCAGAAGAACTAACACAAATACTACTCAGCATGGGCATACATGATGAAAAGCTAGATGATGATACGTTTCCCGTGAAACAATAAATATATTTTTATGGCAAATAAAGAAAGCACAGTTTACGCTGTGCTTTTTTTATTTTTTACGCTGATTTTTTTATAACAGCCACATACATACCTTCTAGATACGCATGGTCATGGGGTGTTTGCCAAGAAAATACCATCTGTGCCCCACTCTCTTGCTCTAAAAATTTCGCTAGTAATTTTTCATTTTCCACAGGGTTTAATGTACACGTCATATAAATAATATATTGCCCTGCCGCTAAAGCAGCGTAGCTAGCGCGTAGTATCTTTTTCTGAAGACCTACCAAATTTAACATATCGTTTTGCGATCGATGTAAACGAATTTCAGGGCGACGTGATAAAGTACCAAAGCCAGAACAAGGCACATCTAACAAAATATTTCCTTGCCAATCTTGGGTTACAAAACTTGAAGCTGATGCACATACCACTTCAGGGCACGGTACTTTTAATCTGTGCGCTGTTTCACGTAAAAGCATTAAACGACCTTTATTGATGTCAGTGGCTAAAGGCACTTCAAGTCCCTGCTCCAAAAGAGCCAAGGATTTACCGCCCTGCCCTGCGCAAGCATCCCATAAAGGGGAAAATTTTAAATCCGGTACAGCTTCAAAACATTTTTTAAGCACTATTTGTGAGCCAGCCGCTTGCCACGAAAAAGCTCCAGCGTCGTGCAATTTGTTTGTATTTTGACCTAATACTTCACGCGGACAATGACCCTGCTCAAAAACAAAACCCGTCCAGCCCACAGCTTTAGCCGTAAAAGACGAAGCTGTATCATGCTCACCTTCAACTGCTTCCACTGTTTCTGATTTGCCATTATTTTCAAAATACTCTTTTAAAGCATCGTACAGTTTATGTCGTGGATTTAAGCGTATACCAATTTTTGGTCTTTGCAAAGAGCGAGTAAAAATACGCTCCGCATCTTCTTGTCCGTAACTAGCAACAGTATGCTTATACAGCCATGCGGGTACTGAAAAATAATCACATGCCTGTGCATAAAAATCCCTCTCGAGGGCTTTACCTTCTAAACGAATTATGGAACGCAAAGTACCATTGGTCACTTTGGATAAGGATTGCCCAAAGCGGCGTTTAATAATTTCCACTGCCCAGTTCACTGTGGCATGGTGCGGCACTCTATCTAAATAAAGTAAGGCATAAGCAGCCACTCGTAAAATAACTTGCATCTCCTGTGGAACAGCAGACCTTTTTTTCATGAGTGTATCCAGCACAGCATCTAGGCGCAAAGCAAAACGCATGGTACCATAAGCAAGTTCTGTACAAAGAGCATGATCTTTTTGCGTCAAAGAAGTATTTCGCAAACCTGTATCCAAGGAGGCTTGCAAAGGCTGTGATGGTTTCACGTGAAGCAAAACCTGTACAGCCAAAGACCGTGCATCTGGGCAATGATCTTGTAATAGCGTTTGTTTGGGCTCTTTCATGGTGTTCCTTACGTTTGAATTTAGCTTAAAGGCTTGGGTGTGCAAAATAAATTTAAAGCATTTTGTAATAGGGAAACATCCACCTTAGTGTTAAAACAAGGTCCAAAGGGACGCTCATTGATAATTCCATACACTAATAATGGGTAGGTATCTTGAATGCCAGAAGTAAGGTCTCTTTCACAGGCCACGGCAAGAATAAGCTTTGGTCTTGTTTCCACAACAATTTTACGAGCAATAGTGCCCCCTGTGGCAATGACCACGGTAAAACCATAAATATCGCGCAATGACAAAATATCGCCCATGGGACATTGCCCACAACGTTTACATAAATCCGCTGATCGAGAAACACGCAAGGGACAATCAGCATATTGAATACAATGTGGTAACAGAATTAAAACTTTGTCACCTGAAATTTTTTCGCCCTTTTCTTTCTCGCGTGTGAGTAATTCGCCAAGCACCATTTCATTATTCACCTTCACAAAAGAAAGGCGAATTTTTTCACGTGGAACACCCACCATCCTACCGAGTAAAACCATAAGCGGAAACATGAGCCGCACAGTAAGACCATGAACTCGTCTTGCACCTAAAAAATGTTTTCCCGTGTATACATGGTAAACAAGAGTTATACACATCCACAGTAAAACAAGAATAAGTACAATGCTAATGAAACCTAAAATATAAGGGAGACTCACATGAATGGCTGAAAAACCCACATAAGGGATAAGCCATGCCAGAAGAATGAACAGACAAAGCAAAAAACACGAGGCATACATAAGGGTAATGAAAAGCCACTTACCCACACCGCCGTACATGGATTTTGGTAAAGAGAGAGGATTTTTTTTCCACAACATACTTTACCCCTGCACTTGAGCTAGCGGCCCACATCCTTTGTCCAAATAACCGTTGGCAAAAGCAGCGCCGTTCATTTCACCCTTACCCTGCGGACGCACTTTATCTAGTATATACCACTTATCCGCAGTGGCTATGGCCAAGGATCCATCGGCTAAACGCCAAATTTCTCCGGCTTGGGGTTTATTTTGAACATTTGTGGAAATTACGCTCATATCTTCCACAAGAGCGCCTATGCGCCCTGGGCTAAGCTTTATATCACAAAAATCTTTTTCAGGCCTTAAAATACGCGCCTGAGCACCCGGCCAAGAAGTCACGCCGCGCACTTGAGCGTGTACTTGAGCGGCAGAATTTTGAAAATTAATAAGACCATCTTCTTTACGCAATTTAGGGGCATGCGTACTTTGACTGTGATCTTGAACCACAGCAGAAACATTTTCCCCTTGTGCCATGGGCTGTAAAACTTCTAATAAAGTTTCAGCACCCACTTGTGCCAAAAGATCATGCATAGAATCTGCCGTATGTTCTGCAATGGGCACTGCTCTACTGCGATACACTGGCCCACTATCTAGGCCGGCTTCCATTTGCATAATAGCCACACCAGTTTCATCATGTCCGTCCATGATGGATCGTTGGATGGGAGCTGCTCCGCGATATAAGGGTAAAAGAGAGCCATGTACATTAATGGGAGCGATACGAGGAATATCTAAAACAACCTGCGGTAAAAGAAGACCATAGGCAGCCACCACCAAAACATCAGGCTTTAAAGCGGCTAATTGCGCAATGGATTCTTCACTTTTAAAATTCAAAGGCTGATACACGTCTATGTTATGCTCTTCAGCCAAAACCTTTACAGCAGGAGGCATAAGCTTTTTGCCGCGCCCTGCCGGTCTATCAGGTTGGCAATACACAGCGCTCACATGACATATTTCAGATTGGAGCAATTGTGAAAGAATATGCGCCGCAAAAGGCGGTGTACCCATAAAAACAATATTTAGTTTTGCTAACTCTTGCGACATATATATTCCTCGTACATTAGCCTGTACGTTTTAAAGCTTTTTTTACCTTACCGTCAAACATAGTGCGACGTAAACGGCTTATATGATCAATAAAAAGTTTACCATTAAGGTGGTCAAATTCATGTTGCGCCACAATGGCAGTAAAATCTGATAAAATTTCATCTATGGGATTGCCATCTAAATCCAATGCCCGAATACGCACACTTTCATGACGTTTAACATCGGCACGATAATTAAAAGGCACAGATAAGCACCCTTCTTGCCCGCTATTAAGCACATCACCCAAAAGCTCTAATTCAGGATTTATGAATACCCGTAAATCATTGTCTTCTTCACTACCACTGGCATCCATAATAAAAATACGTACAAGGTGCCCCACTTGCGGCGCGGCTAAACCCACACCGGGAGCATCGTACATGGTTTCTATCATATCTTGTACAAGGGTATGAATTTCAGGACTAATTTCTGCCACAGGCTCACAAATTTTTGCAAGACGGGGATCTGGATAGCTAAGTAACTCTAATATGGCCATAAGAACCTCAAGAATGAACATTTCCGTAGGCTAAGAAAATACCTTTTGCTAGCACAAAAAGTTGAACTTTAGCCTACACCCCCATACTCCATCAAAACGCGCTTTATAGTGAGCATAAATTACTCCATTAGCTTTTTGGAGGGGGGGTCTGTGAGGGGAAAAAAATCCCCTCACAACAATATTTATACAATTAACCTTCTGTTGTTACGGGCTTTTCACGCAAGCGTAAACCAAGCTCACGTAATTGCTTGGCAGACACTTCCGAAGGTGCAGCAGTGAGTAAGCATGTGGCACGTTGTGTTTTGGGGAAAGCAATAACATCACGAATGCTGGGAGCCTCGCACAAAAGCATAACTAAACGGTCAAGACCAAAAGCTATACCGCCATGAGGAGGTGCGCCATGTTCTAAGGCATTGATAAGGAAGCCAAATTGTTCTTCAGCTTCTTCTTCAGAAAAGCCCAAGGCAGTAAACATATCTCTTTGCACGGCGCCTGAGTGAATGCGTATGGAACCGCCACCCACTTCCGAACCATTAAGCACCATATCATACGCACGAGCGCGTGCTTTAGCAGGCTCTGTGCGCATAAGTTCCATATGCCCCTCTGCCGGAGAAGTGAAAGGATGGTGACAAGCCACATAACGATTTTCCTCGGCATCATGCTCATAAAGAGGGAAATCTGTTACCCACAAGAAATTAAAGGTATTTTCAGGGATAAGCTTGAGATAAGAGCCCAAATGCACACGCAAGTTACCAAGAGCTGCATTAACCATGGAACTCTCCCCTGCTTGGAAGAAAGCAATATCACCCACTTGCAAATCTAAAGCTTCTTTAATGGCTTCTTTTTCTGCATCGGAAAGGAATTTTGCAATGGGAGATTGCCACTCATTTTCACGTACTTTAATCCATGCAAGACCTTGAGCACCGTAAATTTTTACAAATTCTGTGAATTCATCGATCTCTTTGCGGCTTAAACTTTCACCGCCAGAAACCTTCATGCCCTTAACCAATTCCGCCGTGGCAAAAAGCTTGAAGCCTGAACCACGTACAGAGGCAGTGATATCTTTCAATTCTAAATCAAAGCGTGTATCTGGCTTATCCACACCATAACGACCCATGGCATCATCATAAAGCATGCGAGGAAATGGTAAGGGAATATCAATGTTTTTCACAGACTTAAATACATGAGCCATGAGTGCTTCCGCCATGGACATGACTTGCTCTTCATCCACAAAGCTCATTTCAATATCAATTTGCGTAAATTCAGGCTGACGATCAGCACGAAGATCTTCGTCACGGAAGCAACGCACAATTTGGAAATATCTATCCATGCCGGAAATCATGAGCAATTGTTTAAAAATTTGCGGAGACTGTGGCAAGGCAAAGAATTGACCTTCATTAACGCGGCTAGGTACCAAGAAATCACGCGCCCCTTCGGGTGTGGACTTGGTAAGTACAGGCGTTTCAATTTCTAAAAAGGCATTATCATCTAAATAACGACGTACAGCTTGCGCCACTTTATGACGTAATTGGAAAACTTGCGCCATTTTAGGACGACGTAAATCTAAATAACGCCATTGCAAACGTAAGTTTTCGCCAGCATCGCAACGATCTTCAATGGGGAAAGCAGGAGTTTTAGAAGTATTCAGCAATTTCCATTCATGTACTACCACTTCCACTTCACCGGTAACCATATTAGCGTTGGTCATGCCTTCAGGACGCGGACGTACTGTGCCTTTAATGGCAAATACATATTCTGAGCGTAAAATATTGGCGGTTTCATGCGCATCAGGAGCCACTTCTGGGCTGAAAACCACTTGAGTTAAGCCTTGACGGTCGCGCATATCCACAAAAATAAGACCGCCATGGTCACGGCGATACTGCGCCCAACCCATAAGACACACACTTTGCCCATCATTGGCTAAAGTGACTTCGGCGCAATGATGTGTACGTTTCCAATCACCAAGGGCTTGTATATATTGTTGGTGTTCTGCTTGGACATTTAAATTTTGTTCATTACTTTGACTCATGTTCTTCCCCGCACACAATTGCTTGTAATTTTTTTGATAAATATGGAGCTATGTCATTTAAAGCAACGCTTTCTTGTTCGCCGCTATCCATATGTTTCACAGTTATTGTCATGTTATTTATCTCATCTTCTCCCATAATAAGGGCAAAATGAGCTTGTAATTTTCCTGCTTGACGCATTTGGCTTTTAAAAGAACCGCCACTATGGGTATAGTCACCCACAAAACCACTATGACGTAATACTAAGCCCACATTGAAAGCCATATGTGAAGCACGTCTGTCATCACAAAAAACAATATGGAAATGCGGACGTATTTTAGGCATATCCGGTATAAGCATTGCTAAGCGTTCCATACCACACGCAAAGCCAATACCGGGCACATCTGGCCCGCCCAATTGCTTTACCAAACCATCATATCTGCCACCACCAGCTATGGATGTTTGCGCGCCTATGCCGTCAGATACCACTTCAAAGGTAGTGCGGCAATAATAATCTAAGCCGCGTACCAAACGTGGATTCACTGTAATTTTCACTATATCTTTATATTCTAATAAAGATAAGACTTCGGCAAAGTCTATGGAACATGCTTCGCATACATGATGTGGTAATTGCGGTGCCTTTTGGGTGTGCTCTTTGCAAGTGGGAACCTTACAATCTAATACACGTAAAGGATTTGTTTCAACTCTACGGCGACAATCATCACATAAAGCAGTTTGATCGAGTTCGCGCAAATATTTGGTGAGTAAAGCTTTATATTCAGGACGACAAGTACTACAACCCAAAGTATTAATTTGAATTTGGAAATCTTTAATGCCAAGCTCTTCTAAAAAATTAGTGAGCATAATAATAACTTCGGCATCGGTTCTTGGATGCGCTGCACCTAAACATTCACAATTAATTTGATGGAATTGACGCATACGCCCTTTTTGGGGGCGTTCATAGCGAAACATAGGGCCATAGGTGAAAAGCTTAGATACCGCTTCTGCATTATGTTTTTTGGCTTGAATATAAGCGCGCATAACACCGGCTGTGGCCTCAGGACGTAAAGTCAAAGAACGGTCTTTACGGTCAGGAAAGGTATACATTTCCTTTTGCACCACATCTGTTTCAGTGCCTATGCCGCGGCAAAAAAGCTCTGTAAATTCCATGATGGGTGTACGTAATTCTTCATAAGCATAACGCTGGAAAATTTTACGCGCCGTATCCTCAATGAAAGTAAAGGTGGTGCTTTGAGGCGGATATAAATCTGCAAAACCTTTAATGCTTTGTGTTGTCATACCAGTAAGTTCCTTACAATAGCCTTTAATATAAAACAAAAAAGCTGAACCTGTATACAATACAGGTTCAACACAACTATGTATTTTTTATTTAACGTTTCATGCAACCAGAAGAACATGCTTCACGTGAAGCATTACAAGGCACAGGATATTCCCCTGTAAAGCACGCTGTGCAATAATGGTCTTCATTATTTACAGAGCGTAACAGCCCTTCTATAGTTAAATAGTGCAATGAGTCAACGTCTAGCATTTTTCGAATTTCTTCCACACTGTGATTAGCTGCAATTAAATGCTTTGGATCAGCAAAATCAATACCGTAAAAACAGGGGAATTTTACCGGCGGGCAAGAAATTCGGATATGTACTTCTTTGGCGCCCAGCTCACGTAATTTTTTTACACGTGTCGTCATGGTGGTACCGCGAACGATGGAATCATCCACAATACAAATTTTCTTTCCCTCAATCATTTCACGTACAGGATTAATTTTTATGCGTACGCCAAAATTACGCATATTTTGTGAAGGCTGAATAAATGTGCGCCCCACATAGTGGTTACGTATCATGGCATGTTCATAGGGAAGTTCTGCACATTGTGCAAAGCCCACAGCAGAATATACCCCAGAGTCAGGGAAAGGCATAACAAAATCCACGTCGGGTGTGGATTCATGAGCCAATTGCCATCCCATACGCTTACGACACAAATAGACATTTTCATCAAAAATATTAGAGTCAGGTCTGGCAAAATACACCAATTCAAAAATACATTGTTTGGGTGTGGCTGGCTGCGGTAAGAAGTAGGAGAAAATTGTTTCACTACGTAATGTTTCCCCCTCCACTATGACCATTTCACCCGGCTTTATGGAGCGGATAAATTCTGCCTCCAAAAGATCAAAAGCACATGATTCTGAGGCAAATACAAATGATTTGTCTAATTTTGCCACAGCCAAGGGGTGAAAACCATGCGGATCGCGCACTGCAGCCATTTTACCATCTACCAACACAAGAAGACAATAAGCCCCACGTACTTTAGAACATACTTCGCGTAAAGCGTCTTCCAAACATCGTGTACGCATGGCGCGCACCAAGAGATGCACAAAAACTTCCGAATCTGTGGTAGTTTGGAAAATGGCACCATGATCTTCCAATTCAGCACGTAATTCTTCTGTATTAACAAGATTGCCATTATGTGCCAAAGCAATTTGTGAACCTTTAAAGTTTACCACAAAAGGCTGTGCATTGCGCACAAAAGAAACACCTGTAGTGCTATAGCGCACATGCCCAAGAGCTGTATTGCCTTGGAGTTTTACAAAATCTTGCTCACAAAAAATATCCGGCACCAAACCCATGCCGCGATGTTCGTGTAAATTTTCACCATCCCACGTCACAATGCCAGCACTTTCTTGACCTCTATGTTGCTGCGCATATAAACCAAAATAAGTTAAGCGTGCCGCTTCTGTGTGATCGGAAATACCAAGAAGACCACAATCATGATGAATCATAATTACCCCTGTGTTACCTTAAAGGTTTCACTTTATTTTATTTTTAAAATTTTCTTTAAGTGTGCTATACGATTTTGCACTACAGCCTGATTACCATAATGTTCTTGTGCCATGGTAAAATATTCTAAAGCTTCTTTATTTTTTCTTTGAAACTCTAAAATATCTGCATACAAAAAATAAAATTGCGCCTTTTCATAAGCAGATATATCTGCCTCTAAAGCAGATGTTATATATTCTGTGGCCACTACAAAATCACCCTTATTGGCATAAATATCAGCCAAGGCATATTTGCAATAGGCAGATTTTTCAGGCTCAATTTGTAATGCTATACAATCATTTAATGTTTCTTGTACTGCTGCAAAATCACCTTTATCATAATACATGCGTATCAATATAAGATACACTTTATACGCTTCCTCCACACTTAAAGAGCGAAGTCTGGCGTATTTCTCCCAGGCTGCTAAACTTTTGGTAAAGACATTTTGTCTTTCTGTCACCACAGCTATTTCATGTAAAATAAATTTTTTCTTTATGGGGTCTTGCCCATAGTCTTTCAACATATCATCAAGGTACGAAAGAAGTACATCAGGATGTAAAGCTGACTTGCGGCTCATATCTATAAATAAAAGCCATGCCGCCCAGCTATTTTCCATATCAATTTCAGCAGCTAAATTTTTTTTAAAAAGTTTTTCTGCTTCAAACCAGTCTTCCTGCTCTATGGCATGAGAAATACTTTGTAATATATCTTCTTTTTGCCGCGCATCAAACACAGCAAAAAGAAGAAAAAACATTACAAATAAAGTACTTGTGATAAAAGCAATGCGCAACATTACTCCTCAGTGTTTTCCGTAGGTGTGGACGTATTCTCCACAGCACTTTGTTCAGATGTTGTCTCTGTTTCAGATATAATACCTGCAGCGCTTTCGTCCACTATGATATTTTCATCTTCATCATAATCTTCTTTACGTGCGCCGCCTTCATCTACGCGGTCAAAACCTACCACTGTGGCGCCATTATCCATACGTACAAGCATAACACCCATGGTGGCGCGTCCCTTAGAACGTACTTCATCCACACCTATACGCACAATTTTATTGGCAGAAGTGAGTAAAACAAGACCATCATCATCACGTACGGGCATGGCACCCACCACTTGGCCAGTTTTGGAAGTAACCTTAAAGTTAATGATTCCCTTACCGCCACGAGATTGAGCACGATATAAATCCACACGTGTACGTTTGCCAAATCCATTGGAAGAAATGGACATTATTTCTGTGGTTTGATCTTCAGATTTGAGGATAACACATGCCACAACGGCATCATCACGACGCAAGGCCACACCCTTAACACCGGTGGCACCACGACCCATGGGACGTACATCTTTACAAGAAAAACGTATGGAAAAACCATTGGCTGTGGCTAAAACTATATGGCTATCATCCCTAATGGGACGTACTACCACCAATTCATCATCATCTTTTAAACCTACAGCTATAAGACCAGTTTTGCGGCATTTAGCATATAAAGAAGCAGAAGAACGCTTCACCATGCCGCGTTTGGTCACAAAGAGGAAATGTTTATCTTCAGCAAATTCGCGTACAGAAAGTACAGTGGTTACCCATTCATTTTCTTCCATGGGTAAAATATTTGCTATATGCATTCCCTTGGCAGTACGGCTACCTTCAGGCACTTGATGCACTTTAATTTGATGCATGCGTCCTTTATTGGTAAACAATAAAAGATATTGATGATTTGTGGTGGTTAAGAATTCTTGCACATAATCATCATCAGAAGTATGCAAGGCCGCAATGCCTTTACCGCCACGTTTTTGCTGCTGATAATTATCAAGGGTGGTACGTTTCATATAGCCACGACGTGAAAGCGTAAAGACCACTTCTTCATCAGGGATAAGATCTTCAATATCAATACCAACCAATTCATCTATCAGCACTTCCGTACGACGCTTGGTGGCGAAAGTATCGCGTATATGCGTTATTTCTTCACGAATAACATTTCTCAAAACTTCCACATTATTTAATATGGATTTGAAATATTCAATTTTTTGCAAAATATCTTTATATTCTGCCATGAGTTCATCACGTTGCAAACCTGTAAGTCTTTGCAGACGCATTTCCAAAATGGCTTTAGCTTGAATTTCGCTCAAATCAAAACGTTGTATCAAGCGTTGGCGCGCTTCTTCTGGCGTGGCCGATGCACGAATAATGGCCACAATTTCATCTATATTATCCAGTGCAATGCGCAAACCTTCTAAAATATGCGCGCGTGCTTCGGCTTTAGCAAGGTCATAACGTGTTCTACGAATGATAACGTCACGTCTATGTTCTAAGAAGCAACGCAATGCGGACTTGAGGTTGAGTAGTTGCGGTCTATTATCCACAACAGCCAACATATTAATACCAAATGAAGACTCTAAGGGTGTGAATTTATATAAAGAATTAATAACTATTTCAGGAATGGTACCACGTTTTAATTCCACCACAATACGAATACCCTTGCGGTCTGATTCATCACGCAAGTCAGAAATACCATCAATTTTACGGTCATGAACCAAGGCAGCAATGTTTTCTACCAAGCGTGATTTATTAAGACCATAGGGTATTTCTCGAATAACTATGGATTGAAAGCCTTTTTTTCTTTCTTCCACTTCCACCTTGCCGCGCATTTTAACTGTGCCGCGACCTGTGTGATAGGCATCATGTAAACCTTGGCCGGCATAAACAAAGCCGTATGTGGGAAAATCTGGACCCTTTACATACTCCATCAAATCTTTCACCGTGCATTCCGGATTGGCCAATAAATGCAATAAGGCATCGGAAAGTTCGCCAAGATTATGCGGAGGAATGTTGGTGGCCATACCTACAGCAATACCTGAAGTACCATTTAAAAGTAAATTAGGTACCTTAGTGGGCAGTACTGCTGGTTCTTGTAAAGTATTATCGTAGTTGGGGCGAAAATCTACCGTTTCTTTTTCAATATCATTTAAAAATTCACCGGCAAGACGAGACATGCGCGCTTCTGTATAACGCATGGCGGCGGCGGCATCACCGTCAATGGAGCCAAAGTTCCCTTGCCCGTCAATGAGCGGGTCACGCATGGCAAATTCTTGTGCCATACGTACAAGAGCGTCATACACAGCAGAATCACCATGGGGGTGATATTTACCAATAACGTCACCCACGATACGGGCAGACTTTTTATGTGGTCTGTTATAGGAGTTGGAAAGCTCGTGCTGTGCAAACATAATGCGGCGGTGTACAGGTTTTAAACCGTCACGCGCGTCTGGAATGGCACGGCCTATGATAACCGAAAGAGAATACTCCAAATAGGATTTGCGTAACTCTTTCTCAATACTAATTTTATCTTGATCAGACATGCTGCCTCGCTTCCGGTATGACCGGAAAATATTTTTTTACTCGAGGAAGGAAAAAACTTTTTTAAAAAAGCTTCTTTCCCCACCCCTAACAAATATACAAAAAATTAAATATCTAAGTCTTGAACCGACAATGCATTTCTTTCAATAAATTCGCGACGCGGCTCTACTCTATCACCCATAAGTTTTTCAAAGGTATCTGATGCTTCAATGGCATCATCCACAGTAACTTGTAATAAAGTTCTGTTTTCAGGATTCATGGTCGTTACCCAGAGTTGCTCAGGGTTCATTTCACCAAGACCTTTATAACGTTGAATATTTATACCGCGACGTGCTGCATCCAAGGTGGCTTGAAATAAATCAAAAATGGATGTGTATATGCTTTTATCCCCTTTCACATCAAGAGTGAAATTGGTGCTGCCATAGTCTTGACGTATGCTGGCAAAAGCATTCCAGGCTTGTTTATATAAGCGTGATGCAAAGAATTCGGTACCGCGACGTATGCGATGCTGATTGCTATCTTCAAAAGTCACAAAAACGCGCGCATCACCGTCTAAAAGCAATTCCCTATCAATGCTAACACTAAAACCACATGCGGCAAAGTATTCTTGCACTTCTTCGCTTATGCCTTGTTGTAAATCTTCCGGCGTTAAAGCTTTTTCATAACCAAGCATGGCCATGAATAAATCACGGTATATGCCGGTATTTTCAGCATCGCGTGTACGTCTTTGCAGATTTTCAATATCTTGCATAAGCAAAATAAGCCCTTGCCCTGTGAAAGACTTTTCTTCTTCCGTTATGATGGTGGCATCTTCACTGATACGTTTTAAGAGGAATTGGTTTAATTCTGCATCATCTTTAATGAATTTTTCAAAACGTGAATTATGCGCACGGTATAAAGGCGGTTGTGCAATATATAAATAGCCATTATCAATAAGTTCTTGATATTGACGGAAAAAGAAGGTGAGCAATAATGTACGAATATGCGCACCGTCCACGTCGGCGTCAGTCATGATAACAATTTTATGATAACGTAACTTAGCTAAATCTATATCATCTTTACCGATACCTACACCCATGGCAGTGATAAGCGCCTTTACTTCTTTATTGGCTAGCATCTTATCAAAACGGGTACGTTCGGTATTCAAAATCTTACCACGTAATGGTAATATGGCTTGATTATTAGGGTTACGTCCTTGCTTTGCGGAGCCTCCCGCAGAGTCACCTTCCACTATGAATATTTCGGAAATGGCAGGATCTTTACTTTGACAATCGGCCAATTTACCGGGAAGAGCATTGTCTGACAAAACACCTTTACGGCGTACCAACTCTTTAGCACGGCGTGCAGCATCACGAGCTCTGGCCGCATCCACGGCTTTTTCAATAATAAGACGTATATCTTTAGGATTTTCTTCAAAATGAACGGTGAGCTTATCGTAGACAAGACCGGATACAATGCCGGCCACTTCACTATTGCCAAGTTTGGTTTTTGTTTGCCCTTCAAATTGTGGATTAGGTAATTTAACGCTAATGACAGCGGTAAGTCCTTCACGTACATCATCACCGGAAAGACTGGTGCCTTTAAGCTTTTTCACAATATCAGGCTGATTTTTAATATAGCCGTTGATGGCACGGGTAAGGGCTGCTCTAAAGCCCATAAGATGTGTACCACCTTCTTTAGTGCGAATATTATTGGCAAAAGTCAGAACATTTTCTTTGTAGCTAGCATTATATTGCATGGCAAAGTCCACAGTAACATTATCACTGCTGCCTTCACAATCGATGATGGAATGAATGCCACTTTCACCGGAATTGAGATCTTTTACAAATTGACCTATGCCGCCATCAGCACGGAAAATATGTTTTTCTTCCGTACGCTCATCAATGCATTCAATTTCAAGACCTTTGTTTAAGTACGCTAACTCTTCAAAGCGTTTGCGTAGTACTTCATAAGAATATTCCGATACTTCAAAAATTTCTTCATCGGGCTTAAAGTGAATGGTGGTACCACGTAAGTTAGTATTACCTTCACGAACCAACTCATCTTGAGGTACACCGCGGGAATAGGATTGCTTAAAGCGACCACCATCGCGGCATACTGTTACCGTAAGGCTTTCAGATAAAGCATTTACGCAAGAAACACCTACACCGTGCAAACCACCGGAAACTTTATATGAATCATTATCAAATTTACCACCGGCATGCAGTACTGTAAGTACTACTTGTACAGCAGGTACACCGGCTTTAGGGTGAATATCCACAGGAATACCACGCCCATTATCGCGCACGGTTATACTATTATCCACATGGATTATCACTTGAATATGAGTACAAAATCCAGCCATAGCTTCATCTATGGAGTTGTCCACCACTTCGTATACAAGGTGATGCAAACCACGTGTATCGGTGGAACCAATATACATGGCAGGTCTTTTACGTACTGCGGCAAGACCCTCTAAAATATCAATGGAAGAGGCGCCGTAATTGGACGTACTTTGTGTGTTATCCGTTGTCATACTATACATCATCCTCGCTGTAATAGGCGGTATCACCCACCTTCATGGGCATTATTATAATTAAATAGTCTACATCATCCTTACCGGAAATGGCACAAGGGCCTTCATCACTGGTAAGACGCATGGTAAGTTCACTAGATTGAAAATGCCCCATAATATCCATCAGTTCCTTACTGGGGAAGGCAATTTTTTGAATAGTTCCATCATACTTTACTTCAAGACTTTCCGTGGCAGAACCCACATCTTGCCCTTGCACAGTAAGAATTGCTTCTTGTTCACTTAATTCAAAATTTGTAAAACGAATATTCTTAGTATTAAAAATACTTAAACGACCAAGAGCATCAGAGCATTCTTTTCTGTCAATGATTAAACCATGGGAACTATCACGCACTTTTTCAAGAAAAGCATTGTAATCAGGGTAATTATGTGTAACACGCGGTAAGCTTAATGTTTCCCCCTTGAGGGTGCGCACATAAAAACGCTTATCCGTTATGTTAAATTCAATTTCATCATCCCCCAGCCATTTTTTTAATTCTTGCAAATATTTCTTTTGTAAAAGAATACCATCTTCAGGCAAAAGCGCAAAAAGATCATCATTGTGAAAGGATACCAAAGCAAATTGATGACCATTTAAGCCGCATACTTCAATGTATTTGTCACCCCCCTCTCTGGTAACTGGCTTCATGTAAAGGCAAGCTATGGCGTCCATGGCATCGTCATCACTGATACAAAAGGTTACTTTTTCAAGTAAGTCTTGGAAGAAATCTCCAGACCAAATGACGGCATTTTCTACAGGGAAGGGGGAAAATTCTTGAAACCATATGGCATCATTGGTGGGAAGCTTATATTTCTTTCTTCCTTGCTCAATGTGTAAAGTTTGGTTTTCAGTGTCCAATTGCAATTTAATTTTTCCATTGGGTAGTTGGCGAATCAAATCTACAAAGGCGCGACCTTGAACACCTACAAGACCTTCTTGTTCTACTATGGCTGGATATTTACCATGAAATTCCATATTCACATCTGTTGCCAAAAGCGAAACACTGTCTCCATCTGTTTTTATCCATATGGAGCGTAAGTAAGCTGCTCCTGTACGTTGAGGAAGAATGTTGGCAGCTTTTTGCAATCCATCAATGACTTGTTCTTTTTCAATTAATATTTTCATATAAATCCTGTAGTAGAATATAAAAGGGTTGCTTCTTGTTACTAACTCTAGTATCTCGTTTAAATTATTACTTTTTTAACGTACATTCTTGCACACATTTTGGTGACAAGCACTGTTACTAATGCTTTTTTCATGCACCTTTACAGTGTAAAGCATTTCTTGCGTAGCTCTGTCACCATATGTTGCATATTTTTGTTCGTATCTCTTAATTTCTTAATCTTTTTAATACCATACATAACTGTACTATGGTCTTTTCCGCCAAAAATTTTCCCTATTCCAGCATAAGACAAGCCCAAAATATCCCGGCATAAATACATGCTCAATTGTCTTGCTCGCACTATATCAGGTGTGCGTTTATCCCCTAAGATGGCCTCTTCAGCCATGTCAAAGTAGGTTGCAATGCAGTAAATTATGGACTGCGGCGTTAAATTCTTTTCTTCTTCCCCAGAGGAAATTAAAATATTTTCAATATCGCTGGTAAGCATTTGGCTTGTAAAATGCGTTTGAAAAGCTAAAATTTTTAAAATTACTCCACGCAAAAGCGCTATAGTACTGCAGCGCTGCGCTATGAGTAATATGTGTTCCTTACTTAATCTTATGCCTTGTGCCTTGCAGTGTTTTACAGCAAAACGCATGCGAACATCTATGTCGGACTCTTTAAGCTGAACCACAAGCCCTGCGTTTAAACGTGAGCGTAAAGCGGGTTTTAATTGCTTATCTTCTTCAGGAGCTATGGCTGAGGCAATAATAAGCTGCTTTTTCTCATGCAGGCATAGCTCTAAAAACTCTATAAAAATTTCTTGTAAAGGGAGTATAATTTTACTGTGTTCAAAGGTATCAATGATAAAAATGCTGAAGAGGGAGGCAAGTTTTTGTGGGCCTAAATCTCGTAAACTTTTACTAAAATCATCAATACTTACATGTAATATACTGTGTTTTTTACAATTTTTCTCTAATGCTTTTTTCATGCACTGTAAAATTTGTGTTTTCCCTGTGCTTGTTTTCCCATGCATGATGAAAGGATTATACTTAGCCTCAAAAGGATGTTGCGCTATTTCACGCAACACAGCTAAAGGGAATGCATTTTTGGTATTGTAAATAAATTCTTCAAAAAAATCTGTGCTTTGTGCGGATGAAGGGGGTACAAAGAAAGAAGCTGTACTTTGCTTTCTCACAGGATTTTTATATACAATATTTACTAAAGCATTATATTTTATAAGAATAATTTCTTTAATACAGTTTTCAAACTCAGTACGCACATTTTGTGAAAACCACTTTTCAAAAAAAACATGCGGAAAAGTAACAAATAGTTTTTTCTCCTGTGTGTCATACTCTAAAGAAAGCGCAGAAATCCAACCTTGTTCATTTTCTAAGGGGGAAATTTCATTTATTTTTTCTTGCAATTCTTCGTGTAAAGTAAGTACTTTTTTCATGGTGAAGAACAATTATTTGTATGTAAGAATATTCAAAGAAAAAATATAACAAAAAAACTAAGCTTTAACAAGTGCAAAATGGTAAGTTTTTTTTAAACTATAATTTTTTATTTCAAATAGTTATAAACTTTTTCTCCTGTCAGTCATCGCTATTTTCAGCGGAATAAAGAAATATGCCATGGCCTTGTAAAATGTGTACCCTTAAGAAAGTTGCAACTAGACAATAAGCTGTATTAAGCTTACTATGCCCCAAAATAAAATTTTTCTAAAAATCGTCCAAAAATAATACAAATATTTAAACATATAAACATTTTAAAATAAGGTTTCGCATGTTACGTAATGTATACTTTACTTTAGGTGGTATAGGTCTTTTTGTGGCAGGTGTAGTAAGTGGCCCCCATATCATGCCGCTTTTTACAACAGAACAAGCCAGCACTGTTACACAAACAAAAGAATCATCTTCACCATTGGCAGAAAAAATATCGCCTAATACCCTTGTAGTAAGTGAAAAGAAAGACACAGTACCCTCCAAGGAAGAAAAACAAAGTTCTCTTCCTTCAGAAGAAAAATCTGATGCTGCAATAAATCAAGAAAAAGCCACTGAAGAAAAAGTAGTGGCAGCGCAAGAAGATACACAGCCAGTAAAAGATGGTGAAATATCACCCACCATTGCTCCTGATCCCGATGATGCTACTTTTCCTGATGAAGGCCTTCAGGCAGAAGACGGTACAGAAAACTTAGATACACATACTCCCAGCTCTGAAGAAGATGCTGCTGCGCCTGAAGTAAAAGAGCAAATTATAGAGGCTAAAATTGAAACTGGTGATAGTCTGTTGGTTATTTTTGAAGATTATACTGATAGAAATTCAGCCTATAAATTAGTTGATGTTATTGATGATGAAATTTCAGTAAAGAAATTTCGTGTTGGTCAGCCTTATCTCATTGAATATGATGCTGAAAAAGACAAAATTATTCGATTTGAATACGAAATAAATTCAAAAGAAAAACTTTTTGTGGCAGCAGAAGGGGATACTCACAAAGCAAAAATTGAAAAAATCTTTTATGATAGAAAGTTAGTTTTTGTGGAAGGAGAAATTAAAGATAGTCTTTTTCTTACTGTAACAGAACTTAATGAATCTCCTCAATTAGCCATGCAAGTAGCCAATATGTTTCAATGGGATATAAATTTTATCCGTGATGTACAAGCTGGCGATTCTTTTTCCATATTAGTGGAAAAACTGTACAGAGATGGTGAGTTTAAGGGCTATGGCCGAGCCATTGGTGCTACCTTTACCAATGGAGATAAAAAATACGAAAGCTTTCTTTATTATGATGCCAATAAAAAAGAAATGCATTACAATGCTAAAGGGGAAAATAAGCGCAAAGTACTTTTACAATCACCCCTTTCCTTTACACGTGTAACTTCAGGCTATACGCATAGCCGTAAACATCCTGTTTATGGTAACTATCGCCCACATTTGGGTATAGATTATGGCGCTCCCATGGGAACCCCCATCATGGCTGTGGGTGATGGCACCATTACCTATTTTGGCTGGCGTGGCGGTTATGGAAAGCATATTACTGTGCGCCATGCATCTGGCTTAGAATCCATGTATTCGCACATGTCACGTTATGGTAGAGGGCTTAAAAAGGGAAGTAAGGTAAGACAAGGGCAAGTTATAGGCTATGTGGGTAGCACAGGCGTTTCCACAGGCCCACACTTAGATTTTCGCCTTAAACAAAATGGTAAGTTTATTAATCCCGGTAAAGCCATTAACCCACGTGCCGCTGCCATAGGAAAGGTGCATAAGCAGGGCTATGATGCACGTAAGAAAATGGTGCGCGAATATATGGACGGCACCCGCGCTTTATCTTCGTATGATCCAGCAAGTATTGATGTGCCTAAATAATATATATTGAAGGGAAAAAGCTTTTCCTCCAGAAACTTTTCTTACTAAAAAAGCTCTTTTCATGATGAAAAGAGCTTTTTTTTATTG
>CAYJNA010000013.1:21686-33527 GCA_964371225.1 uncultured Desulfovibrionaceae bacterium
CCATTAATGTCCGGCAATGCTGTATTTTTTGAGCTTATATTGCAAGAGAGATTTGGATATGCCTAACAATTCAGCGGCTTTTACCTGTACAAATTCCGTGCGAACCAAAGCGCGTCGGATAAGCGCAGCTTCGATTTTCTCTAAAGTATCAGCAATATCTAATTGTACAGGAAGAAGATCCACAGCACTTTTATACTGAGCTTCTTCATCACGTATTTCCGGTGGTAAATTTTCCACATCAATAACATCAGATTGCACAAGTACGGTGCAACGTTCCACCACATTTTGCAATTGGCGGATATTTCCTGGCCACTCATAGGCCATGAGATAGTTTAATGCACCTGTATTGAAGGTTTTTACCGAAACTTCATTTTCTGCAGCAAAAGTAGCGGAAAAATGCGCCACAAGCAGGGGAATATCTTCGCGTCTTTCACGCAAAGGCGGTAAGTTTACTTCCACCACATTAAGGCGATAAAATAAGTCTTCTCTGAAAGTTCCGGCATCGACCAATTGCTGTAGATTTTTATTGGTAGCTGTGACAACACGAATATCAACTTCTATTTGCTCATCACCGCCCACGCGTTCAAAGCGTTTATCCTGCAACACACGTAAGAGTTTTACTTGTAAATCAGGTGTGAGCTCACCTATTTCATCAAGAAATAAGGTACCGCCATTGGCTTGTTCAAAACGCCCACGACGCATGGCTACAGCACCGGTAAATGATCCCTTTTCATGCCCAAAAAGTTCACTTTCCAAAACACCTGGGTTAAGAGCCATACAGTTTACAGAAATAAAAGGCCCTTCTTTACGTGGAGAGGTAACGTGTATGGCACGTGCTACAAGTTCTTTTCCTGTGCCAGATTCGCCTGAAATGAGCACTGTGGATTTACTGGGGGCTGCACGATCTATCATGGTAAAAACATCACGTATGGCGCGACTGCGTCCTATTATTTGATGTGTTCCATAGCGAATTTCCATGGCTTCTTGCAATAATCTGTACTGTCTATGCGTTGTGGCTAATTCCACAGCATTATGTAAGGAAAGTAAAAGTTCATCATTGGCAAAAGGTTTAGTAATATAATCAAAAGCGCCGTATTTCATAACTTCCACAGCACTTTCTATGCTCCCAAAAGCTGTCATAATAAGAACAGGAATATGTGGCCAACTTTTTTTAACTCTTTCTAAAACATCACGCCCTGTGAGGCGCGGCATTTTCATGTCTGTAATAACCACATCTACTTCAGATTCTTCTAAAAAAGTTAAGGCCGTTTCGGGGTCATTGATGGCTGTGACATTATATTTAGCATCAAGTAATAAGGTTTCTAAAATAAGAAGATAGTTTTTTTCATCATCTATGATGAGAATATGTGCTTGATCATTCATGGAGCCCCCCCAGCGGTAAAGAATTAATTGGGTGGTAATACATCAAATTCTATAGTAATTTTTGCATTACTGTCTTCAGTATTTTCTAAATATATATGACCATTATGACTGGTAATAATACTTTTTACAATGGCAAGCCCAAGGCCTGTGCCGGTATCCTTTGTGGTGAAAAAAGGATCGAACATATTTTCCATACTGTCTGGTGGAAAACCCGGACCCGAATCTACAAAGGTAATAATGATATGTTCAGCTTCTTTTTTGGCTCTAACATGTATGATTCCAGGGCCATCCATAGCTTGTTGTGCGTTGACAAGAATATTATAAAAAGCACGATATAATAAATCTTTATCGCCTATAATAAATAAATCTGTATCTAATTCCAGCTCAACACTCACCTGACGTCGGTTAAAGTCTCCTTCTAGAAAAGCCATAACTTCGTCAATAACACGCTTAATATCTATTTTGGTTTGTGAAACTTGTTTAGGACGAGCATAATCAAGAAAATCGCCAATGGTTTGGCTTAAGCGGCAAGATTCATCATAAATGGCGCCTAAAATCCGTTGTGATGCCACATCAGTATCTTTTTCTTTTTGTCTTTTTAGTAAAAACTCTGAACTGGATCGAATAATACCGAGAGGATTACGTATTTCATGGGCAATACTGGCTATAACGCGTCCCATGCTTACAAGTTTTTCTTTGCTGTGTAATTCATCTTCCAAGGCTTTATTTTTTGCCACACGTGAAGCTAACACTCTTTCGCTACGGCGTATAAGATACATGAGCAAAATAAAAAGAATGACAGAGGAAAATAAACATGTGGCTACGATAAGGCCTTGAAAAGCTAATACTGAAGTGTAATCTTCGGTAATATCTTGACTTAATTCAAGCACACCCATGACATGATTGGATACATTGCCTTCAGGATCACGTACTTGGCCGGTTAATGGGTATACAGAGCGTAATACCAAAGAACCCGGCTGTAAAGGAAGATGAAAAGGAGCCTGCCATAAGGGGAAGGTAGTGACTAATTCTGTTTTAGAGCTATTTCCCTTAAGAACATTATTTACTGTTTCTGGAGCAAGACCTGAACGACCCAAGTCTTCATTATCTGTTGAATACGCCACAATGCGGCTATAGTTATAGATACGAAAACGCTGAATGTTAAGCCCATGCATGACAGAGCGTACTATGGTATCTAACCTTTCATATTGCACAGGATTTTTTAAGGCAATACGTCCATAAGCTAAGACAGTAGGAATAGTAAACCTTTGATAAATCTGGTGATTTAGATTTGTTCCTAATAAATCAGCAAACTCTTCTTGCTTGGTGAGTAAATTATTGCGCGCGCTATTGGCAATAAATATGGAAAGCACCAAAGAAGAACTTAAAATAAGTATGAAAAACAACCATGATAGTGTTCTTGCATAAGATAAAGGCAAGTCACTTATTTCTTGCTTGTTTTGTTCTGCCTTTTGCTGCATTAAAAAATTTGCCTTTCTTGAGTTAAAGAAACAAAATTTTCCAATTCATTTTGTTCTTGTTCATAGCCTTGGGCACCTAAGCGGGCATTGGCAAAGCGTTTACCCAATTCCACAGCGGGTTGATCTAGAGGATTGATTCCCATAAGCCAGCCGGTGAAAAGGGTGGTTATTTCCAATAATGTCATAAGAGAGCCGGCAGCTTCTGCGTGGGTATTGGCCATATTTATATGAAGGAGAGGGACAGTATGTTTGTGTAAAGACATACGCGTGCCTAGTGCTTCTGCATGTAAAAGTTCGCCAAAATGTTTATTTTCTAACCATTGCCAATCTTTTGGAAGCCCTTCTGGAAAACGAGGCCCTTGCGGAATATCATCGCTGGTTAAAAAGATACAAGCTTTGTTACGCGGCCCATCAAGAAAAATTTGCTGTGTGGAGTGTTGATCTGTAACTCCTGTGGCAGCTATGGGCATACTGCCCTTCCCTTCTTTTCCAAGACTTTCTGCCCATAATTGTACAAACCATGAGCCAAAATGCGACCATGTGGGAATATAGGAAAAGAAAATAAGCTCGTTATAATTGACGGCTTCCAAACCCATGGCCCAGATAGCCATAGTATAAGAAGGATGGATAGCTATATTTTCAGGATCTTGGAATAAAGGTTGCGCCACCTTGGTGGCACCTACAAGAAGTGCTTGCCAATCTATGCCTAAAAAAGCAGCAGGAAGAAGACCTACCGCAGAAAGAGCAGAATAGCGACCACCTAAATAATTAGGCACTTCTAAGGAAATATAATTGTGTTTTTTCACTTCTTGACGCAAAAAACCTACTTCAGCATCTGTAATAAGAATCATATGCTTGGCCCAATCTTCTCCTACTTGTGCTTTGAGCCATGCACATGTGAGAAAATATTGAGAAATGGTTTCTATGGTGCCACCAGATTTACTAATGCAAACCACGACAGTTTTTTTGGCTGGGAGCTTTTCAAGCCAGCTGTCAAAGGTTTTGGCGCATACATTATCAGCAATCCATAGACTGCGGCCTTGATGGTTAGGAGCATCTTGGCCTGGGGCAAAAGCCTTTTGCAAAGCACGGGCGCCCAATGCTGAGCCGCCGATACCCAGTAAAAGCATATGGTCAAATTGTTCACAATGAGGCACAGCAATGGCCATGTCTTCTTCTAACTGCGCTTTATAATGTAAATTTATAAAGGGGAGTTTATCTATTTCATTTTCTAAACGTGCTGCAAAGGCAGCGGCGCAATGATATTTTCTTAAAGCTTCTTTTGTCAGACGGCCTGTGTAGGCATGGGACCAATTTATAGTATGTTCTTGCATGAAATTATTCCTCAAAAAAGACGTAATCTTTTCCCTTGAGCAAGCCGAGCTTTTACTCTTTTATAGGTTGTAGGATAAACCCCAAAACGTAAAGACCATAAAGGGCACGCATCTCTTGCTGTACATTGGCGTACATCTTTTCTGTCGCCAGCACATGAAAGACAATGTTTTCGTACCACACGCAAAGCCATTTTCTGTAAAAAAAACATTTTTTCAGGCGCGTCCAGCATGAGAAATGCTTGGGTATTTCCTCCGCAAGCTTCTGTTTCTGGGGTATTTTTCCCTAACCGCCAAGGCCATAAATGACATGTTTCGTCGCGGCATTGCAGTATCTCAGCAGTGGAATTTCCCTGACAATCTAAGCAGAAACGACGAACTTGGCGTAATACATCTGGACGAGCCATGCATCAATACCTTTATGCGCAACACTTTTTATATTTTTTACCACTGCCGCAGGGGCAAGGTTCATTACGTCCTACTTTTGGCTCAGGACGACGAAAACCTTCGGGACGATGGGAAATACCCTCTAAATAATAGATTTTTCCATCTTCTTCTTTAAAATAGCTTTTTTCTGATAAACTATAAACATTACCAGCTATTTCATATACAGCGGAAAAGGTGACAGTATCAAAAGTTCCTTCGCCTTCTGTGGCTGGTTCTTGTCCGCAATCTTTAATATGTAACTGATGCCAAGTAATACCCTGCATATTATCGGCAATATTAGAATCTTCCACTTCATCTCTATAAAGAGGGTGTGTCGTTTCTACTATATAATCAAAGCGATGCAAACTAAAAGCAGCAAAGCGTGAACGAACCATGGTTTCTGCATTGGGCACAGGTGTACCATCATGGTAGGGTTTACAGCATTGTTCATATTCCACTGTGGAGCCACAAGGGCAAAAATTTTCTGACATAATATTTCCCGTAAAGTAAATTTCTTCCCGTATTTTATGTTAAATACCCTCTTTTGGAAAGGATTTTTTTTGTCATTTAGCGCAAAGGTAACAGAAATAAAATTTTTACGATGAAGTGTTTTTCAGCTTTGCTGGCAAAGTATTTTACCTTTATGGCATGATTAATGTTGCACTTATGCAACTAATTAAAGCTATTTACTAGGAAATAACAAATAAAGAGGATAAAATAAAAAATTTTCTTAGGAAATCAGTACAGTTTTTCATAAATAAAATGGGGTAATTGTTCGATAATCACCAAATTAGTACAATAATTTATACTCAAATGAAGTAGTTAACGTATACTGCATATTGAATAAAAAACAATTATTTAAATAGTTTAAATAAATATTTAAATAATAAAGTATGTTGGAATGCTTATTGCTAAATAAAAAGTACCTTCCTTCCTTTTGCTTAAAGCCTCCTCTTAAGCGAAGCGACCCGCATAGTGTGGGTCGCTTTTTTGTGAAAAAGAAAACCTCGCGCTAGACTGATGGGTTCTTACTTAGAGACCTCTGCGCAATTCATTGCGTAAGGTCTCATGGAGCGTTAACGACAGTCACTTAGTGGATGCTTAGAAACATGTTTCCACTCATTTTTAAGAAAGGCACGCTCACTTCAAATAACGCCGTAAGCAAGTGACGGCGTATTTTCGTGGCGGCAAGCCATGCCAGAGGCATGTCTTGTGTAGCCGACAGCTGAAAAAAGTATTTCATATGTCTAATTTTTAAGTTATAAATTCTATTTTTACTGATATTTAAGTAATTTTTCTGTGTCGACTACTTATTACCTTGACAGTCTTTACTTCTATTGCGCATGATAGAGACATGAATGCCATAAAGAAATATAAAAATTTTATGCTCGTCATTGCGCTAGGCATATTAATTTCCCTCTGGGGTGTGTATGCTGAAGAAGGCTTATATCACTGGCAATGGCGCAGAGCTTTAAATTTTATATTGCGTTATCGCTCTGGCGAATGGATTGTTGGGCCACTTTTACAAGGTTTATGGCTTACGGTGCAGATTGTAAGTGTCAGTTTTTTCTTAGCAATTTTTTGCGGTTTGAGCACAGCGTGTTTGCGTCATACCCCTTCTAAAGTGGGGCAAACTTTAGCCGCAGCCTATGTAGGTTTAATCCGCAACACTCCCCTACTTATCCAGCTTTTTGTCATGTATTTTGTTATTGCTCCCTTACTTTCTTTAAGCCCCTTTTGGGCAGCAGTATGGGCATTGGCCGCTTTTGAAGGCGCCTATATGGCAGAAATTTTTCGCGCGGGTATACATTCCATACCCAAGCAACAATGGGATGCTGCGTATTCATCTGGTTTTTCTTCCGTACAGATTTTTATGTACATTGTACTTCCTCAAGCTTTTCGGCGCATACTTCCCCCCCTTACAGGGCAAACAGTATCGCTGATAAAGGATTCTGCTTTAGTTTCTGCCATTGCTTTACCAGAGCTTACCATGCAAGCGCAGCTCGTTATTGCGGATACTTTTTTATCCTTAGAGCTCTGGATTTTAGTGGCTGCTCTTTATGTTATTTTGTCTTTAGCGGTGACCATACCTTCAACTTTGCTTGAAAGACATTATGCATGGCGTTGGTTATAACTTGTTTAAAAAATATTTTGTATTTTAAGAGTAAAATGTAAATAAATACAATTTTATATTTTAATAGTAATATATTATAGTTTAAATGACAGTATGGGATTATTTATGAAAGGTCTAAAGTTTTTGCTATGATTTCCGATGTAAATCTACGAGGGAATATCATGCAAACAAAAAGTCTTCATACACGCATCATGCTACAGCAATACGAGCTGCAACTTTTAACGGCTAGACGCCTTGCACGTCATCGCCGTCGTGAGCGTTTGGAAGAAGGCGAAGAACATGCCCACAAAGTTGACCCAAGTACAAGCCGTAAGCTTGTGGTGCAGCGTGTGGCACGTGAATTGTATGAAACGCTTATCTCCACAGGCACAGATAATCCTATGGTAGACACTATTGTTAAAAAACTCAGTGCTGCTTTAGGTACGCAAATTCTTTTTCAATATCCTACTCCTTCTCCTTTACAAGACGAACATTTACGTTTGTTGCGTGTGCCGGAAAAAGGCCAAAGTATTCCCATGCCTTTGAGTGATGAAGAAAATATGAAAGCTTTACATCTTCTTTGGAAAATAGTGCTTACTACGGTGGAAGAAAGTACCATTTAAAGGTATACTTATTGCATTAGCTATCATATGCGTTTTCATGTCAATTTTACGAATTAATTATAAATGTACTGCCTTATACGATAAATACATTTTATAATACGGCAAATAAGGTCAGTTTTAAGGGGAGTAATTATGCAAATTTATTCACAAATAAATTCATTGCAAGTATATAAGCAAAGTACGGATAAAAATTCTCAAGCACAGTCTTCGGGTACTATACAAAGTAAAAGCGGTGGTATTTCCTCAGGCTCCACGGCACAATCTGACAGTATTACCTTATCTGCAGATGCCAAATTACTGGCAGAAGCGAGCCGCGTGGCCGCTTCTAGTGATGCTAGTCGTGCTTCCATGGTGGCTGGTTTACGTGAGCAAGTACAAAATGGTACTTATGTTATGGATGATGCAAGTATCGCTCAAGGTATCTTGCGCGAAGATGTAGCTTTATTTACTGCTTAGCCTTATATTTAAAAATATTTTAATGAATTACGTAGTATTATTGCGTAAAATGGTCAAAACCTTTGCCATAAGGCATAATTTCGCCATTAAGCTCAATATGACCGCTATCTGTAATGGTACCTATACTGCGTAAACTAGGTAAGGCTGCGTGAATAATGGGTAAAAGTGTAGGAACACAAGCTCCCAATAAAGCGTAATCTTCACCGCCAAGCCAAGCTTCATGTACTGCGTTGCGCTTATTTTTTTCCGCGTGACGCAGTACTTCCTCATGCAAAAGTGCTTTGGGGAAGACCAGTTGCGCCCCTAAGATGGTATGCTTATCCATACCTAAAAGACGTGGTACATCACTGGCTAATCCATCAGAAACATCCATAAGAACCGGTGGGCGCATATGCGTGCAAGAACGCGCTAAAATAAGACCTGCATCCACTTGTGGTACGGGTTGTAAATGTGTTTCGCAGGCTATAGGCCAAGTTTTCAAAGCCTCAGTTCCATTTTTCTCCAATTCTTCCAAGCCAATGCGCGCAAGACCCACATTGCCCACTAAAAATAAAATATCTCCAGGCATGGCACCGCCGCGTGTTAAATACTTACCGGTATTTTCTGTGCCTATATTTTGTAAAACCTGAGTAGTATCTGCGCCATTTGGAGTAGTATTTTGGCCTAATTGTTTAGGATTAATCCCTTCGCCCCATGCTGTAATGCAGATAATAATTTTCTTTGAACGCGAAATATCGCCGCCGCTTAAGACCATATGATGTTTTTTGGCCAAAGCTGCCATGCCACTAAAAAATTTTTCAAGCCAGAGCATGTCCGTATGCGCCGGTATGGCAAGCCCCATGCTAAAACCCAATGGACGTACGCCCATGGCGGCTAAATCACTCACATTAACAGCCAAGGCTTTATGCCCTACTTGTTCTGGACTAAAATAGGATGTTCTAAAATGTACATCTTCCATAAACAAATCCGTGCTAATACAGAGGCCATTTTGTTCACCAAGAACGGCGCAATCATCACCGCGTCCCAAGAGTAAGGAAGGGTGCTGTTCCGGAAAGTGCTTAGATAGAAGCTGTAAAATGGATGATTCAGATAAATTTTTCATGAATATTCCCTAAAACGACCCTATTCAGGGGTTAAGAAATCCTTCAAAATAGTTTTTAATCCAAAACCGGAGAAATTTACTTGATATTTATCAGGTGCTACAAATTTAATCATTTTTCCGCGTCCAAAAATTTTATGATGGCAATATCCTAAGGGCAGTGGGCCTGTGTCATTGCTGTTATTGCGTGATGGTGGAATTGCGCAATCATCAGCAAGATCTTGTGATGGTTTAGAAAATTCAGTTGGAGGCAAAAGACGTACCGGCTTGCGTTCTTGCGTTTGTCCGTGTCCGTAACCAAAGGCGCCGCGTTGTCCACGTTGATGTAATTGCCCGCCATAACTTTCATACCATTCTTCACAAAGGCCGGATTTTTCGCCGCTGAGTTCGCGCATGAAGGGGCTTGGGTTCACATGTACAGGGCCACTTCCTTTCATATATACGGTGCAGGGCGCGTATAATTCAAGGCATTGGCGCGCTCTGGTACAAGCCACATACATGAGGCGGCGCTCTTCTTCAAAGCTTTCCAAGTCTGCGCTGGCATGGCGTGAAGGAAAGCGATCTTCAGCCAAATCAATGATTAAAACAGCATTCCATTCTAAGCCTTTAGCAGAGTGAATGGTGGAAAGACTGATGCATTGTTCTTCAGCTTCTTTTTCTTCACCAGGGTCAAGGACAAGGTCGGCAATAAAAAGATCTAAATCTGTATAGCCATTGGCCATATGCTGTATTTCTTCCAAGCCTTGTAAGCGTCGCGGCCAATCATCGGGGTATTCTACTTCCAAACGTGGTTGGTATTGCGTGATAAGTTCACTTATATATTGCGCCGGAGTATAGGGCATGGCACGCAATCTATCTAGGCAGCGTATATCTTCCAAGAAATCTCTATATTTTCCAAAGGCTTTTTCAGTGGCACCGGCATCTCCGGAACATGCCACCGTATACAATTTTTGCATGGTTTTTTTGCCAATGCCCTTATGTAAAACAGCCACACGTTCAAAAGCTGTTAAGTCAAAGGGGTTAATTATAAGCCGTGCATATGAAAGTATGTCTTTTATATGGGATGCTTCGGAAAAGCGTAATCCACCGTATTTACGAAAGGCAATGCCTTCGCGTTGTAGCACAGCTTCCACAGCATAGGAATGGAAACCTGCTCGAAAAAGTATTGCAATTTCATGCGGTAAATGTTCGCGCAATAAAGCTCTTACGCGTTTTACCACCATATCCGCTTGGCTGCGATCACTGGCCGGTTGGATATGTTTAACAGGTAAGCCCCCTTCACGAGAAGTAAAGAGGTTTTTGTCATAAGACTGTGCGGCATTTTTTAATAAAGTATTGGCCACATCCAATATGGGCTGGGTAGAACGGTAGTTTTCTTCCAAACGAATAATTTGTGTTTGGGGAAAGTTTTCGGGAAAATCTAAAATATTTTTTACATTGGCACCACGAAAGGCATAAATGGATTGTGCATCATCTCCCACAGCCATAACATTACCGCTGCCACCAAACTCTTGGGCACCCAGTAGGCGCACTATACGCGCTTGTACTAAGTTGGTGTCTTGATATTCATCCACCATAATATATTGATAGCGCTGGCGCAGCCTTTGTATTTCTGGCCTTTTTCCCAGAACGCCCTCTTGGAGCAAGGTTTCAAGCTCAAAAAGCAAATCATCATAATCCAGAAGGCCGTGCGTACGGCGAAACTCTGTATAGGCTGTATTGATTTTACAAAGATCTTCACAATGAGGTAAAAGATGTTGTGATTCGCGACGTAAAACTTCTTCAATGCTCATTTCTTTATTGCGGGCTTTACTCAAAATACCCACAATAGTTTGTGTTTTAGGGAATGATCTATCCCCCTTACCTACACTAAGAGTATCTTTACAATGCGCAATGGCAGCGCTGATGTCAGCACTATCCATGATGGAAAAATGTCTGCCTTCCAGCCATGTGGGGCGGTATTGACGTAAAACCCCATAGGCGAAAGCGTGAAAGGTGCCCCCTTGAACGCCGGAAAGCCCTTGTTCCAAGAGTAAGGAAGCGCGATGCAACATTTCTTGAGCAGCTTTGCGTGTAAAAGTGAGCAAAAGCATGGAGGTGGGAGCTACGCCATGTTCGTACAGCCAAGCAAGGCGGTATACAATGGTGCGTGTTTTTCCGGAGCCGGCTCCGGCAATAACCAGTACAGCGCCATCAGAAGCAGTGGCGGCGGCGTGTTGTGCCGTATTAAGGCTTTGCGCATAATCTATCATGTAGCTATAATACAACCTAGCATTGACATAGGCAAGAGGGGAGTTTACAGTGTTAAAACTAGGTGAATTATATTTGTCTGTACGTATATTTTACCAGCTATACCGAGCAAGGAGATTTATTACTATGTCCCAAGTGCAAGATACCTTTGGAAAAAGCATTGAAAAAGTTTTAGAAGTGGTCATGTTTGAAAATTGGCTTCGCTTTTATTTTATAAGTGAAGAAGAAGGCAGTGATAAATTATTTATTCATGTGCCAGAGCAAGGAATGACACGCATCAAAGAATTGTATCCGCACTTGTACCAACTTGCTGAAAGTGTGAATAATAAAGAAATTACTTTTGATTCATCCCGTTCTGCCGTGTGCGAACATGTGCTTGTAGAAGTTGATGGAAAAAGCATACCTAAGGAAATGTCGCCCATGGTTTTTGATAGTGCTACTTTTCATGTGGAATTACAGCTTTTTAACACATGGGTTAGTGCTCACGAAGAACAACTTGATGAAGGATTTTTAGAATTTGGCGCATGGCGTAATTTCTTTTCTCAATGGCGTCAAACAGATAATGTGAAAGGCATTGCCCTTAAAATGATGAGTGCTGCCGCTGCGGCTGGGCAAGAAGACAGCTCGCACAATACAGTTCATTAAACAGTATACAAATTTAGGGTATATTACAGCGAAG
>CAYJNA010000014.1:0-33415 GCA_964371225.1 uncultured Desulfovibrionaceae bacterium
TAGTTAATAAAATTTAAATTTTGTCTGTAGTGACAGTAGGGCATATTTTCTGACACAATGTAAACACACAGCTTTTTTTTGCATTGGCTCATTACTACAGTTTAAATGTGCATGACTATTTTATAGTATGAGATGCATACAGCATGCTTTTACGATGCTTACATCTAAGACCTACAAAAAATCCGTAAAAATGGAGAAACATATGAAAAAAATTCCAGCCGCTTTAGTACTTTTTGGCGCCCTCACATGCACTCCTTTACATGCTTTTTCTGCACAAAGTGATGCAGAACTTATCACACAACTTGAGCGTATTTTTCAACAGCGCCCAGAGTTAGTTCTTTCTGTCCTACGAAACAATAGCGAAGCCATATTAGAAATTGCGCAAGAAGGTTCCACAAAAAAGCGCGTACGAACTTTGGAAGCTCAGTGGCAAGAAGATATGAAAGTGAAAAAGAATATTCGCATTGAGGGCAGACCAGTGTGGGGGGCAAAAAATGCTCCAGTTACCATTGTTGAATTTTCAGACTTTACATGTCCGTATTGTTCTCAGGCTGCCAACACATTGGCAGCGATTAAAAAATCTTATGGTGACAAAGTTAATCTTGTTTTTAAGCATACGCCATTAAGCGCAAGTCCCATAGCTATTTTGGCCTCCGAATATGTTATTGCGGCTGGTTTTCAATCTCCATTAAAAGCACAGCAATTGTATGAAAATATCTTTGCCAAAAGAGATGAATTGCTTGATAAAGGTGATTATTTTCTCAAAGAAGAAGCTAAAGCCGTGGGGCTAGATATGAAAAAACTAGCTAAAGATGTGCAAAGTGCCAAAACTAAAACTATACTGCAAGAAGATTTGGACGATGGGAAAGAATTGGGAGTGGAAGGCACGCCTTATTTCTTTGTAAACGATATCGTTGTTCGAGGTGCTTTGTCGGGTGACTTATTTAAAAATGCCATTGATATGGCTTTGAAGGCGGCAGAAAAATAGCGTATAAATTTTCTCAAGTGTTCGTGTAAACATGTATAGTGAGCATAAAAACTAGCAATACATGTTTTCACGTGTTCTTGTTGCACCGTTTATAGGCTTAATACTGGTTTAACTCAAAAATATATGAATCAATAAACATAAAAAAACCCGCGATATTTGTATGGCGGGTTTTTCTAATGGACGTATGTAATTCATTTTATGTATAAATTATTAAGAATACGCCGCATAGCCTATATATGTTTTTAACTGAATATCAGTCATGAGAGTTTCTAATTCATTGCCAAATTCATGCACATGTTCTTTTTGTAAATGCGTTAGCCAAGCACCTTGGCTTTCCCACATTTCACATGTAACAAATTTGTTAGGTTCTTTTTTATTGATGTGCAATTTACTGTAAAGACAACCCGGCTCCATTTTATTACGTGCAATGCATTGTGTAATGCATGTTATGGTGTCTTCTATTTTTCCTTCACGTACAGTACCTGATCCTAAAACAATTATTTTATCTGGTCTCATATACAAAACCTCTTTTAAAGAATATTACTCTTATTCCTCTACTTCATCATACATTGAAAACTGTATGTTTTCAAAAAAATCATTATAATTTTCAATAAATTCTGTAACGTGAATGGTTTGCAAGTGCTTTACCCAAGCATTATGATCTTTCCATATTTCATATACGAGGAAAATATGTGGGTTTGTCTTATCAATAGACATTGTGGACATCTCACATCCGCTTTCTTCAGAATTATTTTTAATAAACTCTTGTACTTTATCCCGACAAAAATCAATATTTCCCTTACGAGCAATAGCTTGTCCTATTACAATTATTTTTTCTGAACTCATAATATATCCTCATACAGTAAATCTATATAGATTATACTAAGAATCGTCAGTATCGTTCTTAGTATCCATCTGTGTTTTGTTGTTGTAGCTTTTTGCAAGGCGACTCATCCATGAACGCATTTGGTGTAAATCGTCATGGTGTACTTGTTCAGAGCTATGCAACAAATTTTTGAGTACATGTACTTCTTTGCGCAATAAAGTATTTTCTTCTTTAGAAGTGCGGGCAGCATCTTCTAATCTTTGCATATCATTTTTTTGTCCCGCAAGCACTGCCAGTGACTGTGCAATGCTTTGTAAGGCGTCAGATTGTTGCTCTAAATATTGCATAAGGAGTTGCCCTGCAGCCCCTTCCATATGTTGCCCCTGCAAAGAGGCTTTATTTTCAGCCATGGCATTATTTTGAGCATAGGGAGCCATTTCATGCACTGTGGCAGTATTTGCATAGTTAGGGGCGAAATTATTATTTTCAGCGCTTAAATTTGACGCATCAAAAGTACTGTGCTCAGAAGAAACTTCGTTAATAGTGGCATCCATGGTGCGTGGAAATCGTCTATTTAAAACTTCTTCCACCATGTTTGCTGTTTTACCCAACTTCATATGTTCCATGATGGTGGAAACAACTTGAAGGCTTTCCTCTCCATATCTTTTGCGACGTCCTTCACCGTAAATAACCATAAAAGGGGCGAAGCGTTTGCAGTAATAACGTGCAGTTGATTCAGGTAAAGAAAAGTGTCTAGCAATATCTGCAAGACTGAAGTTTTTAGACATATTTCCTCCAAATTGGGTAATAGAGTCTTATACCTTAAAATCTCATATCGTAATGCTGATTTTATAGCAAGTAAAAGCATGAAAGTGTGAGGAATAAAAAATGGTATAGTGTAAAAAAAAGCCGCAATGCGAAAAGGGTAGGCTTCCCAATCCACAAAGCGGCTTTGGAGGGTGACGTATAGTACCTAATTTGTTACACGACGGAAACTAGAAATTTTGGGTTTCCAATAGGAGTTAAAACTTTCAATACGTATTTTTGCACCAGTTTTGGGGCTATGTACAAACTTATTGTTTCCAATATAAATACCCGTATGATACCCGCTAGAAGTATATTTACTTTTAAAAACTACAATGTCACCAGGTTGTACTTTTTTGGAACTAATCTTTTTTCCAACTCTGGCTTGGTCTTTGGTAGTACGCGGAACTTTGATGCCATGCTTATTATAAGACCACATAATAAGCCCAGAGCAATCAAAGCCTGTTTTAGGAGAAGCGCCACCAAACTTATAATATTTTCCAATTTGGCTTTGCGCCGTCTTGGAAATGGCATAGCCCTTAGTGCTACTTTTTTTAGAACTTGTCTTAGCGCCACACGCTGCTAAGCTGAAACAAAGAAGTAATAATAAAAAAGATTGTATAATTTTATTTGAAAAAAATGTTCTCTGAGTATGCATATGTCACCTTCCTTACAATTAAACCTTCCACTGTGAGACCATTACTTCTCTCATAACACAGCTTTTAAGAATAAAAAAGAAAAAAGTTCAATTATTTTAATTAGAAAAACTCTAGAGTATTGCAAAATAAAGTCTCATAAAAATTTTTGTTAAACTTTAGTAAAAAAGTAGGAAAAGCATATCTATTGCCATGCAAAGAAAAATAGAGTATATGTATAAAAGCAAAAACTTGTATCCAAAGTACAAGCTATATTTGATTAGTAAAGGAACAGAAACATCATGTCATCGACGATTATCACCGTGAAGGGTATTGTGAGCCCTTTGCCTGCAAAAGGTGAAAATGGGGCTAGAGTTGTCATCACCATGGATGAACAAGAGTATCAAGTGGCACCTCGAGGTGCTGGAGCAGACTTAGACGAAGAAATAAGTGCTGTGGTAGAAGCAAAAGGTATGCTAACGGAACAAAATGGCGTGCAATGCCTTTTTGTGCGTAGCTATACTGTACTTGATGAAGACATGTGGCCAGAAGATAATCAATATGATGATTAAAAACCTTGCGATAGTATTGAAAAATTAATTTTTAAAAATACCATAGCGCACCCCTCATAGCTTACGCAGGCATGTATGGCTTTAAGTTAATGTCTACTTACATACATAATACGTGTATCTGGCATAGCTTGCCGCCACGTAAAATAAGCCGTCACTTGCTTACGGCATCCCCGAAAGGGATATTTGAAGTGAGCGTGCCTTTCTTAAAAAGAGTGAAAACACGTTTTTAAGCGTCTACTATGTAAGACTATGAGACAAGGTTTGGTATGAATATAGTATGAAAAAGCCGCAGAGTTGCTTGACTCTGCGGCTTTTTTTACCAAATAATTTCATTATGCCCCTGTGCCTTAAGCCAGCTGTTCACTTGCGAAAAATGCTTACAGCCAAAAAAACCGGTGTGCGCAGACAATGGAGAGGGATGTGGCGCAGTGAGGATGAGATGTTTTTTAGGCAGTGGAGGCTCAGCAGAGTTATTTATTGTAGTTTCTTGAGAAAAAAGGGGAATATAATTTTGCGCTGCTTTACCCCATAAAAGTACTGCTACACTTTGTTTTGAGGCAATACTATATAAAATAGCGCTAGTTATGTCTTGCCAACCCCAAGAAGCGTGACTATGGGCTTTGCCATGCTCCACACTGAGCACAGTATTGAGTAAAAGAATGCCTTGTGTAGCCCAGCGCTTTAAATTGGGCACATACGGCGGCGTGTGAAGAGGCTGTGTGTGGGTATACAAATCATGGTAAATTTCTTTAAAAATGTTTTTTAGAGAAGGGGGAATGGCCTTGGCTGCTGTGTGCTCAGGCACAGAAAAAGCTAAGCCATGCGCCTGACCCGCGCCATGGTACGGGTCTTGCCCAAGAATAATAACTTTGACATCTTCGGGGCGCAGTACCTGTAAGGCATAAAAAACATTCTCTTTTTCAGGATAGATACATGTGCCTTGTGCCCGCATGGTTTCCATACGTTGCAGTAAAGGGCCATGCTTGCCTTGTTGTAAAGCAGGTACCGCGTCTAACCATTCCTGCGGAATACACATTATGAACGATGTCCAAAACCAGGAATTTGATAACGTTTTTCCAAGGCCTGTAAAATCCAAGTGGCTATGGTAACTAAAAAGAGGTAATAAGCACCCACCACTAAGAAAACTTCCGTAAAGCGAAATGTATAAGAAGCTACAGCTTTCCCTTCGCCCATCACATCCATAACTGTAACAAAGTGTGCCAGTGAAGAATATTTAATTAAATAGATAACTTCATTACCACATCCTGGTAAGGCTCTGCGTGCAGCTTGGGGTATGATAATATTTATAATGGCTTGCGTTTTCGTCATACCCAAGGCGCTGGCAGCATGCAATTGTCCCTGTCGTATGGAAAATAAAGCGCCGCGAATATATTCAGAATTATACGCAGCACTACATAAAGTGAAGCTCAGTACAGCCGCTATATATGGGTCAAAGTACAGACCAATTTTGGGTAAGGCGTAATAAATCATGAGTAATTGCACAGCCAAAGGAATCCCGCGTATGATGGTTACATATCCATCACAAATTTTACGAACGGCTTTATTCCCATATACGCGCAAAATACCAATGACAACGCCACCGCTGAAACCTAAAAGTGCTGAAGGTATAATGAGAGCTAAGGTTATCCAAAAGCCCTTATTAAGCACGGGAATAAGCTCTTCAGTAAAAAAAAGCGTATCAATCATGCTTACCTACTTTATTTCCTGAGAAGAAGGAGGCGTGATTGTTTCTATGATGCCCTGACCATCAGCAAAGTTTACTTTTGCTGTGTGTTTTGTTTCTTTAACCATATCCATATCTAAAACTTTATTACAAAAAGCTTGTGTGCGACTTTCTTTAGACAGCAACTCTTCCGGCGTACCTCTTTCAATAATAACGCCTTGCTCCATAAAAACAATTTCATTGGCCAACGCTTTAGCAAATTCCATTTGGTGTGTGGCCATAATCATGGTCATACCACCACGCGCCAAATCACGAATAACACTTAATACTTCACCCACAAGGTCTGGGTCTAAAGCGGAAGTGGGCTCGTCGAGTAAAATTACTTTAGGATCCATGGCCAAAGCGCGCGCAATGGCAACCCTTTGTTTTTGCCCACCGGAAAGTTGCGCTGGGTAGAGGGTAGAGCGTTTACTTAAACCAACACGGTCAAGTTCTGCCAAAGCACGATTTTTAGCCACAGGGCGTGAAAATCCGCGTACTTTACGTAAAGCTATGGCAACGTTTTCTTCAGCGGTAAGGTGGTCAAAAAGATTAAAATCCTGAAAAATCATACCTACTTGAGCTCTAAATGCACAAAGTGATTGTGTATCATTTTGATTCAATTCTTTACCATCAAGAAATATACTGCCGCTATCGGGGGGGATTAAACAGTTAATACATTGTAATAATGTACTTTTACCTGCTCCGGATGGGCCAATAAGCACCTTGAGTTCTCCGCGCTGTAAGGACAAAGAACAGTCTTTTAAAATGTGCTTACCACCCAAAGTTTTACTAATGGAATTAATACTAAGTACAGGAGAATTCATAACTATCCTAAAAGCTGAAGTGCATATTATGAAACGGCATAGCCGGGCACATAGGTGCGTTCTTCCAGCATGCGTAATAATTTAAAACCGATAATGGTAATAATAAAGTACAGAATACCGGCCACAGCAAAAAAGGCCAAATGTTCATAAGTACGAGAAGCGACAAAATTAGCTCTGGCCATGATTTCTTGTGTGCCCAGCACATAACAAATGGCAGAGTCTTTTAATAAAATAGAAAATTCATTGGCAAAGCCAGGTATGGACATACGCAGGGCTTGCGGCAAAATTATTTGGCGAATGGCAGTGCTGTCGCGCATACCCAGCGCACGCGCAGCCTTAAGCTGCCCTTGGGGTAAGGCTAAGATGGCACCGCGATATATTTGTGATTGGTAAGCAGTGCTTGTTAAACCGAGCACCACACAAGATATGATAAATGGGTTGGCACTGAGCCCCATAGTTACAAATAAACCAAAAAATAAAAATAATAATACTAAAATGGGTACGCCGCGGAAAAACCACACGTACAAAGATATAATACGACTTAAAAAGCGAGGCCCATATACTTGTAGAACAGCAAGGGGTACGCCAAAAATAAGACCCATGGCCAATGCTATACTTACGTTGGCAATGGTGACCACACTTCCCCCCATAATATAGGGGAGAGCATCAAAAACAGTAATTAATAATTCCATAATGGTATAAAAATCCCCCGTACTAAGTACGGGGGATACGTAGTTCTACTTCTTTTGTAAATATTTTTCTTGGAGTTCTTTCCAATAAGGATCTACCATAAGTAACTTATAACCTTCATTAATGAGGTTACGAAGTTCATTGTCGTCCTTACGCACAGCCACACCAAAATTGTCTGGATTGCCATGTACGCCTAAAATTTTTACAGCTTTGCCTTTAGAAATGGAATCGTCAGCAGGTAACTTATCCATAAGACCGGCTTCAATACGACCGTTTAATAAGTCTTCTACAATAAGTGGAGCTGATTCGTAGTATACTAACTCTACAGGATAGCCTTTTTCTTTAACTTCTTTTTGAAAGTCAGCAGCTTCAGAAGTACCGCGCTGTACACCAATTTTGCTTTTAGCACCGAGCAATTTTGCAGGGGTAGTGTCAGCATCTTTTTTAGCAATGAACACGCGAGAAACTTCCCAATAAGGGTTAGAAAATTCTACCATTTGCTTACGAGCATCGGTGATGCTCATGCCGGAAGCAACCATGTCAATTTGCTGTGCTAAAAGAGCAGGAATAATACCGTCCCAAGCTATGGGCTTATGTTCAACTTTAAAGCCCATCTTATTGGCTATCCAGTTCATGGATTCCACGTCAAAACCGGCAGGATTGCCTTGCTTATCCACATAGCCAAAAGGGGGGTAGTTGGCATCAATACCATTTACATAGGTTTCTTGTGCAGCTTGTACATTGCCCACAGCAAATAAAAGCACCAGCATACCTAAAGCAAGAATTTTTTTCATCACTTCCTAAGCTCCTTACACTGAGATATTTAAATAAGCCCTAAGGCCATGGAAGCTAATAGCAAAGTATTAATTTTATGGCAAGTCTTCATAGGCTCTCTTCAGAAATCGAATTTGCTCACAGCAGACAATCATGCCTCATAAAAAAATATTTCTATGCATATAAAATTTATAAAAATGACGTATATTAAGCCTGTTATAAATGTATTTTTAGAAATTTTTTGCAAAGGCCAGCGTAGATAAAGAGTGACACTTTTATTTATACTATAAATGGGGATCTCTGCGCAATTCATTGCGTAAGGTCTCATGCAGCGTTGATGACAGTCAAATTATGAAAGATAAGGGTTTTAGTGTCTATAGTTTTTGTATAGTCTCACAGTATGGCAAAAAGCAACTTTACTACTGTATATAATAAGCTAAAAGAGTGCTTGATAAAGCTTAGTGCTCTAGTGTAGCATGTGAAAGTATTAAGACGTGTTTTAGGGTGAAAGTGGGGGTATATGTGGGAACATACAGTGCGTAGAATTTTGGGCATTCGTTTTGGAACACTTATCACACTCTTGTGTGATGGGCTAACCTTACAGCTGGTATTGCTTATAGGCTTATGTATACGCTCATTGTGGGGTAATGTTGATTTTACCCTATACATATGGATGAGTGGTCTTTTATGCACAGGGCCCATTTTTAATCTCATGTTGGGTTCTTGCGAAGTGCCGGTGCCACCACAGCACAAAGAAGTGAAAAAACTTTTCCTTGGAGTTTCTTTAGCCTATCTTGCCATTCTCTTAACCTTCTTTATGACGCAAATGTCTGTGTCATATTCGCGTATTATTATAATATTTAGTTGGATGGCCAGTACTGTTGCTGTCCCCATGGTACGGGGTATGGTGCGCCGCAGACTATGTAGAAAAAAATGGTGGGGCACACCGGTGGTTTTTCTACAAAGTAAAGAAGAAGTGGCTGCTGTGTGGCAAGAATTGGAAAATAATCCTCAGCGTGGCTTACGTCCTGCCCTATGTTTAAATTTATCTTTCGATGATGATGCTTGGCAATACAGTGTGCAGCAAGCGCAAAAAGATTATGCTGACCCCATGTTTTTATGGTGCCGTAAAGATTCACGTAGCATGGAGTATTCCCCCAAATTCGAAGAAATTTCTCTAGCGTGTAAAAGAATGCTTGTGGTTTGCGCCGATGTGAAAAAGAATAAAAAGTTTTGGTTAAGTCCACGAGTATTAGGTAAAACAACAGCTTTTTTAGTGCGCCAAAACCTTACAGACTTACGCCGATTGCGTTTAAAGCGTTGCATGGATGTCCTTATTTCTTCAGTTGCCATAGTGATTTTAAGTCCGCTTTTTTTCTATTTGGCGCTTTGGATTCGTTTTAGTTCTTCTGGGCCGGCTTTTTATAGACAAGAACGCATTGGTCAAGGCGGTAAGCATATTCGTATTTGGAAATTCCGTACCATGGTAGAAAATGCCGATGAAGTACTTGCACAATATCTTGAAGATAATAAAGAATTGAAAAAAGAATGGGATGAATATCAAAAATTGCGTCATGACCCGCGCATCACTACAGCCGGAAGGTTTTTGCGCAAAACAAGTTTGGATGAATTACCACAGCTTTTCAATGTGTTATGGGGCACCATGACTTTAGTGGGGCCGCGTCCCATAGTAGATAGTGAAATTGAGCGTTATGGAGATGTCTATCTGGAATACCAAGAAGTAAAGCCAGGTATTACAGGCTTATGGCAAATTTCCGGACGAAATAATACCACCTATGAAGAACGTGTCATGTACGATAGATATTATGTGACTAACTGGTCTGTATGGATGGATTTGTGGATACTTATGCGCACTATTCCTGTGGCCATTCGAGGTGAAGGCGCATATTAGGCATATTATATTTTTTTATAAGGCGTTTTGGGTATATCTCAAAGCGCCTTTTTTTTGTATTTTTTCCGCTTTGGCATGATACGTGCTTAGTAGTAACAAAGCAAAGTGTTATGAGGAAAATGTTTCCTTATAAGGGGCTATTGTGCCTATTTTGCCATTGCAAACAAGAACTTTTTTTATATAAGTTTTGTTATGCCTGCGTAATGAGGCAAATTTTACCCGTTACGACATATGTGAGGATAGCCTTATGATGAGTTCACTTTATATCGGCGCCACTGGCATGAAAAGTTTATCTGAAGGGATGAGCGTTGTTACCAATAACTTGGCCAACGTCAGTACCATAGGATATAAACAACAAGATGTTCAATTTTCAGATTTAATATATGAAGCTCAAGGCTCCACCGGTAGCTCTTGGGGTGCTCAGGAAGATTCCTACGTAGCTCTTGGGCAAGTGGGTATGGGCGTGCAGGTAGATTCTGTTCGTACCATTTTTACCCAAGGAACCATGGAGTCCAGTAACTCCGTTACAGACATGGCTATTAATGGAAAAGGCTTTTTTGAGGTGGTAACACCTGAAGGCCAGACCATGTATACACGTGCCGGAAACTTTAATTTTGACGAAGAAGGCTACTTGAGTATGCCTGGTGGCGCAAGGGTCAATGGCTATCCTGTGAATTTTGAAGGGGAGAAAGGGGCTTTAGAGCCCATACAAATTGATCCCTTTAGCACCATGCCTTCCAAGGCCACCACGGAAGTTTCTCTAGGCTTTAATTTGGGAAAAATTGAAGATAAATCTGTAAATACTACCGATCCCTATTTTTCTTTAGCTCAAAGTTATGATGGTACAGCTTATCCTCCTTTGAGCGAGGAACAATATTCCTATGTTCAAGAAATTCAAGTGTATGACGAAGCAGGAAAGGCGCAAACTCTCACAGTGTATGTGGATGGCGCTCCCGCGGAAAATCCCAATAATATCATGGAATTTGTGGTAGCTTCCAATGCCACCGTAGAAAATCCCACTGGGCAAGCATTGCTGGCAGGCACCATGACCTTCGGTGCCGATGGGGAGCTTGTGGGCATAAATTATTTCTCTCCCACTGGAGATAGCCAAGATTTAAATAATTGGTCGCCCGCAGCCATGACAGAAGATGGTTCTGCTCAGTTAAATTTACGCGGGCAAAATATTTCCTTTGATTTTGGCCTGAAGGGCACTGCTTCTGGCTTAGCGCAAAGTGCTGCAGATGTGGGTACCAATGAGCAACTTTTAGGCACCATGGGTGCAGTTACAAGTTCTACTTCAGCCACCACGGCCTATAGCGGCTCCAATAGTATGTTTCTTAGAGAACAAGATGGCTATGCCGAAGGTTTATTTACCAATCTCACCGTTAGCTCCGAAGGGGAAATTGTAGGTACATATAGTAATGGGCAACAGTCTGTTTTATATGAAATTCCCGTAGCACGTTTTGTCAGTGAAGACGGCCTGTACCGCGAAGGTGGAAACTTATATTCTGCTACCTTAGATTCTGGCCCTGCTGAGCTTGGTAAGGCTGGTACAGAAAACTTTGGTACTATTCATGCCAATTACACAGAAGGCTCCAATGTGGATATGGCTGCAGAAATGGTGGATATGATAATCACCCAGCGTGGCTTCCAAAGTAATAGTAAAGTGGTAACCACAGCTGATGAAATGCTGAAAAAAGCCATGGAGCTTAAGCGCACTTAATTTATCACAATAAAATTAGTCAACATATTAATAAAAAAGGGAAAGTGTATGCTTTCCCTTTTTTTATTTCTTAAAGCTTTTATGAGCGCATTTTATTAACATATTCTGCAGCGCTTCTATCTTCTGCTTGTCTAGCCACAGCAGCAGGAACAATGGTTTTCCCTATGGGAGACAGTGTTAGAGCTGCTAATTTCACATGCTGCCACGCAAAAGGAATGCCTATAATGGTGATGGCGCAGGCTGCCGCACAAGCAATATGGGCTATGGCAATCCACAAGCCTGCAAAGATAAACCAAATAATATTACCCACAAGACCCAAGGCTCCAGTACCAATATCTTCTTTGCCAGTTAGGGTTTCACGTGAAATGGCCACCTTTCCAAAGGGTAAAAAGGCAAAACTTCCTATGACAAAGCAGGACTTTGCAAAGGGAATGCCCACAATGGTAATAAAAGCCAATGCCCCAAAAAACCACCATGCAAGACCAGTGAGCAAACCGCCAAAAATAAACCACAAAATATTACCCAATAATGACATACTATCTCCTTACATACTATATTAATAAAAAAGGGAAAAGTATTGAACCCCTTTCCCTTTATGGTTTTTTTAAGCTATAGCAAGTACATGACTATAATAATTCGCCGTCCCAATTAAACAAGCCGTCTCGGCGTAATGTGGGCAAATTGTGCGGTGCATGTTCTGCTATGCGCACAAACATATTATAGCCGGCACTTTCTAAAGCATTACGTTTTTCCGTAAAATTAAGCGGCCAAGCAGGGTAGAGCCACACATTGGCGCCATAGTTACGCGCCCAAAAAATTTCACCCTTAGGACTTACAAAAGGTTCATTGGCTTTGACTCCTAAGAGACCAAAACGCGCTATACCCACAGGCCAAAAGCCTTCCATAACAAAACCTAAGGGAAGGGGGCTCACTTGTGGTAAGGCAAGAATATCTTCTGAGGGAAGCTCAGGACTTACAAAAGCAAGGGAAAAACCCATATCCTTTAGGATGCTTATATGGGCAACATTAGCCACATTACAAAAAGGGCCAGCCATAATGTCCATATCTTCTTTACGGTCAAAAAGCTCTATTTGCCAAGGCGCATTACAGACAAATTGTGTTGCGCCATTGCGACACATTTGATCAATAAGACGCTTAAAACCCTTTTCCTCTTCAGGCCAAATGACAGGAGGCAACCACCAGCATACGCGCGGTACAATGGTGCGCGACAATTCGCCAGCCTTGGGGGAAAGCCAAAGGGCCATGTGTCCACCTTTTGCACCGCGAGTTTCCCTTCCTTGCGGCAATGCAGAGCGTAGCGTCAAGTCTGGGCGCCTTTTAATGCGTTGGGCGGGTTCAAATGTAGGACGAGTGCGTACAGGGGCGCTGGAGCGACCTTGATGCTTATCAAGTTTGCTTTGCCAAGATTTTAAAATTTGCACCAATTCTGGCTGACGACGATCTATGAGGAAGACTGAGGTGCCGGCTTTGGGTGTTTTATGCTTGGGAACGCGTAAAGCCAAGGTGCCGGCCTTGGGTATGCGGCGCGTGACAGAAAGGGTAGAGTGAAAGCTTTGATCTTCCACACCAATGCGTAAATAATCTTGCGGAATAAGCTCACGATAAGGCTTTACTATGGCTTGTCCATCTTCTTCAATGGCCACCTTGCCTATGAGCAAACCGGAGCTGGTGGAGGCATTGGGGTCTGTAGGAATATTATTTTTTTGGGGTAAAAAACGCGCCTTGGTGGAAGGACGCCCTAAAGCCATTTCTAAAAAGTCCGCAGCCATTTTTTTCGCTTTGGAATCGGAAGGATTATCACGCAAAAGTTTGTAGGCTGATACCACATGGTACACATAATGTGGCCCTTTTTTGCGCCCTTCAATTTTCCATGAACGCAATTGAGGCACTTCTAAAAGAGTTTTAGCAAGCATATCTAAGGACAAATCTAGGCAAGAGAAATAACGTCCGCTATGTTCCTTACCCACGCGATTGGGTCTATGCCCACGGCTTTGTGCCTCTTGCCCACGTTGGGCAGCGCGCCCTTGTGTTAAAGGCTTGCCTCTATTTTCCTTAATTTTACTGCGGCTGACTTCTTCTTCGGCCTTGGCAAACATGCGCGCCAAATTTTGCCCGCCTTGTTTATAAATGCGTCTGCAAGGCTGTACGCAGCGTCCGCGTAGCCCGCTTTTTCCGCCCATATAACTAGACCAATAACATCGACCGGAGACGCAATAACACAAAGCCCCGTGTACAAAGGTTTCCAATTCTAAATCTTCGGGGCAGGCTTGACCCATGGTGCGAATTTCATCAATGCTTAATTCGCGTGGTAAAATAACACGGCTGGCACCTAATTTTTTGGCAGACAAAAGTCCACCAGGGTGTGTGATATTGGCTAAAGTGGAAAGGTGAATCTCCCCTTCAAAACCGGCTTGTCTGGCAATATTCACAAAGCCTAGGTCTTGTACAATGATGGCGTCAGCCTGTACTTGCTTACTAAGACGCGACACAAGATTGTACGCGCTTTCCACGTCGTCCATCTTAAGCATGGTATTCATGGCCACATACACGCGTGTGTTTTGTTCATGGGCCAAGTCTGCTAGACGCGAAAGCTCACCGGCACCAAAATTGTCGGCTTGCATACGGGCAGAAAAATGTTTGAGCCCCACATAAATGGCGTCGGCTCCTGCTGCCAAAGCTGCTAAAAAGGATTGCGTATCACCGGCGGGTGCAAGAATTTCTGGTTTTATTAACATAAGGTACTCTGAATGTTGGATTTATCTGAAAGAAGCTCTATTATTAAAATACGATGCCCATGCGCACATGCTACAAACTTTGCTTAAAATAGTACTTTCTTGTCATAAAGGAAGGGGTAAAAATTCGTTCTTGGCGCACCATACTGTTTTATTTTACATTTATCCAGTATTCTTTTTTGCGAAAATTTTCATTTGTCGCGCTTGCATTGTTGCACGTCTGTGTTTATTTTATGGCCTTGTATAAAAAAGAATTTTGATAGCTCATATAAGCATATTTTACAGTAAAAAGTAGGAAAAAATGGATAAAAAAGCAGAAGAAAATAGCACTAGTCAAAAAAATGCATCTGAAAATAAACAATCTAAAGTGCATATGGCGGATATCTTACAAGATAAACAGCACAAAGAATTACTTTTTTATTTATCAGTGGCCATTTTCTTTTTAGAGCTCATAGTGGGCGGTGTTGCCTTTTTCTACGGCATTATTCATGCCACTCCAGGGGAAAATGGAGGGCCACCGCAATTCCAATTCCCTTGGCTTGCCTACGGTGTTTCTGCCATAGTTGCCCCTGCCGCACTTTTGCTCATCGTACACATGGCGGGTGTGGGTTTATTTCGCTCCATGCAGAGAAAAACGCCGGAAGAAGAAGCGGCATGGCGTGAAAATTTGCCACAGCGTTTACAAAAGGTCTATGCCATCATCCAAGGCGCCCCTAGCATTATGCTATTTTTAGGTGTTATTTTACTGGGTGTGGCACTTTTTTATGTGGATGGCGCCATTTCGGCTGTCATGCGCATGGGAGAGGCTTTGGCACCCTATTGGCCTTGGATTATTGGCGGTGGCTTGGGTAGCCTATGTATAATTTATGTGGGTAAGGCGTATTTTGCCTACCGTACACGGCGTATGCATGAAGAATATGCTTTTAGACGTGAGATTTTTGAGCGCACAGGGCAGATTCTTGTGGATAAAGGTACAGTGCAATTACCACCGGCCTATGATGTTTCCGGCGGGGCTGCCATGGCTTTGGGGGGCAATGCCGTGACAGTGGATGCTTTGCCGCAAGCGCAGGATGTTGCAACACAGAAGGAAAATACTGAGGCTGAGGAAATGGTTGCTACTGCTGATGAGAGCAGTACTAAGACTGAAATTGTGCAAGATGTTGCTGCTGTTGCGGTTGATGTTGAGGTAGTTGCGAAAGAAGGTATTGCTAAGGATAATAAGCGGTAAGCTGTGTTTGCACCATACGTGCTTGCGCTTATGTTAGAAATTTTCGCATATTAATATGGCAAATGGCAACGCCCAAAGCATCACTGGTATCTAGCAACCATTCGTCCTTGGTGTGTAAAAGCACGCGTACCATATAGGCTACTTGTTCTTTTTCAGCGCGTCCCACACCCACCAAGGATTTTTTCACTAGGGTGGGTTCATAGTCATGCACAGACAAATCATAGCCGGCACAAGCGGCCACGGCCACACCTCGTGCTTGACCAAGCTTTAAAGCAGTGAGGGGGTTTTTGGCTGTGAAAACTTGTTCAATGGCAGCTTCTTGAGGCTTATAGTAGCCAATAACACTGGAAAGCTCTTTGTAAATGGTGGCAAGGCGCACAGAAAAAGGCGTATTGCCCTTGCTTTGGGTGCGAATGGCACCGCAATCCACAAGTTGCAATACGCCCGATATTTCTTCTACAATGCCCCATCCGGTGATGCGTGATCCCGGATCAATGCCAATGACACGTACGGACATTATTCCATTTCTGCCAGTATTTCTTCTGGCAGGTCAAAGTTTGCATAGACATTTTGCACATCGTCATTGTCGTCCAGAGCGTCCATGAGCTTAAGTACTTTGCGCGCTGTATCTGCATCCAACATGATGGTATTTTGCGGAATCATGGCCAATTCAGCAGAAATCATTTCCACTTGAGCCGTTTCCAAGGCATCACGCACAGAGCCAAAATCTGACAGAGCAGTGTGAATGGTCCATGTGTCGCCATCGTCAATAACATCATCGGCGCCAGCTTCAAGAGCCACTTCCATCATGGCTTCTTCGTCGTACTTGGCCTTATCAATGCTGATAACACCCTTACGGTCAAACATGAAGGTTACACAGCCTGTTTCGCCCATGGAACCGCCATGCTTTGTGAGTAAGTGGCGTACTTCTGCCACGGTGCGGTTTTTATTATCGGTGGCTGTTTCCACAATAACGGCAATACCACCGGGGGCATAGCCTTCGTAGTTAATTTCAAAAAGCTCACCGCCGGCATCTTCTCCGGTACCTTTGCGAATGGCGCTTTCAATTTTATCCTTGGGTAGGTTCACAGCCTTGGCAGCGGCAATGGCAGCGCGCAAGCGTGAGTTACCGGCAGGATCGCCGCCGCCTTTGGCAGCAATAATAATTTCTTTAGCAGCTTTGGTGAAAACCTTACCACGTTTGGCATCTTGGCGGCCTTTACGATGTTGGATATTGGCCCATTTACTATGTCCAGCCATACTCTAAACCTCTCTACTTTATATAAATAATTTTTATTCTGCTTTCTGTTCTTGCGGGGGGAGACCCTTAAAACCTGTGCCCACAAAAAATGTTTCTTTGCTTTCTTGGCGTGAGCTATTGGGCTTAAAAGACTTTACCTTGGTAAATTGCTTACGCATGGGTAATAATAATTCTTGCACATCAGGGCCCATAAATATTTTAACAATAAAAGCACCGCCTTCTTTAAGATAAAGCCCAGCAACAGCCAAGGCTTCTATGCATAATTCTAAAGAGCGTGTTTGATCGGTAAATTTTGTGCCTGTGGTGCGTGGTGCCATATCGCTCATGACCACATCAAAAGGGCCCAGTTTTTGTAGTTTTTCCTCAAATTCTGGCGACCTTTCAAAAACATCCTCTTGCATAAAAGTAATATTTAGGGGAAAAATAGTTTCCGTGCTTTGGATGTCACAGCCAAGAACAAAGCCTTCCTTGCCCACTTTTTCAGAAGCGCCAAGAGACCAAGAACCGGGGGCGGCTCCTAGGTCAAGTACCTTCATGCCTCGACGGAAGATTTTGAATTTATTATCAATTTCTTTCAACTTGTAGACAGATCGGGCAGGGTAACTTTGTTCTTTCGCTTTACGAAAATAATAATCTCTATATTCTTTCATATTTCACCATGCGGGAACATATGCTAAAAATCGTTTTTAGCCAAGTATATTATGCCCCTAAAAATGTAATGAGGTTTTCATGACAGTACCAACTTCACCGCCTTCTGCACACACAGCGCCCATGGCGCGCCCTAAGCGCTTACGTCTGTCAGACTGTAACGGCGCTTTGCTGACTTTACAAGGGGGCGCTGTGGCCTATGAAAGGCTGGATAGACATGACAAGTCTCGGGATACTGTGGGTGCGCATATGTTTTGGGGTTTGGGAACGTTATTATGGGAAAGTGCGGTACACGCTGTGCCCCATGCGGATTTATTGTCTCCTACTCAGCCGGTGTATGTGGTAGAAAGCGAAGATTTTATTCATACAGTTACAGAAGCCTGTGCGGCCATAGGGCAAGACATGCAAAGCTTACCCGCGCATTGGCATTGTATTTCTGTACAGGAAGCATGGCAACGGCTGGCCAATACGGAGCATACCATGGCTTTGTGGTGGTATAGAAATAATACACGCTTGTTGCCTGAGTTTTGGACACCTCTTTTAGGAGCCTTGCAAGCGTGGAGTGCAGGACTTGCCCCATTGCCCGTACAGGTACAACAAAGCAGTGCGGATAAGGCCAAAGCAAACACAGCCCAAGGAACGGTGCCGGTCATATTGCTTGGTTGCGGTGAAAACCAGCTATTAGCGCAAGAGCTGCGCTGCGCCTTTGAAGAGTTGGGATATTTGGTACAAGAGGTAAATGCGCGGCTGGGCAAAAATCTTACATGCGTTTTACAGAGTTTACCCAGTAATGCCCAAGTAAGTATGTTTTTTTCCATTAATATACAGGGGCTTGATGCACAAGGGGAGGATGCGGCACTTTTGCAAGCCTTGGGCATTGCGATTGCGTTGTGGTTTGTGGATAATCCTTGGCATGTGCTTGCGGCATTGCGTTTACCTTGGTGGAAAAAGTGCGCTTTGTTAGTGACAGATGCCTCTTTTATACCAGCATTACAGCAGCATGGCGCGGAAAAAGTAAAACATATTCCCTTAGCCGTAGCGCAACATATGTGGCAAAATGGTAGGTCAAGGCATGAAAAACTATGGCGTAACAACAGCAACGCAAGCATATTTGAAGCGGTTCAAGAAGCCGCCTGTATTTTTGTGGGGCGTGCGGCATTTCCTCAAAAAGAACAATTTTTTGCAGCCGCTCGCATGCCAGAAGCTGTATGGCAAAAGGCACAATGTTTATTGCAAACAAAACAAGAAAGCTCACATGAGCATGCGCAAGAGCTTATTCCAGATTTTCACTGGTGGGCTGAGCAATTACATGTGCAATCATTTTGGCCGCAAGCTTCAGTGCGCAGTGTGGGCTTAGGTGCGGAACAAAGCGCCCAGTACCAGCGCGTGACTTGGCTTCAAGCTCTTTGCTCACAGCCGGCGGCAGTATTTGGCGATGCCAGCACATGGCAACAGCTTTTACCCCATGCGGCTCCGAGATATTTTTTTGAGGCCGTAGATTATTATACGCAATTACCTGCACTGTATGGCGCAGCGTCTTCCGTGCTTAATGTCACTTCATTACTTTTGCCACAAGGTTTAACACAAAGACATTTTGACGTATGGGCGGCGGGTGGTTTTTTGTGGACCAATGTCACAGCAGGGCTGGCTATTTTTCCTGAAGTTTTAACCAAGCCCATAAGCATGGCACATCCTGCGCAATTGGTACAATGCCTACAAGGGCAAGGGAGCAAGGCTTTGTCTTTGGGGGCAAAGGAAGAACTTATACAAGGTTGGCAGGAGCACCTACGTGCAGAGCATAGTTATGTGCAACGCGTAAGGGCTGTGTTGGAATATGTACTTTAAGACTGTGCATACTGTATTTTAAAAAAAGACGATGTATTACCAAAGCACAAAATAGGGCTAAAAAAAACTTATTTTAGTCGACACTGAAAAATTACTTAACTATCAGTAAAAATAGGGTTTATAGCTTAAAAAGCTTAATAAATTTTGCCAGAAATAAACGTATGAAATACGTTTTCTGGCAAAATTTAGACATATGAAATGTTTTTTTCAGCTGTCGGCTATACAAGCATCGACTATTTTAGTAGGAAAAAGCAAAAGGGCACAGCGATAGACTTAAGGTCTATTATTGCGCCCTAAAATTGTGAGTGATAAAAAAACTAAATCACTTTACGCATGCGCCAAATATGCGCCAAAGTCAGTGCCGCAAAGGCACCACCTGCCAAGTAGTGAGCTTTTTTATTGCCCACACCACCGCTGAGTAAGGTAACTAAGAAGGTGGAAAGCATGGTGCGATTATACAGCTTGCGCTTTTGCGCAGATGTAAGCGAACACGACATGTTGGGAAGAATTCCGCAACAGCTTTTTGTTTGTGTTTCAGTGGCTTGCGCACTTGCGGACATGCTTGGTGCGTTTTCGTTCAGCCACTCTTGCCCTTGTTCTAAAAGGACAGATATTTCTTCCTGACTTATATTTTCATCGTCATAGCGGATGAGCAAAGAGCCGGTAATGGCTTTATACTCAACGCTTTCTATGCCGTTCATATCTTGTAAAAAGGTGCAAACTTCTTGCCCGAGGGTGGCATCACGTAAGGCATCGTGGCGAATACGGATGCGCCCTTCAGTAAAGGATACGATGTGATCTTCCAACATGGTTGAACCTCAATTTTTTCCCAAACAAATTATTGTTCTAGGAGTTGTTCTGCATGCACAGCGGGTAAATGCGGTCTTGTGGCATTTAAGGTAACGCCCACTGTGGTTACATTGTGTAATATGGCCGAAAGGGTAGGGCTAATGATACCAAAAAGGCTTAAGCCCAAGAAGGCAGAGTTTAAGCTCATATTGGCTACAAAGTTGCCCTTTATGCGTTGTACTACTTTTTGCCCCAATTGTCGTGCCACTACGATGGAATGTAGGTTACTTTCTAGTAACACCACATCGGCCACTTCCTTAGCAAGGTCTGTGCCGTCACGCAAGCTTACGCCCACATTGGCCATGGAAAGAGCAGGTGCATCGTTTACACCGTCACCCACCATGATAACCTTGGCGCCTTGTGCTTGTAGCTCTTGCACAATTTGCGCTTTGTCCACAGGTAAAATACCTGCGTGATATTCGGTAATACCAAGATAGTCTGCCATATTTTTGGCGGCGCGCTTATCATCGCCTGTGAGCATTACCACACGTTTAATGCCGCTTTCTTTAAGCTTATTGATAACATCAATGGCTTCAGGGCGTACAGTATCGCGTATGGCAATAATGCCGGCCAATTCGCCGCCTTTGGCTAAGTATAATAAGGAATACCCTTCAGCTATGAGGCGTTCCATTTGTGGCTCAAGGGCGCTTATGTCAATATTTTCATCATCGCGAATATAATGACGGCTACCTAAAAGAACGCGCTCTCCATAAAGGCGACTAGCTATGCCATGCGCCACCACATATTCCACTTCACCATGCTCTTCTTCGTGTTTGAGGTCTTGGTATTCGGCCTCACGCACAATGGCACGCGCCACAGGGTGCGGGAAATGTTCTTCCATACAAGCGGCAAGGCGTAAAATTTCCTTGGGATCATTATCACCACAAGCTACCACTTCAGCCACCTGAGGTTTTGCTTCTGTAAGCGTACCGGTTTTGTCAAAGACAATGGTATCAGCTTCAGCAAGGGCTTCTAAAAAGACGCCGCCCTTAATGAGTACTCCGCGGCTGGCTCCTTCGCGCATGGTGGCTAAAATAGCCAAGGGCGTAGCAAGGCGCAAAGCGCAGGAGTAGTCCACTAACAGCACCGAAGAAGCACGTATGGGATCGCGGGTAATGAGGTACACAAGGCCGGAAAGCAGGAAGGTGAAAGGAACGGCAGCATCTGCCATGCGCATGGCACGGCTTTCAATATCGGCTTTGAGGCTTTGTGAATCTTCAATAAAGTCTATGATTTTTTGTAAGCGCGTTTCAGAAGCAAGACTGGTAGGACGCACCACAATATACCCTTCTTCTACCACAGTGCCGGCAAATACAGAGCTACCGGCTGTACGTACAACACCTTGTGGTTCACCCGTCATGGAAGCTTGGTTTATCACACCTTCGCCGTCTACCACGGTGCCATCCACCATAATAACAGAGCCAGTGCGCACTATAACTTCATGCTCAAGGGTAAGTTCACTAAAAGGTATACGCACCTCAGTGTCTTCATGGCGTACCCACACATTATCCACATCAAGAGCAAGGCTTTCTGCCAATCCTTGGCGTGAATTATGCCGTGTCCATGTTTCCAAAGCTTCGCCAAGGCCAAGCAAGAAGGTAAGCATGCTTACAGTACGAAAATCACGGCGAATAAGTGAAATACCAATGGCGGTGGCGTCTAAAAGCTCCACATTGATTTTTCCGCGCAATAGGGAGGAAACACCCTGAATAAGATGCGGTAAAGCAGATTTTATACTAAGGATGATACGCAGCCAGGGGGGTAAGAAGGGGCGTAACACAAAGTAGCGAAGCAAGGGGCCAAGTAAAGGAAATTTACTCATTTTTGTGGGCAAAGCCACAGCATGCCCCACCAATTCCAAAGCTGTACTACTAAAACCTTGTGGGGAAGTGGTGTCTTCTACACATAAAATTTCTAAAACTTTGGTGCGCGCTTCTAAGCTTTCGTAATAAAAAAGTACAGAGCCAGAGCGTGGATTAATGCTTACTTGTGCAATACCCTGTACAAGAGAAAGAGCTTCTTCTATTTTTTTAGCGCTATGATTTGAGATGATCGTGAGGGAACGCGCACGCAACCTGCCTACGCTTCCTCGAATCTCATGGACAATAACAAAGTGCATGACGTCCCCTCTAAAAATTAAGCCTTGGGCTTTTCTTGGCTAGCTTTACGCTTTTCAGAAGTGCTTTGTGCTTCTGCTACTAAATCTTCTACGGTTTCTTTGAGAGTTTCTACCTTACCCATGACGCAATCTTTGGCGTCCATGCCGCGGCTGAGTAAATCTGTAGCCATGGGACGAATGCCTGTATTGCCGCTAAGTGTTTGCTTTGCCATGGCACCAACAACTAAACCACCTAAAAAGACGAGACCGAAACGAAGAAATGCTTGCATAAAAATGCTCCTTTTTTATTTAAGTAAAACAACCATTAAAAATGCCGTTCTTTCTGCACAAGTAACACACAAGTTACAATTTGCAAGCATTTTTGTGAAATAAAAGTAGAGATTGATTGGTGTTTTCAAAATCCTAGGGAATTTGTGGGTTTAAAGCAAGTGTTTTTTGAATTTTTTTCTCAGAAAGTATTTTGTAATGAATACTGTTTTCAAAAAAATCTGTGTAATTTGTGATTGTTATCTTGCATAACCCTATTAGTAAACAATAACTTTATAGAGGTTTACATTTGTTTTTTGAATATTAATTTCAGTGAAAAAAATACCTCATAAAGTACTTTGTAAAAGGCCAAAATAACATTGCCCCAGTGAGATACCGCCGTCATTGCAAGGCATTTGAGCATGGCTTAGTACGGTGAAGCCTCTTTGTTGTAACTTTTCCTGCAGTAAACGGTATAAGGAGGCATTTTGCATAACGCCACCGGAAAGGCAAATGGTTCGCACTTGTGTTTTTTTGCTGGCTAAAGTGGCCATATGGGCAAAGCCTTCCGCCAAATGAACATGGAAGGAGAAAGCCGCTGTGGGAATGTCGCTACAAAGAGCTGTATTCAAAGTGTGCTCAAAAAGAGCATGCGAGGACAATTCCCAAAGTGCCGTATCTTGAACGCTAAGCATTGGGGTGCAAGCGTGTTCATAGAGCTTTTGCGGCGCATGAGATATATATTTTTGTGCTTCTTCTAATATTATGGCAGCTTGCCCTTCATACGTGGTGCAATGACACAGGCCAAGACCGGCAGATACAGCGTCAAAAAGCCGCCCTGCACTGGAACATAAAGGGGAGCGTATGTTTTTCTGAAGCATTTCTATCACAGCACTGGCCATGGGAAATTTTTGCGCCAAACGCGCTTCATGCTCTGTGCCTTGAGCCAAAGCCACAGCTAAACGCCAAGGCTCTTTTATGGCTTGCTCACCACCCACCAAGGCAAAGGGGGAAAGTCTGCCAAGGCGTTGTTGTTCTAAACCATCTATGTAAAGGAGTTCACCACCCCAAATGCTTCCATCACTTCCAAGGCCGGTACCATCAAGGCTTAGGGCAAGGCAAGGCTGTGTAAAAGCATGTTCTGCTAAAACAGCATAAGCGTGGGCAAAATGGTGTTGCAAGGCATAATGGGGAATATCACGCTCTTGTGCCATGTCTTGCGCCGCGCGAGTACTAAGAAAGTTCGGATGTAAATCATGCACGAGGCATTGCGCTTGTACTTGTAACAGCATTTCCAAATGCTTTATGACTTCCCCATGAAAAGCCAATGTTTCCATATTTTGTAAATCACCAATATGCTGGGAAACAAAGGCAGTATGTTCTCTATTAAGGCATACAGTGTTTTTAAGTTCTGCGCCCATACCTAGAACCACAGGCAACTTTGTTCCATTTTTGCTTGTATGTATTCCCAACTGCGCGCTTAAATGCAAAGGCCGCGGCACAAAACCGCGCGCACGCCGTAAAAAAGTGCTTACGGGGGGGGCATCATTTAAGGTATGCACAGCACAAACGGAATCATCATTGCGTACTAAAATATCTCTATTATGAAAAAGAAAAACATCTGCCATGTGAGCAAGACGCTGTGCAGCTTCTCTATTGCCAAGACAAATGGGTTCACCGCCGGCATTACCTGAAGTCATGACCAAGGCAAGGGGAGCAGGGCTGCGCTGTACACGCGCTTCGCGCAAAGCCATAAAAAGAGCTACATGCAAGGGGGTGTAGGGCAGTACAAGGCCAATACTTTGCGTGTCAGGCGCCAATAATGCAGGTAAGTGCGCATTGCGCTTACACAGCACAATGGGCTTTTGTATACTGCAAAGCAATTGGACTTCTTCTTCTGTAATAGTAGCAAGTTGTCTAGCATCATCTAGATTTTCCACCATGACAGCCAAAGGTTTATGCGGGCGATTTTTACGTAAACGCAATTGCGCAACGGCGTCTTCATTAAAAGCATCACATGCCAAATGAAAACCACCAAGCCCCTTTATGGCTGCCACCTTACCTTGTAAAAGAGCGTGAGCTAGGTGCGATAAAGCTTGTTCTTGTGTGTATGTCCCAAATCCATTACCAGTGGGCGAAGCTTGCTCTATGTTTTCCACCAGCCATACATGCGGGCCACAAGTGGGGCAAGCGTTGGGCTGTGCGTGAAAGCGTCTATCCAAAGGAGTATCATATTCTTCTTGGCAAAGAGGGCAAAGGGCAAAGCAAGCCATGGAAGTGGTGGCTCTGTCATAGGGAATACTTTTAGTGATGGTATATCGAGGGCCGCAATTGGTGCAATTGGTAAAGGGGTATGCATGGCGCCTGTTGTGAGGGCTTTGCATATCTGTCATGCAATCTGGACACATGGCCACATCTGGGCTGATAAGAACTTGATGGCTTGCTGTGGAAGCTTCCTGACTATGAATAATGCTAAAGCCTTGCTCATGTGCCTTCAAGGAAATTTCATGTTGGCCAAGGTGGGTTACTTCTGCCAAGGGGGGGAGTTGTTCTTGTAAGGCTTTTATGAATTGATTTAAAGCTGTTACCTGCCCTTGTACTTCAATGATAACACCTTTTGCCGTATTGTTCACATGGCCTGTGAGAGTATATTCGGTGGCTAAACGGTACACAAAGGGGCGAAAGCCCACACCTTGCACTTGCCCTTGTACTAATATGTGTAGGCGTAGTATGGGGAACTGTTGAGTAGTCATATGGTTTGATTCCGTCGTAGTTAAGGCCTTCTTGTGGCATAAAAAACCTGTGGTGGTTGTGTGCTCATTCAGTACTTTTATCAAAAAAACATAATCTTTGCACCTATTATCCTTGCTTAACACTTGCCTATTACACCAGCACTTGATACATGTGCCAGTACGTTAAATGCATTAGCAAGAATTTTTATGCGTGGAGGCCGTATGACAGCAGAATATAAATTGGGAAAAAGAGTAAAAACATTTCGACAAGAGCGCGAAATGAGTATAGAGGCATTGGCTGAATCCACAGGCCTAAGTGTAGCTTTTTTACAAGGTTTAGAAGAAAATAATGTGTACCCCAGCATTGGCCCCATGCAAAAAATAGCCTGTGCTTTGGGGGTGCGTTTGGGCACCTTTACCGACGATGAAGTAACACAAGACCCCATCATTGCCGCCTTAGATACCACCACCCCCGATGTGGCCATTCAAAACTGTCGTAATAATAATGTGAGCTATTCTTACGTTTCCTTGGGAAAGGGAAAAAGTGACCGTAATATGGAACCTTTTCATATTACCATTGCTCCTTTGAGTGCAGAAGAGCAAGCCAAGGAACAAAAAACTTCTTCGCATCAAGGGGAAGAATTTATGTTGGTGCTCAGCGGACAGTTAAAAGTGGTATATGGGCGTGAAACCCATATTCTGCAAGAGGGGCAAAGTATTTATTATAATTCCATAGTGCCTCACTATGTGGGCGCATATGGGGATGCACCGGCGCAAATTTTGGCTGTTACCTATCATCCTTAATTTTTGGTATAAGAGCATTATGAATAAAGTAGCAGAAAGACAAAAAAGTTTTGTATTACATGAAAAGACCCTAGGTCAGTTATTGGATGAAGCCATTGAACGCTTTCCTCACAATGATGCTGTGGTCTATGTGGATCGTGACTACAGACAAAATTATACAGAATTTGGTCAAACGGTGGACGATTTAGCCAAGGGACTCATGGCTCTTGGTATTCAAAAAGGGGAAAAGGTGGCCGTATGGGCCAGCAATGTACCCTATTGGGTGGCATTGCAATTTGCCACAGCTAAAATTGGCGCCATTCTCATTACGGTAAATACCAATTACCGTGAACATGAATTACACTACTTGCTGCAGCACTCTGAATGCGAAAATTTATTCATTGTGGATGGCATACGTGATCATGATTTTGTGCAAACTTTGTATAAAATAGCTCCTGAATTACGCACTCAAAGCCGAGATCAATTTAAATCTTCCACTTTTCCGCATTTACGCCGCATTTTCTTTTTGGGGCATGAAAAGCATAGAGGCATGTATTCCATACCGGAATTGCGCGCCATGGCCGTTATGACCACGCAAGAGGAATATGTACAGCGCCAAGAGCAATTGCATCCTTGGGATGTCATTAATATGCAGTACACTTCCGGTACCACGGGTTTTCCCAAAGGCGTTATGCTGACCCATGTGGGCATTGGTCTTAATGGCTACTGGATTGGTAAGCATCAAAACTTTACCGAACATGATCGTTTATGTCTTCCTGTGCCTTTGTTTCACTGCTTTGGCTGTGTGCTTGGCGTGCTGGCCTGTGTCAATTTTGGTACAGCCATGGTTATTTTAGAAGGCTTTAATCCTGTACAAATGCTGACCGCCATTGAAACAGAGCGATGTACTGCTGTGTATGGTGTGCCCACCATGTTTATTGCTGCCTTGGAGCATAAGCTTTTTAGCCGATTTGACATGTCTTCATTGCGTACCGGTGTTATGGCAGGTTCGGTATGTCCAGAGCCTCTTATGCGCCGTGTCACCGAAGAAATGTACATGAAGGATATTACCATTTGTTATGGTCTTACCGAAGCATCCCCTGTAATAACGCAATCTGATGTGACTGATTCCTTGGCTTCGCGTTGCTCCACTGTGGGCTGTGCCATGCCTGGCATTGAAGTGAAAGTGGTGAATCCTGATAGCGGTGAAGAAATGCCCCATGGACAACAAGGGGAAATCATGTGTCGTGGCTATAATGTCATGAAGGGCTATTACAATATGCCTGAAGAAACGGCCAAAGCCATTACTCCTGACGGGTGGTTACATTCCGGAGACCTTGGCACCATGGACGAAGAAGGCTATGTGGTAGTTACCGGACGTATTAAAGATATGATTATTCGCGGAGGGGAGAATGTATACCCGCGTGAAATTGAAGAATATCTTATGGGCATGGAAGGCGTGCTTGATGTGCAAGTTGTGGGCGTTCCCAGTTATAAATATGGTGAAGAAGTGGGGGCATTTATCATTGTAAAACCAAATTATGATGTGCAAGCCGAAGATGTACGCGATTTTTGCCGTGGTAAAATATCATGGTTTAAAGTGCCTCGCTATATACATAAAGTAGAAAGTTACCCTCTCACAGGCAGTGGTAAAATTCAGAAGTTTAAATTGCGCGAAATGGCAACGGAGCTCTGGCCGGAAGCCATGCTTGAAAAGAAAAAATAACTATTTACCATACTGAGATAGTGACCATGCATGGGCTTTATTCCTCCATATGCGCCATACTATGCAGCATAACACTGATGTGCAGTGTTTTTGCCCCTTGGGCGCAAGCGCAAGTACAGCGCTTTGCTACATTTAGTATAGATGTGCCGCAAGACTGGCAAATACATGATGTGGCCGGCGCTGTGACTTTTACACATCCGCAAAAAATATGCAGTATAGACGTGCTTGTGGTGCCGCATCAAGATGTGGCATTTCGTGAACTTGGCATTGCTTTTTATCAAAATCTTAAGGGAAAGTCCCCCAAAGAAGAAGAGGGGGGCATGAGCTTTGTACTGAATAATGAGTATGAAATTCCTGCACGGGTACATTTAAGCCAGCAAGGTATATATTTTACTGGGGTAACAGTCATAGGGCATTGTGTACAATACAAAAGCGTGTTGACGTCCATCACTTTGATAGATGCTGAGGGGAGCTTTTTTACACCAAGTTCTCGACTGTACCCGCTACTAGAAGCTGATTAAGGCTCTTGTGTAGCTCCTAAGCAATGTATCATTTTACCTATTTTTAACCGCAAGAGTGCTCTCATGTCACCCACAGCCAAAGCTTTTACACAATTACACGTATCCATAATTCTAGCAGGGTTTACCGGCATATTAGGTAAGCTTATAACCATGAGCGAAGGCATGCTAGTGTGGTATCGTATGGCGCTTACTTTTGTGATTTTTGCGCTTTTTTTATTGTGTACACGACAATGGGAAAAGGTGGCATGGCGTGATGTGCTTAAAATAGGCTTTACCGGCGTACTTATTTGCCTACATTGGCTCTTTTTTTACGGTAGTATTAAGCTTTCCAATGTGTCCATTGGGGTGGTATGTTTTTCCTTGGTGGGCTTTTTTACAGCCTTGTTGGAACCTGTTTTCATGCGCACGCGTTTTTCTCCGCGCGAGTTGGCCTATAGTGTGCTCACGGTGCTGGGGGTGATGCTCATCTTTTCCTTTGATGTGCGTTATCGTCTTGGCATTATTATTGGCGTTATAGCCGCTGTGCTTAGCGCTTTGTATACCATTAGCATACGCAAGTTATGTTCGAGTTATAGCCCAAGTACAACACTTTTATATCAAATGGGCGGCGGTGTGGCCTTTTTAACCTTACTCTTGCCCTTTTATTTAAATTATTTTGACATCAGCTATATTATACCCACATGGCAAGATTTTAGTATGCTTCTTATATTAGCTGTTTTTTGCACCATAGGTATGACTTTTTTATTGATTCAAAGTCTACAAGTTATTTCTGCTTTTACGGTAAATTTAAGTTATAATCTGGAACCCGTGTACAGTATCGCCATTGCCATCGCCTTTTTAGGTGAGGCGCATCAATTAAACTTTTCTTTTTACGCCGGTCTTAGTTGCATAATACTTTCAGTGATTTTACAAAGCCTGTGGGTTTTGCACCAAAAAAAAGTGCCTGCCCCCGTATAAAGAGGCAGGTACCTTTTACGATGCTGTAGCGTATTTTTCAGGAAGGGTATGCCAATACCACATATGAATGCGTGTATGCTCTTCCGTGCTCCAATGGGCGCTATTTTCAAAAAAATGTAAAAGTTTTTGTTCCAAATCCGGCAATATTTCCCCAGTACTCTTTTGCAATTGGCGCTCTCGACAAAAGACAATGAGGCATTCTAGCAAGGCGAAGCAATTCATATCATCTGGCTCTTCTGAGCTGATGGTCTGGAAAAACTCTTCATAAAAAGGGGAGTTACTCACAAAATTCTCAAAATGAGCTTTATTTTCGCATAAGTGCGCTAAGAAATCATATAAATATTGCTCTGTGGGCGTTTTCCGAGGAAGTTTCCCCAATTGGCTGCAAAATTTTTCCACATACGCTGTATGAGTAGCAAAGGACATGTGGCCTCCATATATATAGGCTTATATTTATACATATTAATATATAGTCTTTTATGTTTTGTCAATATTCTATTATGAACAAGTAGTTTACGTATTTTTTACGGTGAAAATATTCTATAACCTATACTCGCTATCTTTCTATAAAAATTGTAATAAGGATATAAGCATGGCGCAACACGTTGGCGGTTTTCGCTCAGGCACAGATGCCCTTTTACTTGCTGCCTATGTGCTGCAGCATGTACAACAGGGGCACATCTCTTGGGGGCAGAGCTCACCTGAAAAAGCTTTTGTGGAACTGGGCTGTGGGGATGGTCTAGGTATGTCTCTGGTGGCGCAAGGCTTAGCAACATATGGAAAAAGTTTGCGTGGTATAGGTTTTGATGTGCATGTTGCGGCATTGGAGCAAGCACAAATGCGTGCCAAGGAGCATGCATTACCCTTACAGGTGGCTTGTGTGGATGTGGCGCAAAAAAAAGCCCTTGGTTGTGCCTGTGCTGACCTTGGAATACATACTATGCCCTTTGTGCTGTCTAATCCCCCATACTATAAAGCCGGTGCTGGCCGTATAAGCCAAGATGCAGCCAAGGCTACAGCTTTGCATCAAGGCGCATCCATGAGGGCAGATGCCCAGAGCTCTGTGGCGCAAAATTTTTGTGATGCCGCCTATGCTCTTTTACCGCATCATGGCTGGTTTTTTTCCATATATGCCGCAGAGAATATGCTGGATATGTTACAGGCTTTACAAAAAGCACGTTTTGGCGTGCGTTCGCTCATGCCAGTGCATACGCGCCCCCATAAAAATGCTCGTTGGGTATTGATAGCAGCGCGTAAGGATGCCGCCCATTGCGTGGCTGTGCAAGGGGGTATATGTCTTTATGCTCGAGCCAAGGGGGAGCGCATGAGCAAGGCCGCATTAACTTTTTGCCCCTGGCTGGCCTAAGGTCTTTGTAAGGCTTGCTAGGGGGGCTTATGCTGCACTCTTGCCGTCATGGGCATAAAGCAGTATAGTCACCGTATACACGCTATCTTTTTGTTTATGCCATAGCACTTTTGTATCCATAGTTGTGTTAGTAAAGGAAGAGTAAAATCTATGCTTTTGTATATTCATGTGCCTTTTTGTCGCACCAAATGCCATTATTGCGCTTTTCACTCCATGCCCTTGGGGAGAGGCGTGAATGCTTTACATCATACGGCATTTAAGGCCTATGTGGATACACTCTTTTTGGAACTCAGTGTTTGGGGTGATAGGTTTCAGGGCACGTCGGTAAGTTCTGTTTTCTTTGGCGGTGGTACGCCCAGCTTGTTACCGGCGCGCGTGGTGGACTTACTCCTAGAGCGCATGGCAAAATATTTTTCTTTTACGGAAAATGTAGAAATTACACTGGAAGCCAATCCCGAGTCTTTACGTCATAAAGATCGTATCACAGCCATGGCTAAATCTGGTGTGAATAGGCTTTCTTTGGGCTTACAAAGCTTAGATGAAGAATATTTACACATGCTTGGCAGATCGCATAAATTACGGGATGGTCTGTATGCCGTGAATCATGCACGAGAAGCCGGCATTAGCAATATCAATGTGGATCTTATGTGGGGCTTGCCCGGTCAGGGGGTGCGCCACTGGCTTAATACTTTGCGTGAAGTTACACGCATGAAGCCCAATCATATTTCCGCCTATGGCCTAACATTGGAAGAAGGCACCAAGATGGAACGTGATTATACGGAAGGGCGCTGGGTTTTACCGCCGGAACGTGATCAATCCGTCATGTTTATGGAAGGTGCAGCCATTTTGGAAGAGCAGGGCTATCTGCATTATGAAATATCAAATTTTGCTCGTATGGGCTTTCAATGTAGGCATAATTTAGGCTATTGGGAAGGTAGCGATTACTTGGGGCTTGGGCCTTCTGCCACATCCACAGTGCAGGGCAGACGTTGGACAAATCCTTACGATTTTGACGCGTGGACACAAAAAGTAACGGCACAAAACCTTGATGCTGATGCCTTAACGCTGACGCCGCGTGAAAGAGTGTTGGAATTGGTCATGCTGCGCTTACGTACATCAAGAGGCTTGCGCTTCAAGGCGTACAGGGCGTTAACAGGGCGTAATTTCATGAAAGATCACAAAATGCTCATTCAAGCCTTACATGAAAACGGTCTTATACGCATTCGCAATGGCTACTTACGCCTCACGCGTAGCGGTATGTTGGTTTCCAATAGTATTTTGTCTAATATTTTTGCGCAAACTGCTGAGTCTTTACCGGAAAATATGCTCATGGCACCACAAGTAAAAGAGCTATTATAAGCGTTCTTATTCTGCCAGAATTTCGTATTGTTCTAACTTATCCGTCACAGCACTCATGACTAAAGCCATGGTACCGGAAAGAAAAGCCAAGGCGCGTGGTGGTACGGCGTCTAAGCTTTGAATGTTACAAACGGCTTTAAAAAATTGCTCAGGGCACGCTTTTTGCTCTTCTTTACCTACCAGTTCCATATAGGGGGCAAAGTGTGTATCCACAAAGTTCTTGGCTTCATCTTTAGGAATATTACGTGTTTTGAGTAAGGCTGAGGTGGTGCGTAAGTAATCTACCAATACACTGTTGGGGGCATGAACCATAAGATTGGCCACAATGGTTGCATGAACAAAGCCGTACCATTCTCGGCAAAATAATTCGCGAGAAATACTGAGGGGAGCAAATCCGTCCTTTTCCATTTGTTCAATCATCTTTAGAACTTGATCTGGTTCTGTATTGAGAGAAAATAAAATACAGGCGGCATCAACGGCTTGTGCCTTTCCTAGTTTTTTTGTAGGCATATGGTCTCCCTCAAGGTCATAAAGATTGTATTGTACCAAGATTGCCAAGGCATAGTGCCTTGCTTTTTCCTAGTAGTCAAGTACACTTTTAGCCATGTCCTCTATAGGTGAAGTGAGGTATCTATGCTCGAAAAGCACGTTTGGGATGCAAAAAAAGGGAAGTTTTTAGCGCAAAGTGCAGCGCAAAAAAAACTAGAACAAGCTGTGCTTGCGTATTTTACTTTGGAACAGGCGTGGCGTGCGCAAAGGGCGCAAGACATGGCTCAAGCATCTGCGTCGCAAGCTGTGGAACAAAGCCTTGCAGCAATAAAAAGTGCCATGCTTCAAGAGGGTAGCCTATACGTTTCTCCTCTCATATGGGTCTTGCAAATATGTAATGCTGTTCTTGATGCTGAAATTAAAGGTCTTTCTGCTTTGTGTGCAGCGCAGGGGCAGCCCTTTGTTTGTGCGGCCGGCTGTACAGGATGCTGTCACCAAATGGTGCTCAGCACTTCTTTTGAGAATGCGCTCATACATGTCTATTTACAGGAAAATGCTTTTGCCAGAGCGCATTTTTTGCATCAGTGGGATACATGGTATGCACAGGCCAAGGACATTCATGAAAGTTATCTTGCCTGGGGGAAGGCCGTGTATGGCGACGGCATAGATGATAAAAGTCATAGCCGCGAAGACTATTATATTCCTTGTCCTTTTTTAGATAGTGCAGGAAGTTGTGTTATTTATGCTGTGCGCCCTTATGCGTGTCGTAGCGCGGTGGCTGTGGATAGTCGTTGTGTTACGGGGAATGCGCAGGGCTACAAGGGCATGTATAGTATGCTGGCGGCGCTATATACGGGGCATGCTGCAGCAAGGCAAAGGCTTTATGACACTGTTCTTAGTGCTGAAACGCGCTTAGAAAAAACTCTTATGCCCTTGGCCATAAGAGAGAACTTTTTCCATTAAAAAAGCTCTCCCCTAATAAGGCTTGTTACTATGCGCTCTATTTAGTCGATGCTTAAAAACGTGTTTCCACACGTTTTTAAGAAAGGCACGCTCACT
>CAYJNA010000015.1:0-29286 GCA_964371225.1 uncultured Desulfovibrionaceae bacterium
ACCTTTCCCCTTACTTTGTAACCAACCCTGACAAAATGATCTGCGAAATGGATAATCCTTATATCCTTTGCACAGAAAAGAAAATTTCCAACATGAAGGACATGCTTCCTGTTCTTGAACAAGTAGCTAAAGTAAACCGTCCTTTGGTTATCATTGCTGAAGATGTAGAAGGCGAAGCCCTTGCTACTCTCGTAGTGAACCGTTTACGTGGCGCTTTGCAAGTGGTTGCTGTTAAGGCTCCTGGCTTTGGCGACCGTCGTAAAGCCATGCTTCAAGACATTGCATGCCTCACTGGCGGCCAAGTGGCTTCTGATGACATCGGCTTACAACTTGAAAACCTTGCTCTTACCGACCTTGGTACTGCTAAGCGCATCGTTATTGATAAAGATAACACCACTGTAGTTGACGGCGCTGGTAAAGCTGAAGACATTAAAGCTCGTGTAAAGCAAATTCGCGCTCAAATCGAAGAGTCCAGCTCTGATTATGACCGTGAAAAGCTTCAAGAGCGTCTTGCTAAGCTCGTGGGCGGCGTAGCCGTTGTACACGTGGGTGCAGCCACTGAAGTTGAAATGAAAGAAAAGAAAGATCGCGTAGAAGACGCTCTTAACGCCACTCGCGCTGCTGTAGAAGAAGGCATCGTGCCTGGTGGTGGTACAGCTCTTGTTCGTGTATCTAAAGTGCTTAATGACATTAAGCCTGCTAACGATGACGAACTTGCTGGTATCAACATCATCCGTCGCGCTATCGAAGAGCCCCTTCGTCAAATCGCTCACAATGCTGGTTTCGAAGGTTCCATCATTGTTGAAAAAGTACGCGAAGGCAAAGACGGCTTTGGCTTTAACGCTGCTACTGGTGAGTTCGAAGACCTCATCAAAGCCGGTGTTATCGATCCTAAGAAGGTTTCCCGTACAGCTTTACAAAACGCAGCTTCCGTGGCTTCCTTGCTCTTAACCACAGAGTGCGCCATTGCTGATAAGCCTGAGCCTAAGAAAGATATGCCTGCTATGCCTGACATGGGCGGCATGGGTGGCATGGGCGGCATGGGTGGCATGTACTAGTCATCACGCTTTTATGCTTACATATTTGGGTAAAGCCTTCGGGCTTTACCCTTTTTTTACGCTAACTGCTTGAATAATAATTACGTTTATCTAGGTTTGAAATTTATTTAACTGTATGGTATACTTACTTATAAAACTATGATTTCTATGCAGTATATAAGGTATTTGATACGAATAATAGGAATGCTTTTCCTACTTAGTTTAAAAAAGCAAGTGCTTACGTATGTATAACGTAGCATGCTTTTTTATGTGAAAGCATCATATATACCTGTTAGTCAGTGAGGTCTGTCATGCTACAGCGTATAAAATTTATTTTTCTTTTCTTTTTCCTTATTTCGTTGAGTTATGTGATGTTATGTGAGCGCACATGGCTCAGTATTAGCGTAGATAAAAATCAGCATAGGGAATATGTTTATATGGCATATCTCCCTTCTGAAAGCCGATTCTGTGTGCTTTTTACACATTCTGTGGCTTTGTCTCCGGTGGAAGAGTGGTTTGTGGCGCAAGATGGTAAAATTTCTTTGCGCTCCACTGTATATGAAGATTTTGGCGCAGGCTTACCGCATAATGCAGAACCCGGACAAGAAATGCGTGTGGAAGATGGTAAAGTCATCATCACTGGCTACAGCCTTACTATGCAAGATATGTATGTACGTGTGGGGCGTGTAGCAAATCATAAGCTTATTGTGGAAAAAACGCCTCAAGCTAGAAATACTTTACAGTTACATACTCTTGCGCCAGCGGGCACAGCTTTACGGTTTAGTATACGCACAGATTCTTTTTTACATGTATTTTGGCGTCATTGGGGAATAACAGTAGTATAATAGTACTACTATTGTATACATTTAGACTCATAACGAGGAGGGAACTATGGGTCATAAAGACCATATGGAACAACGCGTTAAGGAAGGAGCACAAGGTTTTGCCTTAGAGGGCAAATTAGATGCTTCAGTGGCTGAAGAATTGCATGAAAAAGTGGATGTATCTGATATTGTAGCAAAATACGATAAAGAAGCCACCTATAGACAGTTTAAAGGAAAACTTGAACTTTTTATAAAAATTCTTTGCATTACCTTTTCTGCTTTTCATTTATACACAGCCGCTTTTGGGGCATTTGCACCGCAAATTCAACGTTCGGTACACTTGGGCTTTGTATTAACTCTTGTGTATCTTTTGTATCCTGCCAGAAGCAAATCCAATTTAAGCCTCCTTGCTTGGTATGATGTTATTTTAGCCATCATAGGCGCTACTGTGTGTGGTTATATCGTTTATAACTACGATACCATTGTGTTAGAAGCAGGGCCGCCCACGGATTTAGATCTTGTATTTGGCATTATCACCATTGCACTAGTTTTAGAAGCCACGCGCCGTATTGTGGGCTTACCCATTGCCTTGGTGGCTTTTATCTTCTTGCTTTATGCGCTCTTTGGAAATTATATCCCAGGAATTATGGGGCATAAAGGTTTTAGTGTGTCTCGCATAGTGGGGCATATGTATTTAACTACAGAAGGTATTTTTGGTATGCCCTTAGGTGTTTCGGCATCTTTTGTGTTCCTTTTTGTCCTTTTTGGAGCTTTTTTACATAGCACTGGATTGGGAAAATTCTTTATTGATCTTGCCTTGGCGGCAGCCGGTAAGTACGTAGGTGGCCCAGCTAAAGTAGCTGTTTTGGCCAGTGGTTTTTTCGGTACTATTTCAGGAAGTTCTGTGGCAAATACTGTTTCTACAGGCACATTTACCATTCCCCTTATGCGCAGTGTGGGATATAGGCCGCACTTTGCGGGAGCTGTAGAAGCTGCGTCCTCCACAGGGGGGCAAATTATGCCTCCTATTATGGGTGCAGCGGCCTTTATCATGGCGCAGTTTTTGGGCATAAGCTATTTTGAAATTGCTAAAACTGCTATTATTCCAGCACTTTTGTATTATTTAGCTGTAGGCTTCATGGTGCATATGGAAGCTAAACGCTTAGGCCTTAAAGGTATCCCTCAGGAACGTTTGCCTGTTACCTTACAAGTACTACGTGAAGGCGGCTATTTGCTTGTTCCCATTTTTGTACTCATTTATTTACTTATGCAGGGATACACACCGTTAAAGTCTGCTTATTACTGTATCGTAACCACAGTTGTTATTTCTTTTTTAGCCAACAACTGGAAGACATACAGAGTTTCAGAGCTTACCCATGAATCCCTTGGTAAATCTCTCGTAGAGTGCAATAGGATTAATGTAAAAGATATGCTTACCGCCATGGAAAATGGCGCACGCCTCGCCCTTGGTGTTGCTGCTGCTTGTGCTTGTACCGGTATTGTTATCGGCGTGGTAACACTTTCTGGTATGGGCTTAAAGCTTGCTAATGCCATTGTAGAGCTTTCAGGAAATAGCTTTTTCTTAACGCTCTTTTTGACCATGTTGGCATCCATTGTGCTTGGTATGGGGCTTCCCACCACAGCAAAGTATATTGTGCTAGCCACCATTGCGGCCCCTGCCATTAAAAGTTTTGGCGTACCTGATATTGCAGCGCACTTGTTTATCATGTACTTCGGCATTTTAGCAGACTTAACGCCACCGGTGGCATTGGCTGCGTATGCGGCGGCGGGGATAGCGCAGTCAGAGCCCAATAAAACAGGATTTACGGCGGTGAAGTTAGCCTTTGCGGGCTTCCTTATTCCGTATATTTTCTGTTACAACCCCGGCTTGCTTATGATTGGCGCCACCTCCATGGAAGTTGTTTTCTATGTTGTTACAGCAGCTATTGGTATTATGGCACTGTCATTTGCCAATGTGGGCTACTGGATGCGTGATTTATACTTCTGGGAACGCATCCCCTTGGTGGGCGCTGCCGTATCGCTGATTATTCCGGGAATTCTCACGGATGGTATTGGCATTGGTATCTTACTTGCTGTGTATATTTTACAAAAATATATGCCGCAAGGCCCCAAAGGAATTGGCTTACAGGAAGAATAATTTGAAAAATAGTTAGTCGACACTGAAAAATTGCGTAACTATGATTAAAAATAAAATTTTAACATATGAAATACTTTTTTCAGCTGTCGACTACACAAGTCATGCCTCTGGCATGGCTTACCGCCACGTAAAATAAGCCGTTACTTGCTTACGGCGTCCCCGAAAGGGGTATTTGGAGTGAGCGTGCCTTTCTTAAAAACGAGTGGAAACACGTTTTTAAGCATCGATTAGTTAGTTTAATAAATACAAAAAGGAAGGTGCCTTAAAGCATCTTCCTTTTTTTGTGGAAAAATCTTTCCTTCGGAGATAGTTCTTTTTTATATCCTTTCCTTTTTAAGCCATCTGTTTACATATATGAGTGAATATATAATAAAATGTATAATAAAGGTGTATTTATATATGAAGTTATGTAACAGTTTGTTATTTAAGTATAAATATTTCATATGGCAAAAACAATCCCAAGTGCGAATATTGAAGAAAGATATCTTTTTCAAAAAAATGTCCATAAAGGCTTGACCTTTTTTGTTACTAATAATAATGGTTATCGAAATGGAGGGCAAATGAGCCAAATTAGAATGACTAGACAGAGAGCAATTATTTTAGAAGAATTGCGCAAGATTAAAACACATCCTACAGCGGATGAAGTGTACAGTATTGTGCGCGAAAAGATGCCGCGTATTAGCTTAGGTACCGTGTATCGTAATCTTGATTTTTTAGCAGAGACCGGAGAAATCCTTAAACTTGAATCAGCGGGAAGTACAAAGCGCTTTGATGGTGACACTTCTTGGCATCAGCATGTACGTTGCACTGTCTGTGGTTGTATAGGGGACGTTATGCAGCCTCAAACGACGCCTCCCATTGAAAATTTGCATGTGGAAGGTTTTTCCATTACGGGTGCGCGCATAGAATATGATGGTATTTGTGTTGCATGCTCCCGTATTAATTAAAAAAATTTAAAGGTAAACTTCGTCTTTCCTTTATGGAAAAAACTTGATACTATCTTCTTAGTGTTTTGATATGCTATGAATTATAACTTCAATTTTTTCTGGAGGAAGTAGTATGGCAGAGCCAAAAGATATGTATAGGTGTCAAGTGGCAAATTGTGGCTATGTTTATGACCCTGATCGCGGTGACAAACGCAGTAAAACGCCTGCCGGCACAAACTTTGATGATTTACCTGAAGATTGGCATTGCCCTGTGTGCAAAGCCACTAAGAAATCCTTCGTGAGTATGGGTTGATAATGTAAAAAACCTCCTTAACGGAGGTTTTTTTTACTTTTATTTTAATGAAATATACTGCTAACAGCTACTTTTTTGTGCTGTCTTTTTTACTGTAAATAACTTCGAAGCCTTGTGTAAATTCTCTATTTCTCCAAATATATATACAATATCGCCATGGCGCATGGTAACATGTGCTTCAGGTGCAGCTATAAGCGAACCTTGCTGGTCAATGGCCACCACTATGACATTGTGGTTTTGGCGCAGTTCTGAGTCTTGTAGGCTAATATCACAAAGGTCTGCATTTTTTTCAAGACGTACGGCAAAAGTGCCCACGTTGGGGAGTTGATTCATGAGCGCTGCTAAATCACTGGTGCTTTGTGAAGTGGAGCGCAGCATATTGTAATTGGCCTTACGCACTGAAGCCGTAATGGCATCGATGTCCTGCTTTGGCACCATATATTGATGTAAAACACGTGAAAAAACTTCCACTGAGGTTTCAAACTCTTCAGCTACCACATCGGTGGCGCCAAGGTTCAGCAGGGGTGTTACCTGCGTTACAAAGCGTGTACGTGCAATGATGTGTAGGTGCGGATTTAAAGCCATGGCTTCTGCGACGGTGGCCTGCACCGCTGCTGGGTCTGAAATAACAATGGCCATGGCCTTAGCTGTGTGTATACCTAAGTGCTCTAAGACGGCAGGCTGAGAGGCATCCCCATAATGTATAGGTTCTTTATCGTGAAAGCGCTTTACAGTGTCAGGGTTCATTTCTAAGATAATATAAGGAATGGAGCATTTCTTTGCTGCAGAGGCCAGATGTTGCCCGCTAATGCCAAAACCCACAATGATAAGATGATTTTCCAAATGGTCTTGTTGCGCGTCTTGCGACATGTTTTGTGTGACGCTTTCGTCCAGCTCAGGTAAGTCTTCATGCTTTCCTTTACGATGTGGCACAAAGATATTGGCAATGGCTGGGGCGTACTGCAAGAGGGCTGGAGTAAGCATCATGGTAATGATGCTCATGGCCAGAAAGCTTTGATATAAATCTTCTGTGAGTAATCCCATATCAAGGCCGCTATTGGCCAAAATAAAGGAAAATTCACCCACTTGTGCCAAGGTCAGCGCGGTGACAATGGCAGTACGTAAAGGGTAACGTTGTATAAGTACTGCGGGTAAGATGAGTAAGGCTTTAATAATAATAAAAAGTAAGGTGTTGCCAAGTACAGTTGCCCAATGCCCCATAAGATAATTCACATCTAAAAGCATGCCCACGGAAATAAAGAAAATACTCATGAATACATCACGGTATGGCAGTACACCTGAAACAACGCTCATGCTGTATTCAGAACGCGCCAAGAAAAGCCCCGCCAAAAAGGCGCCAAGGGATAAAGAAAGGCCTAACCAAGCTGTGAGTGAGGCTAAGCCCATACACAGTCCTAAAGTGGTGAGCAATAAAAGTTCACGCACGCGAGTGCGCACCACAGCTTCCATAAAACGGTTGAGACCAAATTGAGCAAAAAGAAAGACCGCACCTAATACAAGTATAACCTTACCAATACCCCATAAAGCAGCAAGAGGGTCTGGTGAAATATTACCACTGAGTAAGGGGACAAGAAGCATCATGGGGGCTACCATAATGTCTTGAAACACTAATATAGCAAGGGTGAGCTTGCCAGCAGGGGTGGCTATGGTGCCTTTTTCTTGTAAAAGCCGCAAAACAATGGCTGAAGAAGAGAGAGCTACAAGACAGCCTGTAAAAATACCCCATGCTAAAGTTCTTTCGAAAACAAAAGTATAGATAAGCGTAATAACAGCTATAGTAAGGCCAATTTGTAAGCTACCGCCAAGAAAAACAGGTTTTTTTAACCGTTCCAAAGCATCGCCGGAAAGTTCCATACCAATGGTAAAAAGCAAAAGAGCTACGCCAAGCTCTGCTAAAATATCTAAGTTATGCGTATCGGAAATTATGCCAAGTATGGAAGGGCCACATAAAATGCCTGTAAGTAAAAAGCCCACCGTAGCCGGTAAACGCACCTTACTACAAACAGTATTAACAACTATGGAAATAAGGAAAATAATTACCAGTTCATTAAGTAAGGGGACGTGCATAAAGAGCCTTTTGAAAGAGTATGTTAAAGGGAGTATGAAAAGTACTTAAGGAAAGTCTAGCATAGTTCGCTAAGAAAAAAAACATTTTCTAAGGGGCAAAAATGTATGTACTCACGCTATAATAAAGAGATAAAAAGAGCAAGTAAAGCTTTTTACTTGCCTTAGTAGTAAAAAAAGTATAGATAGCCATACATTATCTAAGAAAACTTAACCAGTACATTTTTTTACTTAATTTGTACACGGAGATGCTAGAATGCCAAATAGTAGCCAAGCACGTTTTGTGGGAGATATTTCCAAGCGTTTTGCTGCTGGGTTCCAACGCTTTCAACAACAATGGTATTGCACTGAGCATAATATTTATGATGACTTGAAAGAAGGGCAACAACCCCTTGCCTTAGTTATTGCCTGTTCAGACTCTCGCGTGGATCCTGTCTTACTTACAGATAGTCACCCCGGTGATCTTTTCGTCATCCGCAATGTGGCCAACCTTGTTCCTCCTTATTCACCTGACAAAAAATTGCACGGGGTTTCTGCAGCGGTGGAATATGCGGTACGCCATTTAAAGCTAAAAGATATTATTGTCATGGGGCATGCCAATTGCGGTGGCGTACATGCTTTATTGGAGAAACCTCACGAAGGTGATGAATTTATTGGGGTTTGGATGCAAATTATTAAGCGTGCCAAAGAAATGGTGGATATGTATTACCCTGATGCCAGTGAAGAAGATCGCTTAAGAGAATATGAGCAATGGGGTATACGTGTTTCCTTAGAAAATCTTATGACATTTCCTTGGATACGTGATGCGGTGGAAAGTGGCGAAATGCAATTGCATGGATGGTACTTTGATTTAAATAATGGCGCATTGTATAGATACGATGAAGAGTCCGATGCATTTGTTTCCATGGTGGGCTCCTGCAAAGATAAGCGTAATGGCTAATATCTTACCACCACAATAATATGTGCAAAAACCGGAATAAGTTTTAGCTTGTTCCGGTTTTTTTATATGTAAGAATTATAATCTTATTACTCTGTCGACCATTTTTTTAAGTGCTCTTCTATAAAGTTGCAAATGAAGGCTTGTTCTGCTTTACCTTGCTCTTGCACATAAAGAGGTTCACCAAAGGCAAAATGTATAATTTTTTGTGGATGCACCGCGCCAAAATCTTTAATGAGCTTGCCTTGTGCCCAGGTGTCTGTTTTGAGCGCAAGGGGAATAATGGGGCGACCGCTTTGTTTAGCAAGTTTTACACCTATGCTATTAAATTTACGTGGATTAAACTCCACAGCGCGTGTGCTTTGTGGGAAAATGATTAAAGAGAGTCCAGCATCTAGTCTTTTTTTACCTTCTTCCATGACCAGCTTTAAATCCTCGCGTGGATTATTACGCCCCACAGTGATAACATCTCGAGTTTTAAGAACATCACTAAAAAAAGGCATTTTCATAAGACTATCTTTAATGACAAAAGTAACAGGGCGGCGCGGACGAATGATACCCGGCAACATAAATGTTTCCAAAGTGCTCATATGATTACCCACAAAGATGCAAGGGCCGTCCACAGAATCCATGTGGTTTAAGCCAGTAAGTTCTATATGACAACCTACTTGCTCCATGGTTTTTCCAATGCCAACGCTTTGATTGCACCACATTTCGTCAGTGCATTTTCCAACCTTAGCCGAATAGCATAAACGAAACACAGGGCCAGCCATGGCATTTAAATAAAAAGCCGCACTGGGAAAATGCTTTGCAAACCAATGAGGTTCGCGTTTAGGGCTTATGTATTGTGCATCAAGACCATAATATTTATCAAATTCTTCAAGAGCTTTTTGCATATGCTAAACCTTAATCTAGGTGTTGTTTTGTGTCATTTTCCGCCACCACTGACTTAGGCGCACTTCATCCCCATTATTACGCGGCTGATAAAATCGCCTTTGTTGTAATTCTTGAGGGAGATAGTCTTGTGGCACCCAACCTTGTGGGTAATTATGCGGATATTTATATTCTTTGCCATAGCCCCATTCTTTATGTAATTTGGTAACTGCATTACGCAAATGCAGGGGAACTGGCTGAGGGCCTTGGCTTTTTACTTCTCTTTGCGCCAGCAGATAGGCTGCGTAGGTGCTATTGCTTTTACGCGCCAAAGCTAAATAGACCACTGTTTCTGCAAGAGGAATAAAACCTTCGGGCATGCCTACAAATTCTATGGCCTGCTGGCAAGCAACAGCCATGGGCAGGGCTTGTGGGTCTGCTAAGCCCACATCTTCTGAAGCAGAAAGAATAAGGCGTCGGCAAATAAAGCGTGGGTCTTCTCCGCCTTCTAGCAGACAAGCTAGATAATATAAGGCGGCATCTGGATCGCTACCGCGGATGGACTTTATGAGGGCTGAGGCCAGCTCATAATGACTATCTCCATCTTTATCATGACGACTTAAAATTTCCGGTAAACCGGCTTTGACCCTTTCTAGTGTGCGTTCTTCTTCCGGTAGGGCTGAAACGTATTCCACAAGATTGAGCAAGGAACGTGCATCCCCACGAGCCACAGCAACAAGAACTTCAATGACAGCATCGGGGAGCTGAATACCTTGTAAACCAGCACCGCGTTTTGCCAGCTCGTGAAGTTCTGCAGTGCCAAGCGAACGCAAACGTAATACATGCAGTCGCGAAAGGAGCTGACGCGTGACGCTAAAGGAAGGATTTTCGGTGGTGGTGGCAATGAGCGTAAGTTCTCCAGACTCCACCAAGGGTAAAAAGAAATCTTGTTGCGCTTTAGAAAAACGATGTAATTCATCAAGAATAAGTATTTCAATGCCATTGAGTTTGCGGCGTAATTGCTGCAAACCAGCTTCAGGCGCACTAATGCGGATATACTGAGAGCTTTTAGCTTTAGCAAGCAAGAGGGCAATGGTGGATTTTCCGCAACCGGGAGGGCCAAAAAACAATAAGGAAGGCAGACGCGGCGCATTCATAAGCGCTGTTAAACGTTCTGTGAGATGGCTTTGCCCCACAAAAAGGCTTATATCATCAGGGCGTAAACGCTCCGGTAGTGGTTGCTGCACACCCATATTATTTTTCCTGTTGCAAAGAGTGACAGGGGAGTTGCGAAGCCCACCAATGAATACCTAAGCATAATAAAGATGCCGTTTCACAACGTAGAATTCTTTTGCCAAGGCTTACAGTAGTAAACGCATTCTTTTGAAAGCTATGTATCTCTTTAGGGGAAAAACCTCCTTCTGGGCCAATGGCATAGATACTTATGCCTTTTTGACCTGCCAGCTCAGGGCTAAGCATGGGGACGCCTTCTTGTACTTCCCAAGGTAAAAATTTGTGTTCGAACGACGCGCTTTCTTCCACAAGCTCCTCTACGCCGCCGCGTAGTATGCGCACAGCCGGTAACCATGGGTTACGACATTGCTTCATGGCGGCAATACATTGTCCAAGCCATTGGTCTTTTACTTCTGCGGGCACCTTTCCTTGACTATGGTCGCCTTGCCAGAGCCACACTTCATGCACGCCCAATTCTACAGCTTTTTCCATAAAAAAGCTTCTGCGTGTGGCTTTACTCCATGCTAAGGCCATAATGGGTAAGGAATGAGGACGCGGGAAAAATTCTTCTTCCAATAAAAGTAAGGTTACATTTTTTTTAGAAATTTTTTCCACAAGGCAAAGACCTTGCCTGCCTTGACCATCAAGGATATGCACTTCTTCACCTTCTTGTATACGTAAAGCTGTAGCAAGGTGACGTGCCTCTTGGTCTTGCAAAAGGCATGTTGTTTGTATGGCTTCAGGCCATTCTTGGGGGGCTAAATAAAATGCGGGAGGCATATACATCCTTTATGTGGTCGTGGTGCCGGCTATACGTGCTCTGCGTACAGCCACAAAAGTATCGCGCAAAGATATCATACGGCGATAGTTTTTTCGAATTTCCATACCGGCTGCTGTTAATTCGCATTCAGGACATTCTATATACGTGCGTACAATATAGCGAATTTCCAGTACAGAATCTATAAGACTAATAATGGTATCTACCAATGAAGGGAAGAAATTAACAATTTCATAGCTTAGCTCTGTGAGTAGTGTCACATAGCTTTGCATCATTTGCCTGTAGCTTATACTTACCCCTTTTACATTACGTTCACGCAATTCTTCAAGAATACGAACTTTTCTGGCTTGTTGAATATAGCCAAAGCGTTCTTGAACCTCTCTGTAGAGTTCGCGCATTTCACCAAAGGCGTTTTCTTTTGAAGGTGATTGAAAATAACCATCCACTACCATGCTTACCTTGGCAAAAAAGTCGTCGCTATAATAAATAATACGTCTTTGATGCTTGGTAAGCCATGTATAAAGGAATTTAAGGCGTTTTTCTTCCGTATCTGTATTTTCAATGACTTCTGTTTTTTTATAAACAATTTTTCCTGTATATTCCCCGCGCACAATGTCATTGAGACGTAAAAACATATTACTACTATCTCTAATGATATTAAGCCCTTCTAAAGGGACTCCCGTAATGGGGTGTAATACCTCTTGTGAAGCCACCGAAAGAGCACGGTCTTGACGTACGTTGCGCACGTTAAATGCGTGTTGGCGATAGGTAACACGAATAATAACCACACGCTTTTCTTCATCTACAAAATAGCCACCATCCTCAATGCATTTAATGGCATCTTGTTGGTCATTATCCAAACCAATAAGGGCAATTTTTTCTACTTTGGGGTAACGGCTATGATCCCCTTGTCCAATATAGGTGGTGATGGTTCTATCTGTTTGCCCTAATACTCGTAGCAAAAACTTCTCACCCATTTTATGTAATTTTCTGGCAAAAAGAGCACTGGATGTACGGCGCTCAGATACTACAGGAAAGCCGTAAAGTTCCATAAGGTATTGATATACAAACATTCTATTGCGCTCGTATAGGTCGTTATCACCATAGCGAAATTTGCCCATGCGCATGCCAAAACGTTTTAATTCACTATCAATATCGGAAGGAAAGGAAGCAAAAATGCCACTTAAGTAAAAGTGTTTGAAGCTATCCAAAGAAAAAACATGCGCTCTATCAAGGCGTAATAAATAGGGCATGAGAGTGGGGTAATAGTCTAATAAAGACGTATCTAATCGTCCGCAGTCTTGACGAAAGGTTTCGTGCAAAGCGCGTGGCAATCGTGAGGCCAATGTTTGTAAATTATACTTGAGAATGGGCTCTTCTAAGGGGCAACAAGCTCCCACGGAATTATCTATGGCATTTAAAACGGGGTGAATGGTGTCATATTGAAAGACTTCAGAGAGATAGGAGAGGGGGCGCGCAAAAGCCACCAAGGAAAAGCCCGGTAAATTGGTGTATTCCCACATATCGTTATCAAACGAAGGTAAGAGTTCACGAGCTTCCACCAAGGGATAATTTTTAACAGATTGGTAGGGCTTTACTAAGCAATGGCGAATATGAACAGCGTTGAGGTAATTATATAACTCTTCTAACGTGTGTATTTCGATATAATTCTTAAATGAGGAATGATCCTTCCAAGGAAGGCCGTTCTTGGTGAAAATTTTTTTCCAAGAGATCATACTATCCTCAACTTATACATTTTATTAGATATATTATATTATAATCTGCAATGTTTTCCTGGACTAAGCGCTAGGTATACTCACTTTGTACTTTATTGTGTACGTCTGCTTACAAGATAAAGTTTTTTTTTATTTTTCGCAAGGCTTAAGTGCGCGAGAAACAAAACTTAATGCCTCACTATACAGTGAGTCTCCGGCATAGGGGGTAAGTACACGAGTTCTGTTAACACCCACCATAAGGGAAATAATAACTTGTGCTGTGTCCGCTACATCAATACTGCTACGAATACTGCCATCGTCCACGCCACGATTTAAGCAATATTCAAGTTCTTGAGAGACTTGTTGAAAACTACGTGTCATTATTTCACGATCTGTGGTGGTTTTCATGTCACTATAGGGAGAACATCGTACAAGGACAAGCCAATTGGAATCTTTATCAATGGAAAATTCAAGATAGGCTTCACAAAATCTGAGTACGGAATCATAGCCTGAAGTGCCCTTGCTGGTGGCTTCACGTAATACTTGAAGAAAATGTTCTAAAACATCTAAGCCTGCGGCAAGAAAAAGCTTTTCTTTGTTACCGTAATGATGTGTTAAAAGGCCTAAAGCAACGCCGGCTTTTTCAGAAATTTTTTTAAAGGTGGTTTCTACATACCCATACTCGCCAAAAAGTTCTTTAGCGGCTTTAAGAAGTGCGTCCTTTTTTGATTTTTGCATCATATCTCTCATCTTCAGCGTTGCATGTATTCTTACACTAACTGTGTGTAAAGGAAATGTTTCGAATTAAAAATAATAAATTTTATATTAAGAAATGTCAATCTTCTTTATGGCAGGAAAAGTAATAAGAGTAAGGATAAGCATGCAGATTCCTAATAAAAATCCAAAAAAGAATACCAAGGAAAAGTTGCCTAAGGTAAAAAAAACACCGCAGGCAAGTGGGGCGATGCTTTGTGAAAGACGTAAAACCGTACCGTTGACAGCCATAAGCGCGCCGCGTGAAGACAGGGGAGCCAATGAACTTAAGGAAGACATAATAATAGGGTAGAGAAGGCCTTGGCCTACTCCATAGCATAAAATAGGAATGGCTAAATAGTTATAAGGAAGATGGCTCGGCCAAAAAACAAGAGAAAGCATGGAAGTTATAAAAAAAAGAGCACCACTGCCAGCGACAACACGCTGCGAAAAAAGTTTAGTGATGGGGCTTAAATACAGTGTGGCAAGAACAGTACCGAGGGAAGATAAGGCAAAAAGTAAGCCAATTTCCGAGGGAGAAGCGTGATAGTGTTCTTGAGAAAGTAGGGGGAAGTAGCTAATAAGCGGGCCATATAAAATGCTAAAAGCGCAACATGTTATGGCAAAATGCAAGAGTGTTTTGCTTTGTCCTATGTATTTTTTTGCATTTTCAGCATAATTTTTCATATCCCCTTTCTTTTCATGTTTTGGTATAGGGGTAAAAAAAGCCAATATTGCCAAAGGAAAAGCCAATAAAGAAAGGCGCAAAGACCATTGCCAGCTTAACTCACCCAAGAGGCCGCCAATGGCAGGAAAAATGGCCGCACCAAGACTAAGTACTGTGGCAGCATGCCCCATGACTTTTAATCTTTCTTCATCATGGGGGTATATGTCACCTACCAACGTGCTATATAGCACCCCTAAACTACTGGCTCCTATACCTTGAAGTATACGCCAAAAAAGCAGTGTATCTAGGGTTTGCGCAAAGGAAGCTGCAAAGCCACTCAGAGCAAATAGAAGTAAACAGGGAATAAGGACGCTTTTTCGCCCCCATCTGTCAGCCAAAATACCGCAAATGGGTGCAAAAAAAATGCCGGGTAAGGTGAAAGAATAGATAAGTACACCCAGTTTACTATTATCTAAATGCAAAGCGTCTGCCATATATGGCAGTACCGGTAAGGTTATGGCTATGCCCATAACACTTATAAGAGCTGTTCCAAAAATGAGCAGTCGGCGCGCTAGACCCGTCTCAAGTTTCAAGCGCATGTTCCTTTCTTACATTGTGAACGAAGCTTCTTATGTTTTTTAGCACGGTTGGTGAAAAGAGCACGCACTTCTTGTGCGGCTTGCTCTTCCTTTTTTGGGGGGACACTTTTTTTGTTTTCCACTTTCTTAGGTGCTTTTACTTCTTTGGCGGCATAGGCGCAAAGGCTATGCAAGCGTGTGTCTACCATGTGGTAAAGCGAACCCTTGGTAAAGGTGTCATCCTTACGTCTTTTTCCTACCTGTAAACCGGTAAGAAGTTCTAAAGCTTCATCAATATGCTTAATGGGGTAAATGGCAAAGCTTCCTTCATGAACAGCCTTTATGATACGCGGTGAAAGCATGAGGTTTTCTCTATTATCATAAGGTATAAGAACACCTTGTGTGCCGGTGAGGCCATGCCTGTCACAAACATTAAAAAAACCTTCAATCTTATGGCTAACGCCGCCCACAGCCATGACTTGCCCCGATTGATTTAAGGCACCTGTAAAAGCAAGGTCTAGGCGTACAGGCACTTCAGCAATGGCGGAAAGCAGAGATACTAACTCTGCACCGGAGGCTGAGTCCCCTTCAATACCTGCGTAGCATTGCTCAATACAAATACTGCCCGTGAGTACTATAGGTCTGCGTCTTGCGAAAAGAGATGTGAGGTAGCTTTTTAATATCATGATGGCTTTAGTATGAATGGGGCCACCCAGTTCTGCTTCACGCTCAAGGTCTATGATACCACCATGCCCCACACCTACGGTGCAAGATATTTGATGTGGCAAGCCAAATTCAAAGTCGCCGTGGCCTGTCACTGAAAGACCATTTACAAGCCCTATGGCTTCACCGGAAGTACGCACTTTAATGGTTTCGCGGTCATATTCTTCTAAGAAAATATCTTGTACAAGATTCACTCTATAATGCTTGTCATCGGCAGCTCTTTGTAAGCTTGCAGCGCTGACAGTGTCGCATTTTTCTTGTGTGGCAAGGGCAGAGGCTTCTAACATAATTTCGCGCAGCACAGGAAACTTAAGGCTGAGCCGGCGCTGGTCTTCTACCAAACGAGACCCATAATCTACCATCCATGCCAGAGCGCTTTTGTCAAATGTGAGTAGGGCACTATCCTTGATGATATGATGCACACGTTGTAAATAGGATTTAATATTGGCTGCATTGCGCTCTGCTTGTTCTGCAAGGTGCGCTTTAATGCGGAAGAGTTTTGCAAAGCGCTCATCTCCTTCCAATAATGTTTCATAAATATTTTCGCTACCAATAAGAATGACTTTTACATCTAAATCTACGCGTTGCGGCTCTATGCTTTTGGTGCGAGTGGCGCTGTCTTGCCCTTCGCTGGCATCTTCAATGCGCGCAAATCCGCAACGTAAAGAGCGTAGAAGCCCTTCCCATGCTTGGTAATGTTGTAAGATATCATCTATACGAATGACTAAATAGCCACCATTGGCTTTATGTAATGAACCGGATTTTATGAGGCTAAAGTCTGTAACCAAAGCACCCATTTCAGATTCACGTTCAATGCAGCCCAATAAATTACTGGTGGTGGGATGCTCTTCAAAAATAAGCGGCGCTCCCTTGGTGGCGCTGTTATCCACAAAAACATTAATATCATAACGGCCAAGGTCTGGCTCGCCTTGCATGGCTTGTGCTAAATCTAAGGGGCTGCTGGCGTGCGATCCAAGGCTGTCTCTGGCAGTAAAGGAATCTAAATTATCTAAAATATCTTGATAAAAGGCATCAAGGTATTTTTGTAATGTTTCGTCAGGGTGTTTACGCAGCAAGCTTTCTTGTACTGGTTTTAAAATTTTCTCCAGCATGCGTACAGCCACGGTGCGTTCTAATTCTTTTTCATTTTCACGCAATTCTTGTTCAAGGCGTGTAATATGACGCATATGCCCGCTTAAAGCGTTCATGAGGGCATCAGCTTTACGCTTAAACACTTGGCGTGTTTCGGTTTCTAAGAGCTCAAATTCTTCTTCACTTAGGCGTTTTCCCTCCACCAAGGGGTACAGTGTAACGCCACCATGATCATCCACATCAAGGCTAAAACCTTTTTCTTTGCCCAATTCATTCATGAGTTTGAGCACAGAAGATTTGGCCTCTTGGAAGGTATCAAGAATTTTGGAACGACTAGTAATGTAGAGTTCTGTTTCAAAATGGCGTGGCAAATCTTTACGAATCTTGCTCACTACCTCTTGAAGTATTTTTTTTAAAACGCGCCCTTGTCCCGCTGGTAAACGCAGTAAAATGGGCTTATCTGCATCGGAAAAATTATATAAATAGATAAGATCATGTGGCGTTTTGCCTTTTTTGGCGTGGGGCGTCAAAAATTCACGCACCATATAAGAACGTCCCAACTGTGACCCGCCGCAAAGATACACATTATAGCCATCCTTATCCATATACAAGGCCAATTCCATGGCTTTGAGTGCGCGCGGTTGCAACATATGTTTGGCGCTATTTCTGGGGGTGGGGATATGGTCACTACTTTCCCACGGAATATGCTTCATATCCGTAGAAATACAAAGTTTGTGCGCAGGTAAAACGGTCACAGTGGGCATAAGTTCTCGTTAATTATTAGTTTTCTTCAGGTTGATATAATGCACGCAGAATTTCTGCAGCGCCTTTGTCTAAAAGCGCAGCGGCAAGTTCTTTACCGGCCTTGGCAGCATCTTCTGCAGGGGCGGTAATGCTTTCACAAAGGATATTGGTGCCGTCCACATGGGAAACTAAGCCTTTAAGAGTAAAGGTATTATCTGCATTTAATATGGCATGTCCAGCAATGGGTACTTGGCAGCCGCCTTCAAGGCCTGCTAAAAAAGCACGCTCTGCTGTGACGCATACACGAGTGCTTGTATGCTCTAAAAATTGCAAAGCTTCTAACACGTCAGGTCTATCGCTGCGGCATTCAATACCTAAGGAGCCTTGCCCCACAGCAGGGAGGAATTTTTCCACTTCCATGGAAAACATATGCGGTGCTTGTAGGCCAAGACGTTTTAATCCTGCGCCGGCAAGCATAATGGCATCATATTGTCCTTCCATAAGCTTGCGTAAGCGTGTATCCACATTGCCGCGTAAAGAAGAGATGCGTAAATCAGGGCGCAATGCCAATAATTGTGCCTGACGACGTAAAGAAGATGTGCCCACATGGGCGCCTTGCGGTAAATCTTCAAGCGTAGCGTAGTGTACAGAAAGCAAAGCATCATTGGGCATTTCGCGCTCTGGAATACAGCCAAGTACAAGGCCTTCAGGCAGTTCCATGGGAACATCCTTCATACTATGTACGGCAATGTCAGCGCGGTTATCGAGTAGAGCTTCTTCTATTTCTTTTACAAAAAGCCCCTTACCGCCTACTTTTGCCAAAGGAACATCTAAAATAATGTCACCCTTGGTTTTAATGAGCATAAGCTCCACTACAATGCCGGGATATTGCTTTTCAAGGCAAGCTTTAATGTAATTGGCCTGCCAAAGAGCCAGTTGACTACCACGGGTGGCTATGGTGCATTTTTTCATATTTATTCCTTAAAGGCTGTGCTTGAGTTTTTAGTGACATGTGGCGCAATTACCGCCGCTGCACCCGCCGCATTTACTGGAGCTTGATGAAGCTGATGTTGCCATGCTGCCGTCACCGGAAGCGCCGCCTCGATGTAAACAAGGGCGAGACATGAGTTTTTGGCAACGAGCCACACCGCAATGGGGGCAGTTAGGCAGTTCATCACCAAAAACCAATTCTTCAAATTCCTTATGACATTTATCACAGAAATATTCGTATATGGGCATAATAACTCCAAAACAGTATTATCAGGTCGTTGTAGTTTGTACTTTATCTAAAGCTAATTCGCTGATGTTTTCAAAAAGAAAATAATCCACAAGGTGGCACAGCATATGTCCTGTAGCAATATGTAGCTCTTGTACAAGAGGGGTAGATGCATGTGGTACGGGCAGCAAAATGTCACACAAGTGGGCCATTTGTCCAGTGTTAGCATGGCTTGTCTCAGGATTTATTCTTTCTTTGCTTCCCACAAGTCCTATGGTGTGCATGCCTCGCTCCTTAGCTACACGCAAGGCAGCAAGGACGTTGGGGCTGGTGCCGGATGTGGAAATGCCAATAAGTACATCGCCTTCTTGCCCATGCGCTTGTACTTGTTTTGCAAAGACCTGTTCATAACCAAAGTCATTGCCAATGGAGGTGAGTATGGAAGTGTCTGTACTCAAAGCTATGGCAGGGAGGGGAGGTCTATCAATTATAAAACGATTGACCAGCTCTCCGGCTATATGTTGTGCGTCTGCAGCACTGCCACCATTGCCGCAGAGAAGTATTTTACCGCCCATGGCAAGAGAGGTGGCCATGAGGCGCGCCGCATCTTCTATGCGAGAGCCATAAAGTTCAAAATACATTGTGCGTAACTGTGCGCCTTGTTCTGCATAATCAGCCAGCATTTGTGCTGCTGTGTTTTGTTTTACACCATGAGCTGCAGAGGAAGAAGAATCTTTATGCATGATAACCTTCATTGCTAGAAAATAGAAATGTGGCAAAAGCGCCTAGCCGTATACAGACATGTAAAATCTTATAGTAGTCTTTAGGTAGACTTCCCACAAGCATACATGCTACATCGCGTAGAAACTTTATATAAGGCAAAAGGGCTTGCCTGACAAGATATGAGATTTTGGGGTGTTTTGTACGTCATTTTCTGTTTTATACCATGTGGTAAATGGTGCTAGTGCGGGCTAAGGCTTGCTTAAGTTAAGGGCTTTAGGCTATGAAAAGGCATGGAACATGTTTTAGCACACAGGGGAAGGCTTGCCCCCAGTCCTACGGGTTTTTTGCACTTGGGTAATGCTTGGTCCTTTTTATGGGCATGGTTATGGGCAAAATCTTCCTACCAACCGCAAGGAGAAATTTACTTGCGCATGGAGGATATTGACCCGCAACGTTCTCGCACAGAATATGCCAATGCCATTGAGCATGATTTACGCTGGCTTGGTTTGCAATGGGACGGCGAAGTTTTATATCAAAGTTCGCGTCTTGCTGCCTATGAAAAAGCTTTGCACCATTTAGAAACACAAAAAACCCTTTATCCCTGTTATTGTACGCGTAAAGAGCTACGTACCCTTGCAGGGGCGCCGCATGTGGATGATAGTGGCGCGCCGTATCCCGGCATATGTGCAGGGCTTACTTTAGAAGAAAGAGCACAAAAAGAAGCTTTAGGGCGCCGTGCTTCCTTACGTTTGCGTTGCGCTGCTTATGGGGAACAAGAAAGTCATGTACATGATGTGTTACGCGGAGTAAGTATCTACACATTGCAGGATATAGGTGGTGACTTTGCATTGCGCCGTTCGGACGGTGTACCGGCGTATCAATTGGCTGTGGTGGTAGATGATGCTGCGCAAGGTATAACGCATGTCTTGCGCGGTATGGATATTATGATTTCTACACCGCGGCAAATGCTTTTACAACGTCTTTTAGGATATGTCAGACCCACGTATGCGCATGTACCTTTATTAATAGATACAGTGGGGGAACGTCTTGCCAAAAGACATGATTCTTTAAGTTTGCAAGCTTTGCGCGCGGCAGGGGTGAGTTCAGAGCGCATCATAGGGCTTTTGGCACATCTGGCAGGTTTTGCACAAGGAAGCCCTTTACGCCCTGTATATCTTGAAGAATTGCGAAGTAATTTTACTTTTGCCTCTGTTCCTCAATTGAGTAAAGCGCAGGATGTGGTGGTGAATGATGCGCATATACGTTTTTTATATGGTCAATGCGGATAAAAAGGGCATTTCGCACTTGTCAGCCAAGGTTCTTTGTTCTAATATCCCCACGTTACTTTCACCATTTAACAAGGATACGACAAAGCCATGACAGATAAAGCACATATTCTTACGCAGGAAATGTTAGATAATCTTTTGCCTCTGGAGCGTAGTGATGCTTTTTTTGAGGCTCTTTATGGTGACGCAGATGATGGTGCCTATGATATTAAATTAAGCTTGCGCGAAGTGACAGATGTACACGTAGTGTTGGCTTTTGAATTGCACCAACGCCCTGAAAAATGTCTCGTATGTAGTTTAACGTATGGCTTACCTCAGGTATTTCAACGCCATCCTCTTATCAATACGGCCGGCATGGCACAAGAAATTGCCACAGCACTTGGCTGGGACAGCGCTGCCATAAAATGGGAACTTGGGCGCACTGAAGAACACGGTGCAGCTTTGCATAGCATTGCTTTTACCATTTCTAGGTAAGTATTACTACTTTTTGGGGGAAGCTTCTAACAGATGGTTATGAAGCTTCCTTTTTTAGAAAGTGTTTTTAAGCAAATCTGCAAAAGTACCTTGTACTGCGCGTAAAAGATCTTCAGGTTTAAGATATATTTGCACGCCGCGTTGCCCTGCATTGATATAAATATGCTCTTCTAAAATGGCATTTTCATCAATAAAAACGGGATAATTTTTTTTCGCTGCCAAAGGTGAACAGCCGCCGCGTATATAGCCGGTGAGAGGCTGTACTTCCTTGAGAGCCACCATGGTAACACTTTTGTTCCCCGTGACCTTGGCAGCTTTTTTCAAGTCCAATTCTCCATTGGCCATGATGCAGGTCATAAAAACCCCATTTTTGTCACCGCGTGCCACCAAGGTTTTATACACTTTTTCTGGCGGTACGCCCAATTTTTGTGCGCTTAGCACAGCGCAAATATTTTGCGCATCTATCTCTACAGTATGTAAGGTATACGGCACGCCTAAAGTATCTAAAAGACGTGCCGCGTTGGTTTTAGAAGGGGATGCTGAAGACATGTTTTCTTTAAAGCGTCATTAGATAGTAATGCTGGCGCCTAAGAGCTTCACAAAGGCAGCAATCCACTCGGGATGTGCTGGCCAAGCCGGAGCTGTGACGATGTTTTGATCCACAACCACATTGTTAAAAGTAGCATTGATGGGCACCCATGTACCGCCGCATATTTCTACATCGCATTGTAATGCAGGGTAGGCAGTGCTTTTTTTCCCTTGTAAAACGCCGGAAGGTACAAGTACTTGTGGGCCGTGGCAAATGGCAGCAATGGGTTTATTGTCGGCGTTAAATTCGCGCACAATATCCAACACACGGGCATTGAGGCGTAAATACTCAGGAGCACGACCACCTGGAACCACAAGGCCTACATAATCTTTGGTATTTACTTTTTCAAAGTCATAGTTGATGGCAAAGTTGTGCCCCACTTTTTCTGTATAGGTTTGGAAACCTTCAAAATCATGGATGGCAGTTTTAATGGTATCGCCAGCTTTTTTTTCTGGGCAAACGGCGTGTACTTCATAGCCAAGCATTTGTAACATTTGAAAAGGTACCATGATTTCATAGTCTTCTACAAAATCTCCGCCTAATATTAAAATTTTCTTGCTCATTTTTTTTCCTGTTTTTATGAGGTTTACAATAAGATTATACTTGCCAAGACTGTAATGCAACCGTATATTAAGCATACCTATAGGGACGTTTTTTGCAAAGGATATTTTATGCCCATTTATGATTTTACCTGTGATGATTGCCAAAAAGATTTTGAAGATATTGTTATTCAATCTGAAATGCCTGATTGCCCCCATTGTGGCGGGAAAAATGTAAACAGAAAAGTTTCTGCACCAAGTCCATTAAAATCCAGAGCTTTTCCTTTTAAGCTTGGCCCTGTACACGCTGGTGTAAAAATGGCGGCACAGCATGGCTCTGCTTGTCCTAAGGCTGGCGGCTGTGGCAGCAGCAGCGGCGGTAGCGGTGGTTTTTCCTGAGCTACATAAATAAACTCGTGTAGTTTATTTATTTTTTACTGAAGTTTGCTTTTTTTCTTAAACTCATTGTATGCAGATTATACGCAGCCCCCGAGGAGGCAGTAAATGTTACGGAGTATGACAGGCTTTGGCCGTTGTCTTGTTGAAGATGCTGACTTCGTACAGCAATGGGAAGTACGTAGCGTTAACGGAAAACATTTAGATATTCGTTGGCATTTACCAAATGCTTTGCGGAGTTTACAAGCTCGCCTAGAAAAATGTACAAGACAATATGCTTTGCGTGGTCGCGTTGATATTAGCCTTGTATTACAATATGGGGCACAAGCTCAAAGAAATGTACATTTTGATGCGCCGCAAGCTTCGGCCATGCTAGATGCTTTGCATGATCTTGCAAGTCAAAGGCAAGAAAATTTTGTGCCGGATTATAATGCCTTTTTGTCCATGCCTGCTTTGTGGGCGGGGACAGAAGATACACAAGAAGAACATTTGGCAGATCGTCTTGAAGAAGGCTTGTGTGTTGCTTTAGAAGACTGGAACCAATCTCGTAGTACTGAGGGCAGTGCTCTTGCGCTTGATTTACATTCTCGTCTTTTACGCATGGAAGCTTGGGCTGATATTATCGAAGAGCGTATTCCCAGCATTAAAGAGGAACGCCTTGTCATTGTACGTGAACGTGTTTCTGATATATTGGCACAGTATGACGTAGAACTTGATGAAGGACGTTTTTTACAAGAAGTAACGTTACTTGGCGATAAGCTGGATGTCAGTGAAGAAGTGACTCGCTTGCGTACGCATTTCCAACGTTTTAGCGAACTGTTGCAACAAGGCAAAGATGTAGGGCGTAAGCTTGACTTTACTTTGCAAGAATGTTTTCGAGAAATTAACACTTGTGGTAATAAAATTCCCGATGTGCAGCTCTCACGCTTGGTAGTTGATTTAAAAAACGAATTAGAAAAATGCCGCGAACAAGCGCAAAATATTGAATAAAAGTATATGCAAGCACAGCGTCTTATAAACCTTGGCTTTAATAATTTCGTGGTGGCTTCTCGAGTGGTTTCCATTGTAAATCCCTCTTCTTCCCCCATGAAAAGGCTTAGGGAAGATGCTAAAGCTGCGGGGCGTTTGCTTGACGCCACACAGGGAAGAAAGACACGTTCTATCCTTATTACAGACTCAAACCATGTGATACTTTCTGCTATTCAGCCCGAAACCATTAGTCAAAGGTTTTGGCAAGAAGCGGATTTGGCTACAGATACTTAGATTTCAGTTAGAGGAGTTTTACTATGACTGCAACACGTAAAGGTACAGTACTTGTTGTTTGTGCCCCTTCTGGCGCAGGAAAAACAACACTTATTAAGCGTCTACGTGAAGAATTTCCTAATTTTGGTTTTTCTATTTCGTACACGACTCGCGCCCCGCGTGAAGGCGAAGTTCATGGTGTTGACTACAATTTTGTTAGCGTCAATGAATTCAAAGAAAAAAGAGATGCAGGCTTTTTTGCTGAACATGCTAAAGTGCATGGAAATAGTTATGGAACTCCGCTACAAGCTTCGAGAGCTATGTTAGAGGCTGGACAAGATCTTATTTTTGATGTGGATGTGCAGGGAGCAGCGCAATTACGCCTTACCATTCCTTCAGCTGTTTACCTATTCATCCTACCTCCTTCTGTGAAAGAGTTACGCCGCCGTTTGCAAGAACGTGGAAGTGATTCCACAGATCAAATTTCACAGCGTACAGCTAATGCCTTATATGAAATAGAAGAAGCTTGTAAGTTTGACTATCTTATAGTGAATGATGCTTTAGATGTGGCGTATGACCAAATGCGTGCTGTGTACATGGCGGCTACTTTGCGTTCAGAGCAAAATATGCGCATTCTTGAAGAACTTATACGCGAACATAGGGATGAACAATAATGGCACAAGCAGAGCTTATAGTAGCTCTTGACACACAAGATGTGCAAGAAGCTCTTACTTTAGCAAAAAGTATACAGCACGTGGTTCCTTGGGTTAAAGTAGGACTTGAACTGTTTGTACAAGGTGGGCCAGAAATTATTAGTAAGCTGAAAAGCTTAGGCTTTAAAGTGTTTCTAGATTTGAAAATGTACGATATTCCCAATACCGTGCATGGTGGCGTGCTTTCTGCTTGTAAAATGGGTGTGGATTTGCTGACCATTCACACACAAGGTGGAGAGCGTATGGCGCAAGCTGCCATGAATGCTGCTTCAGAATATGCTGCCACACAAGGTGCTGATTATGTGCGTCCCCTTGTTTTTGGTGTGACGGTGCTTACAAGTATGGCACAAGGGGAATTGCCTCTTTCAGATGCACCGGTGGACACATTGGTTCTTTCTTTGGCTGAAAATGCACAAAGATGGGGGCTTGATGGGGTGGTATGCTCTGGGCATGAAGTCCAAGCTATTCAAGAGCCTTGTGGTAAAAATTTTCTTTGTCTTACGCCCGGTATTCGGCCTCAAAGTGGCAGTAGTGACGATCAACGCCGCACCATGACACCGGCACAAGCCGTGCAAAACGGTGCACGCTTTCTTGTGGTGGGGCGCCCCATAACCAGAGCACAAGATGTTAAAAAAGCAGCACAAGATATAATTAATGAAATGCAAGAAGCATAATATTGACCATTTACAGTGAGGATATATCATGTCATCTCTTCGACGCGACCCTAATTACGTAAAAGGTGTTTTTTCTACTCAAGAAATCAGACGTATTGGTACAGGTACCACTTCAAGAAAAACTGTACAAAAAAGTTACTGGTTTGTTGAAAGCTTAGAAGACGGCTCTTTAGAATGCCAACCTTTAAATAGCAATCTTATACCAACAGGTGCTAAACGTATTATTACGCGTGATGAGCTCATGTCTAAATATGCTCCTGAGCCAGAGTTTTATATGAGCTCTGTATTCCCTAAAATGCAAGAGTTACAGCAAGCCATTGATACAGGGGATGAATGTCGTAAAAATGGAGAAAATTTTTCTGCTGAGCTTGGTTATGGTACGGCTCTTGATATTGACATTGATAATATTCGCGCAAATTTTGGCATTGGTATTACCTATTTAGAGCGTGGTGAAGGGGATAAAGCTAAAAATATTTTTGAAAGACTTTTGAAGCTTGATGGAACTTTTGAAAAAACGCATAAGCATCTTTTTAATGAATTTGGTATTTCATTGCGAAAAAATGCCATGTTTACAGAATCGTTAGATTATTATCAAAAAGCCATGGAACTTACAGAAGCTGATGAAAATTTGTATTTTAATTTAGCACGTGTGTATTTAGAAATGAAAAACTATGGCAACTGCATTGAATACCTATTAAAAGCTTTAGAACTTGCACCTACACATGAAACCGGTTTAAAATTTTTAGAATGGATGCAGCGTAAAAAACTTGTACCCGCTGAATATGAAACTAAAGTAGCTCAATTTAACTTATAATTTATAAGGGGTTTTGGTTCGTTGTGAAAAGATGGATATTGCGCAAAGGAGCGAGCAGTTCTGAAAATGTTGTGGATTTAAGTGCCTGTCTTTCAACACAAGCTACACAGACATTTTCTGCGCTTTCTTCATTAACGTCACATGAAGTGGGAAAAGCCAATGCTTTAGGCATATCTTCTCTCCTTTTACATATATTACAAGTACGTGATATAGCAACAGAACAATCTATTCAGGAATACCTTGATCCCGCGCTACGCTTGCTTGCCCCTTTGGATATGTGGCCAGGGCTTATGGATGCGGCCACAATTATTACTCAAAAACTTACACAGGGAAAAAAACTTGCCGTGTGGGGTGACTATGACGTGGACGGCATTACCTCCACGGCCTTGGTGCTTGATGTTTTACAAGCACATGGGTATACGGCCACGGCACACATCCCTGAAAGATATGCCGAAGGCTATGGGCTTAATATTCCCTTCATTGAAAAACTTGCACAAGAAGGTGTGGATACCATTGTAACGGTGGACTGTGGCATTTCTGATAATGCGGCCATTGCACATGCTAAACAGCTTGGTATGACAGTTGTTATTTCCGACCATCACCTCCCCCCAGAAATCTTACCTCCGGCTGATGCCATTTGTAACCCACGTATGGGGCCTTGTCCTTGCCCTGACTTAGCCGGTGTGGGCGTAGCTTTCTTTCTTATGTGTGCGGTAAATAAGAATTTACAAGAGCAAAGCGGTATAAAGTATGATATGCGTGCTGTGCTTGATTTGGTGGCGCTTGGCACTTTGGCTGACGTGGTAAATCTTCAGGGACAAAACCGCATTTTAGTAAAAAATGGCTTATTGACCATAGGAACAGCCACAAGGCCAGGATTGGCTGCCTTAAAAAGTGTGTGTAAATTTGATATTGCCGCTAAATTAGGGGCTGGACAGATAGTCTTTTCTTTGGCGCCGCGCATTAATGCTGCTGGACGCATGGGGCATGCTCTTTGGGCTTTAGATTTATTACGCAGTGAAAATTTTGATGCCGCGCTTCCTTTGGCAAAAAAATTAGATGCCGTGAATACCGAAAGGCGCAAGGATGAAGAACGCATTCATCAAGAAGCTCGTGAGCAAGCTTTAGCGCAAAAAGATAGTAAAGGGCTTGTATTATACGGAAAGGATTGGCATCAAGGTATTATTGGTATTGTGGCTTCACGTATTGTGGAAGAGTTTTATAAGCCTACGCTTATTCTTTGTGATGGTATGAGCGGTATTAAAGGTTCTGGGCGCTCCATTAAAGAATTCCATTTACACGAAGGATTAAGTAAAATATCTGATATTCTAACAGGTTTTGGCGGCCATAAACTTGCTGCGGGTTTGAGTTTACATGAGGAAAACTTGGAAGCCTTACGTACGCGTTTTGCGGCTGTGATAGAAGAAAGTCTTGGGGCAACTGTGCCTAAAGCCAGTCTCACAGTGGACGCTGTGGTTGATTTTTCTTCTGCCAGTAATGCCATTTTTTTGCGAGAGCTTGAATTGCTACAACCTTTTGGAATGGGTAATGCTGAGCCTGTATTTGTATCACCGGCACTTTTGGTAAAGAAAATGCGCTATATTGGCCCGCATAAAGAGCATGTTTTTTTAGAAGTTTTAGATGAAACTACGGGTATAACTTTACATGCCAAAGCATGGCGAAAAGCAGCAGAATTTACCACATCGCTTACCAATTCTTATATTTACTTGGCCTATACGCCACTCATTAATACATATAATGGTGTAGCGTCGGTGGAGGTTCGTGTAAAAGACTGGGTTAGAAAATCTGATGTTCTGTAATATGAGACGGTAATGAGGTAGAGAATGTCTGTTGAAGTGTGTAAAAATGCATTATGTAAAGTTGTGGATGACGGCGTTAAACGTAATCTGCAAGATGGTACAAGTCTTGAAGAGTATACTCTTGAAAAAGCACAAGAAATTCGTAAGTATCATGCTTCATTTCCAGAATATACCGCAACGAAATTACATACCTTGCCTTGTTTAGCTCAAGAGCTTGGTTTGAAACATTTTATGCTTAAGGATGAATCTACGCGTTTTGGGCTTAAAGCATTTAAAGTATTGGGAGCTTCCCATGCCATGGGGCGTTATCTAGCTTCTTGTCTTCAGGAAGACTTTGCTCATATGTCTGCAGAGTATTTATGCCAACCGGCTGTGCGTGAAAAAATGGGCTCCATAACCTTTACTTCTACCACCGACGGAAATCATGGTCGAGGGCTTGCTTGGACAGCGCAAAAATTACAGCAAAAAGCTGTTATTTTTATGCCATTTGGTTCAGAACAAGGGCGTGTACAAAATATACTCGATCTTGGAGCGCAATGCACTGTTACTCCTTGGAATTATGATGAAACAGTTGATAAAACATGGGAAAATGCGCAAAAATATCAGCATGTTCTTGTGCAAGATACTTCATGGCCTGGCTATGAGCAAATACCGCTGTGGATTCGGCAAGGGTATTTAACGTTAGGGCTAGAGCTTGTGGAACAATTGCAAGCTTTAGACGTTTTACCAACACACGTATTTTTACAAGCTGGCGTGGGGGCTTTTCCTGCGGCCATGGTGGCTTTTTTCCATAGTGTCTTTGGAGACCGAGCGCCCAAATGCATTATAATGGAGCCGCATAGTGCTAATTGTATGTATGTTTCAGCTAAGGCAGCTGATGGCAAAGCTCATACAGTTACAGGCGATTTAACAAGTCTTATGGCAGGCTTAGCTTGTGGAAAGCCTTGTATGCAATCTTGGCCCATTTTACGGGATTATGCCACGGCCTTTGTTTCCAGCGCCGACTATATTGCAGCCAATGGCATGCGTGTTCTTGCGGCGCCTTTAGGTACAGATAGCCCCATTGTTTCTGGGGAGTCTGGCGCCTCCACCACGGGGCTTGTACACTGGCTTATGACGCATGAGAAAGCGCAAGAGTTTCGTCAGCTTTTGGGGCTCACTGCTGCAGCTTCTGTCTTGTGTATCAGCACAGAAGGGGATACAGTTCCTCAAATATATAGAGATATTGTATGGCACGGTGCCCATGGGGATACTGAGCCTTCTTCATAATAGTATAGAGAGATTTTTAGGGAGCCTTTTATGCAAAACTGTCCACAATGTGGTCATGAAATACCTGAAAAAGAAAACAAATGTGGTACGTGCGG
>CAYJNA010000015.1:29386-33352 GCA_964371225.1 uncultured Desulfovibrionaceae bacterium
GGTATAAGTCTTGGTATTCAATTAGGTTTTTTAGCAAGTCTTGGTTTTTTCTTTTTCTATATGGTGGGTTCTGCTTTGTCCATGGGGATAAGCGTACGAAGAACCCTCATGGGAAAACCTGTATATGTATGGTTACATCGTGCTTTGGTGTGGGCTTTGTCTTATGGCATTGCTTTTCAATTGGCTATCTAGCAATATGTTTTTTATAAGGAGTAAGACATGGAGCCTGTAAAACTTGGCGAACGTTCAAAAATTGTATCTACATTTTTGATTATGGAAATTTTAGATCAAGCGCAACGTATGCAACGTGCGGGTATTGATGTGATACATTTAGAAGCGGGTGAGCCAGACTTTGATACTCCTTCAAGTATTGTGGAAGCGGGTAAAGCCGCTTTAGATGCTAAATGTACGCACTATACAGCTTCTCAAGGCATGGTGGAATTACGTCAGGGCGTTGCAGACTATTATTTACAACGCTACAATGTATCTTTTTCCAATGATCAAGTGCTTGTTTTTCCAGGTAGTTCCATAGGCATGAAACTTCTTTTTGATGCGCTTTTAGACGCGGAAGATGAAGTTATTCTCGCTAACCCTTCCTATGCTTGTTACAATACTTTTGTTCGTCAAGCCGGTGGTAAAGCCTGTGAAGTTTTCACCCAAGAAGAGGAAGGTTTTCAATTTCGCCCTGAAGATGTTCAAAAAGCCTTAACACCTAAAACTAAAGCTATTATTATAAATTCACCGGCCAATCCTACGGGCATTGTCATGGAAAAAGAGCGTATGCAAGCTTTGGCTGCCATTGCAGACACAGGGCCGCTTATTATTTCTGATGAAATTTATCATGGTATGACCTATGAAGGGGCTGAGCATAGTATTTTAGAATTTACGAAAAATGCCGTGGTGGTAGGGGGATTTTCTAAAGCCTATGCCATGACAGGCTGGCGTGTGGGCTACCTTATTGTACCACCACATTTTGCGCAATCTCTCATTGCTTTTATGCAACGCTTTCTTCTTTCTACCAATACCGTGGCACAAATAGCTGCTACCCATGCTTTGCGTGAAGCAGGAGATGATGTGGTGCGTATGCGCGGTATTTATAATACAAGACGTGAGTATGCCATTAAAGCTTTACGTGAACTGGGTTTTCACATCCCTGTAGAGCCTAAAGGCGCATTTTACTTACTTTTTAATGCACGCCATTTGGCTAAAAAATTTGGTGGATGCTCTGTGAAGTTAGCATATGATATTTTAGAAAAAGCTCACGTAGGTGTAACCCCAGGTGTGGAATTTGGTTCACAATCTGAAGGGTTTTTACGCATATCTTACGCTACTTCCATGGAAAATTTACAGGAAGGTGTGCGCAGGTTAAGCGCTTATATAAAAGAACACCATAGCGCATAGTAAAGTAAAGGAGTACGCATGTCTGATACAATTCCCCCATGTCCTCAATGTCAATGTGACTATACTTATCATGATGGTTCTGTCATTGTCTGTCCTGAATGTTCACATGAATGGACTGAAGAAGATGCTATGCGCGCAGCCTCCGTAGGTCACCTTAAGGTTGTGGACGCCAATGGTACGGTTTTACAAGATGGTGATAGCGTTGTTGTCATCAAGGATTTAAAAGTTAAAGGTGCTTCTAACCCTGTAAAGCAGGGTACCTTGGTGAAAAATATTCAACTTGTTGATGAAGCAGGGCATAATATTTCTTGTAAAATAACTGGTTTTGGTGCCATGAATTTGAAATCTGAATTTGTAAAAAAAGCGTAATTTTGCACTTTAAGCCTTTTTGAAAAATATTTTTGTTGTTCAAAAAGGCTTTTTTATTGGGTGGTGTCATGTTGCTATACTGCTGTCATATGGCTCATGGGGACATTGTGCAAGGTAAGGAATATTTACTCCCTTGGCAAAAGGAAAAAATGCAAGGGTATTTGCGAAAAGAAGATCAGCAGTACTCGTTGGTTGCTGGGCTCATGTTACTGTATGCTTTTGGAGCAGAGGCAGTACAAAGCTTGCGTGTTACTGCAGAAGGAAAACCTTATTTTCCTGAAGGTGTTCATGGCCAAAAGCATTTTTCCATTTCCCATGCCGGTGAGTATGTGGTGCTTGCCACAGGAGAACACCCCTTGGGTGTAGATGTGGAAAAAATAGCGCCTTATACTGCCGCTGCTGTGAATATGTGTTTCACAGCGCGCGAACAGGCTTGGTTGCAACAGCAAAGTTCCGCACAGGCTTTTTGGCGTATTTGGACGGCCAAGGAAAGTATTATGAAAGGTACGGGGTGTGGTTTTGCTTTGCACCCTCATGTAGTTGAAATACTTCCTGTGCAAGATGGTGCCATTACAGTGTTAGGACAAACATGGTTTATACAATGGGTGGATACATTGGCCAATCATATTTTATGCTTAGCAAGTGTAATACCCGTACATGCGTATACACTTGTTTCCCTATCACAAGAACAATTGCGTAATAAGTTAAAAAACGCTATATAAAACATGAATTTTTGTGTTGCTCTTTTTGTTTTTTGTTGAAAGAAATTATACCATATATGGGGCTTTTTATGAAAAAGAAATGGATTTTTTGTGGTCTTATTTTTAGTGTACTCTGCCATTTTTCTTTGACAACTTTTGCCATGGCTGAAGATATACCCGTGATTATTAATAATACTTCTTCACATGATGTCACCATGGCTGTGTCATATTATGATTTACCTAAAAGGTCTTGGGTTGTTTTAGGGTGGATAGCCGCACCGGCAAGGTCAAATCAAACTAAGGTTATTTCCACAGGCAATTTACACCTATATTATTATGCCATAAGTGATGGGGGCACGATTTATCAAGGCTCAAAAAATAATAGTAAAGATAGGGCTTTAGTTGTTTCTGATGCGCCGTTTTTTGTGCGACAAGGAAAAAAGCCACAAGAAGGGGAAATTTCAACGCGCTACTTTAAATATAAGAGAGCCACACAGCGTAAATTTATATTTAATTTTTAATAGTAATTTATATATTTTAGTATGTGCGCAGCAGACACGTTTTTATGAGGAGAAAAAATCATAAAAACGTGTTTTTTTATATATATACATTTAATTTCTCTACCTTTATCCTTTTTAGAGCGCTTTCTACACAGTAGAATTAAGCATCGACCATTGCTCCTCTGTAAAATGGCAATGTATTTGCTTATGAAGCACTAACAAGAATTTATAGGGCATATTGGCGGCGATGACTTTATTGCTTTGGCTGATTATGGGGATGAAGGCTGTGTACGTTTTTGTGAAAATGTTCTAAGCTCTTTTGCACAAGAGGTACGAAAGCTTTATGACGATGAAGATCTGGAAAGAGGGTATATTATTTCAAAAAATAGAAATGATATTACTGAAAAATTTCCCATAGTAAGCATTTCCATTGCCGGTGTTATCAGTGATGGCAAGCGCTATACAAATGTAGATGATTTTTCTCAAGACTTAGCTTTCCTTAAAAAAAATAGTAAGATATGAGGAGGAAACTGCTATAGTATCATGTAATGAAGGCACAATGAGAAGGTTTTATACTTTTTGCTGATTTTTTTAACCTTCGGCGGATGTATTATGTGTTTACTGGCAGTAGATGTAAGGCATGCTAACTATCAAGTGTGCGGCATGTCGCCGCAAATTATGGAAGTACTTTAAAATAGGTCACGGTGAGGTTTTGCGCTGTCATAAGGAGCGCATTAGCAAACTTTTTGAGGTACAGGAACGTGATGGTAAGGTGTGGTGCCTGTGTGGTAAACCCATTGGCATTGATAAGGGGACTTTTTTTAGTATGGTAAAGGGTAACTTTACCTATGCAGGAACCAAAGAAAATAAATAATCTTTATATAAGATAGTCGACACTGAAAAAGTACTTAACTGTCAGTAAAAATAGAATTTCTAGCTAGAAATGCTTTTTTCAGCTGTCGGCTACCCAAGACGTGCCTCTGGCATGGCTTGCC
>CAYJNA010000016.1:0-24743 GCA_964371225.1 uncultured Desulfovibrionaceae bacterium
TGCACATCCCCGAAGAATTAGGCTTGTATTTACGCTATGACAACAATCTAGAAACACAGAACCCTGAAAAAACACAACAAGAATACATTCAAGTGCAAACAGAAGCTTTGCGCCGTTTCCTACAATCAGATTTTACACCGCATATTCCCTTTGAACAGCAATGGACACAGCATAAACAGAGACTAGAGCGTTACATTTGCAATTTAGAAAATGGCAACAGCATAAAAAATACGCATAAATTGGCCTATCATATCTATGCGTATTTATTGTTGCAGGCAAAACTACATATGCATACCATTTCATGGCATCATATAGCTTTACGCCTCACACAACAGCCTTCTACTGTTGATGTAGCGTACTTAAAAAGCATCTTACAAGAACGGGAGTAAAGCTCCTTAAAAGCACAAACACATACCCCAGCGCAAACAACATTCTCAGCTCTATGGAGGGAAAGCATTTGCATACATGCCTAGGCCTCCAGCCTACAAAATATAAAAATCCCCTCATTGGCTATTTACATTACCCCCCCTTTGAGCTACAGGCTGTGAATATTACGAAGGATGCATTATGAAAAAGAAATATTCGACACTTCCCACGGCGGAAAAAGTACAAAATATGGTGAGCTTTTTAGAAGACCATAAGGGGCAAGACATTGTGTCTTTAAACCTTACTCACCAAAATACCTTTGCTGAGGCCATGATTGTGGTCACAGCGTCTTCCATGCGCCATGCACAAAGCCTTGCTGAAGGGCTTGTGGTTTTCTGTAAAAAAGAAAACTATGAATGGCTACGTACCGAAGGCAAACAAACAGGCCAGTGGATTCTCATCGACTGCAATGATATTGTTATCAATGTATTTCAAGGTTCCGTACGCGACCTGTATAAAATAGAAAAACTTTGGGAAGAAATGCCTAAAGTAAAAGCTGAAGAGCTCTCTGCTGACGCAGAATAACACAAGGAGACCCATGTCACAGCCAGTGCTTACACCTACACTGTTACTCATTCTCGACGGGTGGGGTCTTGCTCCTGCAGGGGCAAACAATGCCACGTCTTTGGCTAAAACTCTCAATATGGACATGCTTAATGCCTTTGCGCCGCACAGCTCCTTAGAAGCTTCTGGCCGAGCTGTGGGTTTACCTGCTGGCTATATTGGTAATTCAGAGGTGGGGCATTTAAATATTGGCGCCGGCTCTGTGGTGTATCAAGACATGACACGCATTGATGTGGCCATGGAAAAGGGCGAATTGGGCACCAATACCGTTTTCACCGAACTTTTACAAAAAACCTTAGCTGGAAGTAAACGTTTGCACTTGGCAGGCTTACTTTCTGACGGCGGTGTACACAGTCACTATAGCCATATGCTTTGTCTTGTGAAAGCGGCGGTGGAAGCGGGTGTAGAGGTATTTATTCACTGCTTCATGGACGGGCGTGATACCAAACCACATGGCGGCATAGAGTATGTACGTATTGTGGAAGAAGCTTTGCAAGCCTTTGAGGGCAAAGCACGTATTGCTTCCCTTTGCGGACGCTTTTTCGTCATGGACAGAGATACACGCTGGGAGCGTGTGGAAAAAGCGTGGAATATGCTTGTACACGGGCAAAATGGTGAAAATAGCATTCTTGACCCCAAAAATACGCCAGAAGAAGTGGTGCGCGACTATTATGCACAAGAAATCTTCGATGAGTTCATTCCCCCTACGCTCTTGGTGAAAGAGGGCACATGGCAAAATGGCGACGGGCTTTTCTTATGGAACTTTCGTGCTGACCGTATGCGCGAGCTGGTGCAAGCCATCACCATGCCTGCCTTTGAAGGCTTTAATCGCGGCATAGTTCCTGCTTTTATTGGTACAGCCACCATGACCAGCTATGACTCTACCTTCACATTGCCTGTGGCTTTTCCTAAGGAAAATCTCACCATGGGTCTTGGAGAAGTGGTTTCTTCATGGGGTTGCACGCAATTACGCATTGCGGAAACAGAAAAATACGCACATGTGACGTACTTTTTTAATGGAGGGCGTGAAGAGCCTTTCCCCGGTGAAGACCGTATTTTAGTGCCTTCTCCACGTCATGTACCAACCTATGACCTAGCTCCTGCCATGAGCTGCCAAGAAGTAACCACACGCTGCATTGAAGCCTTACAGAGCAATAAATATACCCTTATTGTGTGTAACCTTGCCAATGGAGACATGGTAGGTCACACAGGAAAAATGGATGCAGCCATAGAGGCTTGCCAAGTGGTAGATTCTTGCCTTGGACAATTTATGCAAGCCATTTGTGACGTTCAAGGACGTATGCTTGTCATTGCAGATCATGGCAATTGCGAAACCATGGTAGACGAAAATGGCAATCCGCAAACCTCACATACAACCAATCCTGTCCCTTGCATTCTCTTTGAGGGTACAGAAGAAAAAAGCCCTGGTTGTCTACAGCATGGCAAACTTGCCGACGTGGCACCAACGCTTATAAAACTTTGGAAAAAGGACATCCCAGCCAGCATGAGTGGGGTAGCCCTTATGGAGCCTTGTCATGAAAAATGCTAAGCCAATACAACCTGTATCCCCCGAAGGTATGGAGGTACTCTTTTTTTACCCCTGCCCTGATTGTGGTCGTCATGTTTCTTTAGCCGCCCCCACACAACCGGCCATGGTGCGTTGCGACAATTGCCACAATTCATTTCCTATCATCCCCATAGATGAAAGGGGCTTACACTATATATACATCATGCTTAACAATGGTAAAGCGGCGCTTGACCCCGACTTTGCTTAAGCTAAAGCACATAGCACAAAAAAAGCTCCTTTTTACGGGAGCTTTTTTTGTGCTTGATATAGCCCTAGCATGACGAGATTAGGCGTCTTTAAACACCACATAATTGGAAAAAAGAAAACCCGCCACTAAACTAAAACCCGATGAAAACACCAAGGTAAATAAGGGGTGCAAAGAAAAGCTATCCGCCACAAAGCCTGTGGTAAAGCTCATTAGCCCCATGAAAGCTGTGAAAAGAATAAACTTCTTACCTGCCATATCTTTTTTAAAAGTATATAGAGCATTTAATATATATGAAACCAAAACGGCCACACTAAAGGCCACTATATTAGCAATACTTTGTACGGCATAAAAACTAAATACGAGGTAAAATATTCCCCAATGCACGAGGGTATTAAAAATGCCCACGGAAAAATAGCGGAAAAATGTGTGCAATAATTTTTTTGACAACATAGCAGGGTACGGCCTCACAGATAAGATGGCGCACTATACTCACTATGCCTTAAAGACACAAGAAGACATGCTCGAGAAAAAATATACCTAGCACCCAAACACAACTTTTTATTCTATGGGAAACCTCTGCACAATTATTTTCAAATATAACTTTGTATTTGAAATTTGAAAAATTGTTCGAAGTGTAAAATAACATGTGCAGAGCTAAAGGCTCAAAAATCAATCATTTAACGGCGAAGCAAAGCTTCGCCGTTAAATGATTGATTTTTGGTCGCATTGACTGCCGTCAACGCTCCATGAGACCTTACGCAATGAATTGCGCAGAAGTCTCTATTGACAAAGCTCAGTTGCACAGCCATAAAATGCCATGCAAGAGTGGTTTGTTTATCTTATGCGTTGCGCCGACGATACCTTATACTGCGGCATTACCACCCACGTGGAAAGGCGCCTCCATGAGCATAATGGGCTCAAAAAAGGTGGAGCCAAGTATACACAAGCGCGGCGCCCCGTACAGCTTTGCACCTACGCCCCCGCTCCCACGCGCAGTGAGGCCGCAAAGCTAGAAGCGCGCATTCGTAAACTTCCCAAAATGCAAAAAATCGCTACTTTACAGGCCATACAGGAGGCACATATGCACCAACAAGCATGCATACCTTCTACGCCTTTAAAGGAAAAGGAAGAAAAATGATTCCATGGGAAGTTGTCACCGCCTTTTGTTTTGCCTCTGTGCTTTTAGCCATAGCCCCCGGCCCCGATAATATTTTTGTACTGACGCAATCTGCCCTTTACGGTGCAAAAGCGGGCATAGCCACCAGTTTAGGGCTTATGACAGGCATCATTGGGCATACCTGCGCTGTGGCCTTGGGCGTTGCTGTGATTTTCCAAACATCCCCCATGGCTTTTCTGGCATTAAAAATTATAGGGGCAGGCTATCTTCTTTACCTTGCCTGGCTTACCATACGTAGCGGTAGCAGTGAGGCGCAATTACAAGGGCATAATTTCATAGGCCACTGGGCTTTATATAAACGTGGCATCATCATGAATATTACTAACCCCAAGGTCACGCTTTTCTTCTTGGCCTTGTTGCCGCAGTTTGCCAACCCTATGCACGGGGCTCTTTCGTGGCAAATGTTCCAACTGGGCGGCCTTTTTATTCTCTCTGCCTTTAGCGTCTTTGCTACCATTGCCCTTTTAGGCGGGCAATTGGCACGTTGGTTTAATGCTTCGCCGCACTATCAAATTTATATGAATCGCGCCGCTGCTTTTATTTTTGTTTGCATGGCGGGCGCATTGCTTTTCACGGCATAAAAAAAAGCCTTGTACCACACAGTACAAGGCTTTTTTATGCATAAGATAAAAGACGTAGAGCCTAACTTTCGCTCACTTCTTTTGTGAGAATTTCCGCTAACTTTGCATGAGCCCATGAAGGATCCATTCCCTGTTTGGTGGCAATATGATTTAAATTTTCCACAGCATCACAAGGGCGAATATACAAGGGGCTTAAATCTGTATTCTCATATGTTGCCTGTAATGCCATTTGCCATAAAGCTTTAGGGCTGGGATGTACCAAGGACATGGCATGAACTCCAGAGCCCTGTGCTGCCTCCAGACACTTTTGTACACTGGATGCATTACGCCCCAAACCAGAGCCAAGCATATATACCGCATGTCCCTGCGCTGCCAATGCAGTCACCTGTGTGCAAGCAGTTTCAGGAGAGCATAATATGGCATCCCCATGACTTTGCGGCATACCGGCAAAATTCACAGTGAAAAACTGTGCGTGTACGAGGTTTCTACGTGCATGTGTCAGCACAGCTATGCATGGCAAGACTTGCCCTTGTATCTGTGAAGAGGCGTGTCCTGCTTCTTGTACTACCTGCTGCGCCGTTAGGGCTAAAGCCTGCATATAGTCTATACTGGCGTTATCTGCCCCCACAACACGACGTAGTGCGGCCACAGTGCCCATGACAAGGCGAATGCCTGTAAAGCTTCCAGGGCCATGTACGCAAGCAAAGTGACGTATATGCTCTGGCTTCAGCTTCTGTATATCTAAAAGCCCTTGCAAAGCCGGCGTTAAAATCTCTGCCCCGCGGGTGGGAGCATACCAGCTTTGGGCAGAAAGGATGGTCTCTTGCGTGGCAAGAAGCACATCCAACTGCCCCTCAGCGGCATTCAAAATACAATACAGCTCTTGCGTATTCATGCTTAGCCTATGAAATCTTCAATAATACGCCAAATATCGTTAAAGGTTGCCAAAACCATAAGGCTTATGAGCAAGAAGAAGCCCACGCGCATGGCCATTTCTCTCACCTTCAAAGGTACAGGGCGGCGGAAAATTATTTCCAAAGTATAAAACACAATATGCCCACCATCCAGTACTGGAATGGGCAGTAAGTTTAATATACCAAGGTTAATGCTGATAAGCGCCGCCAAAGCTAGCACAGGGGCTATGCCTTGCTCGGCTTGTTGTCCCACCATTTGCGCTATCATAATGGGGCCGCCCACTTGGTCTAAGGGCACTTCACGCTGAAAAAGCTTCACAAAGCCTGTCCACGTAATATCCACCATTTCCATGGTGCGCTTAGCGCCCAGCTGAGCCGCTTCCCAAAAGCCTACGGGGGTATGATGTAAGGTTCCGGCTGCATGCACACCAATGACATAGGTGGCTTGTTCTTCTCCGAAAATATTGGCACGCATGGTGGCTTTAGGGGCTAGTTCTATGGTTTGCTCTTTGCCATCACGCTCAATAACCACTTGCATCACACGCCCCTCACTGGCGGCAATGGCTTGAGCCATACCACCCCATGATGCAATGGGCGCTGTATTAATGCTTACAATACGGTCTTGGCTTTCAAAACCAGCTATGGCAGCAGGGCTGTCTGCCACCACTTGCCCCACTATGGGCAATACACGCTGTTCGCCATAGGTGGCCACAAGCCCCCAACAAATAAGCCAAGCTATAAGTATATTCGCCGCAGGGCCAGCAGCTACCACAAAAAGACGCTGCCATGCGGGGCGCAATGACATATTTTCTTCCTTGGTAAAGCCTTCCGGCATATCATCAGCATTTTCTTCTCCCACCAAGGCGCAATAACCACCAAGGGGAATGAGAGAGAGACAATATTCTGTTTTACCACGGGTGAAGCTGAGTAATTTTGGGCCAAAACCCAAGGAAAAAGTGGTTACACCCATGCCAAAGGCACGAGCCATAAGAAAGTGGCCTAATTCGTGAAAAAAAATCAGTCCACCCAAAACAAGTAACACATAAAATATACTTTCTATCATGAATTTTCCTGCATTTCCGCCAGACTTTGTACATGGCGGCGAGTTGCGGCGTCTAAGTGTAAAATATGCTGCATAACATCAGAAACATTATGCAATTGACGCCAAATATCGGGATTTTCTTCTCTACTCTTGCTCAATACACCGTTTTTTGCATGGGCGAGCATGGCTTGCTCTACTAAACGCGGAATATCCATAAAAGCAATGCGCCCAGACAAAAAGAGCTCCACGGCCACCTCATTGGCAGCGTTGAGCACAATACACATATCTTGCCCTGCTTTCAGCGCTTGCATAGCTAAAGCAAGGCAGGGAAAAGCCTCTGTATCTGCGGTGGCAAAGGTTAAACCCTTTCCGCTTTTTCCATCGGGGGCAAGCCCGCCCATGGTAAGTAAATCCAGAGGTTTTACGCCCACATCCACACAATGAGGCCAGGCTAAGCAATGCCCAATGGGCATGCGCATGTCTGGGCTTCCCAAATGCGCCATGAGGGAATTATCTTGAAATTCTACTAAGGAATGTACAATGGATTGCGGATGCACCACCACACCCAAGTGCTCCGGCGCAAGACCATACAAATGATGCGCCTCTATGACTTCAAGCCCTTTATTCATCAGTGAGGCTGAATCTATGGTGATTTTTGCCCCCATACTCCAATTGGGATGCGCCAATGCTTGCTCACGCGTCACCTGCTGCAATTGTTCACGGGTGTAGCCACGAAAAGGCCCTCCGGAAGCAGTGAGCACCAGCTTTTTCACTTCTTGAGCTTGGCGCCCTGCCAGCATTTGAAATAAGGCATTGTGCTCTGAATCCACAGGCAAAATAACAGCGCCGCTTTGCGCACAGATATGACGAAGAAGGGTTCCTGCCAGCACCAAGGATTCTTTATTGGCAAGACCTATGACCTTACCTTCCATGGCAGCAGCCACAGTGCCGCGTAAACCAGCAGCACCCACTTGTGCAGAAAGCACTGTATTTGCTTGGGGCAAGCGAGCCAAAAGCTCATAACCTTCTTGCCCATGCACAATGGTGGGGGTATAGCCTTTAGGAAGGAGTTTAGAAAGTGCCTCCACACCGGCCTGATCATATACAGCCAAATAAGGAGGACGAAATTCCGCCGCTTGTTCTGCAAGACTTTGTATATTAAAGGCTCCGGCCAAGGCCACCACCTCAAATAATGGCGCATGCCTACGTATGACATCAAGACTACTTAGCCCGATGGAACCCGTACTTCCCAAAAGAACAATATGTCTTTTTTCTTCTATCCAAGTTTGGCAGGGAGCTTGTGAAATATACTGGAGAGCACCGGAACGCGCTGGCCAAGGATGCTGCATACTATCCTCAATAATAAAATATATTTAGAAATACGTACATCGATACATACGTAATTTTACTAAGATTAGAAAAATTTAAACCACTGATCCACCACAGCAAATACAGGTAAGGCAAAGAGAATGCTGTCTATTCTGTCTAAGAAACCACCATGCCCCGGAAGTAATGTTCCGGAATCTTTCACACGTACAGCGCGCTTCAGAGCAGATTCAAATAAATCTCCAAGCTGGGCAAAAGCATTGATTAATATGCCTAGCAAAGCAAAGTGCCACCATGAAGCCGTGCCTAGCACGCTTCCCAGCACAATGGCTGAAAGCACACAGCCCACCAAGGAACCCACGGAACCTTCTGAACTCTTTTTAGGGCTCACACGCGGCCACAACTTATGGCGCCCATAACGCACACCTACAAAATATGCGCACACATCTGAGATTGTCACTAAGAAGAGAACAAAAAATAATTTTGTGGAAGTAAGATACGTGGTTGGCAATAGTAATAAGGGCACATAAGCCAGCCCTACCAAAAAGATGCTTCCGGGGGCAAAATCATCTTCTTCATCAATAATATCAATGCGAAATAAAAAACTCAAAGCTGTGAGAACAAAACCTGCCCCCAAGAAAACCAAGGCATCTTGCGGTCTTTCCATCCATGTAAGGATAAGCATGCCAAAACCAAGAGCAATGCCGCAAAGCCTTGTGAGCAAACGCCCCTTATTTCCCCAAAATAATGCATAAAATTCCCATAAAGCCAAAGCGCAAATGGAAAGGATAACAGCAAGTAAAAAGGGGCCACGAAAATATAAAGCCGCCAAAATGACAGCCGCCAATGAAAGCCCGGTAACAACTCTTTTCATGCAATATAAAGAGGAAAAGGTCATGAAATTTGCTCCTGCGTTTTTCCGAAGCGTCGATGGCGCAAACTGTAACTTTCAAGAGCTTTATGCAGCTCCTCAGTGTTAAAGTCCGGCCAATAAATGGGAGAAAAATAAAATTCGCTATAGGCACATTGAAATAATAAATAATTACTAATGCGCACTTCCCCACTGGTACGAATGACAAGGTCTGGGTCTGGCATATCCTTGGTATATAAACGCGCACGAAAAGCTTCTTCAGTTACATCCTCAGGCTTGAGCCCGTCCACCACCAATTGCCGTGCAGCGCGTAGTATTTCACGACGACTGCCATAATTAAGGGCAAGGCTTAAATGCATTTTCGTGGGCTTTTGCTCTGTACCGCGTGTACGCTTTATGCCATGTTGCAATGCCTTACGTGAAACAAGGGGCAATTCGTCCATATCGCCCAAGATAGAAAGCGCAATATCCTGCTCTTCCATGAGCGGTACTTCTTTTTTTAAAAAGTCCACCAATAAAGAAAAGAGCGTAGAAACCTCTTCTTGAGGGCGCTGCCAATTTTCATGGGAAAAGGTGTATAAGGTGAGATATTCAATGCCAAGTTTACGGCATTCAGTAACCACACGGCGCACTGCTTCAGCGCCGGCCTTATGTCCGTCGGTACGCAAAAGCCCGCGCTCCTGCGCCCAACGACCATTACCATCCATGATGATGGCTATATGTTTAGGGAGTTTTTCAAAAGACATTAGATGTCCATGATTTCCTTTTCTTTAGCTTGGCATTTTTTATCAGCTTCTGCCACGTATTTGTCGGTAAGCTTTTGCACTTCATCATTGGCTTTTTTCAAGTCATCTTCAGAAATGGTTTTTTCTTTTTCCAACTTCTTTAATTGATCATTAGCATCACGGCGCACATTACGCACAGCTATTTTGGCATCTTCATTATATTTACGAGAAACCTTTACCAAGTCTTTACGACGCTCTTCCGTTAAGGCAGGAATATTAATACGGATGATTTTTCCGTCATTTACAGGGGTTAAGCCCAAGTCAGATTTCAAAATAGCCTTTTCCACAGCGGCAAAACCGCCCTTATCCCAGGGCTGAATGGTCACAGTGCGGCTATCGGGCACAGAAACAGAAGCCAATTGGCTAATGGGTGTAGGTGTGCCGTAATAATCTACCTTAATATCATCCACAAGGGACGTGGTAGCGCGCCCTGTGCGCAATTTAGTAAAATCTCTTTCCATGGCGCTCATGGCTTTTTCCATGCGCTCTTCTGCATCCATCAATATGGTATCTTTAGGCATACTCCCCTCCAAATAATTTTCTCAATATATTTTTAGTCATTAGAAACAATGGTACCCACATTCTCACCGCATACAATACGCTGAATATCGCCGCCAAACATCTTACATACCAAAATGGGTACATTGTTTTCTTGCGCAAGAGCCAAAGCGGTGGCATCCATAACGCCAAGATGTTGCGCCAAGGCATCATCATAACTTACTTTTTCATATTTAACAGCATCATCAAACTTCATGGGATCCTTGGTATAAACCCCATCCACCTTGGTGGCTTTAATGATGGCATCACATTGTAACTCCATGCCGCGCAAAGCAGCGGCGGTGTCTGTGGTAAAGTAGGGATTACCGGTGCCGGCGGCACAAATAACCACACGCCCTTTTTCAAGGTGACGTAAAGCGCGACGACGAATGAAAGGCTCACACACTTCTTGCATGGTAATGGCAGAAAGCACACGTGTAGGATAGCCCTGCTTTTCCAAAACATCTTGTACAGCAAGAGCATTAAGCACCGTGGCCAACATGCCCATATAGTCAGCGGAGGAGCGTTCCATACCCTTGGCAGAAGAAGAAATGCCGCGGAAAATATTCCCGCCACCAATAACAAGAGCCACTTCCAAACCCATGGACACCACAGCGCCCACTTCTTGGCATATTTTAGAAACGGTTTCAGGTTGAATACCCGTTTTTTGATCGCCCGCTAAGGCCTCTCCACTCAATTTTAATAAAACGCGTTTGTACTTGAGGGTGGACATGGCTTTACCTACCTTCTATGTTTAGAGTCTAAGTTTTGAAGAATGCACCGTCTGACAAACAAAAATGCAAACATAATAAATAGTTAATTTTACACTTGCCTTCTTAGCTTGCTAAGCACAAATATAAACGCCGAAGCATAACAAATTACATGCTTATTGTCACTAGCAGCATATATGCTATTTTTGACAAGCAAAAACGCTCGCCCCTGTGAGGAACGAGCGTAAAGCCACAGAACACAGCGCATCAAAAAGCTTGATATGCCATGCTATTATATAAAAAACAGAAATTATACTTATGACCACATCTCATGCCTGAAGACAAGGCCATAGGCAAAAGCCTTGGCTTAATCCTCATTCATGATGTACATGTCTAAAAGATTTTCCGTACCATCGTCCACAATGGTATGTACTTTACCGACATAATCCTTAATATCCTCCAAACGCATGCGCGCTGCCAAATAAGAATTTTTATTTATCTTTTTATACCAGCAGCTGCCACTTTCTGGCAAACACACGTTTACAGCATAGTAAGTATCTTTTTCTACGAGTTCTTGAACAAAGAGCTTTTGTTCACGGTAAGCTACAGCACAAATGGGCGTATTAAGTCGCATGAGCATGGCTATGCTTTTTTCCCCTGTGTCATCCACTATGGCATCTTTCATAGCCGCCTCTACCATGGCGATAATGGGGGCGCCAGGTTCCACAGAAGCAGCAAAACCGTGACCGCCAGCATTGCTCTGCATGATCATGAGTTTACCATCTTTTTCCATCACTTCCGCAGAGCCCCATTGCACATTATCATAATCGCATTGGTCAACATCCACTGCCGATGCAGATTTTGCCATAAAAAAAACGCACAAGGCACACAGCAACACCACATACTGCTTACAACAAGATATCCATGACATACTATAACTCCTAAGGTAGATGTGAATAGGAGCGAGAAGGAAGAGGCTTTCCAGAGCGAGGTAAAGCTTATATCTATTCCTGTCTAAAGTATAACGCCACTGACGGTACTTTTCAAGTAAAAGACTCCTGCACAATTCATTATATAGAGTTTTTTGAAGTGTTGACCAGAGTCAATGCGACCAAAAATCAAGAATAGGCGTAGCTTTGCTTCGCCGTTAAATGATTGATTTTTGTGCCTTTACCTCTGCACATGTTATTTTACACTTCGAACAGTTTTTCAAATTTCAAATACAAAGTTATATTTGAAAATAATTGTGCAGAGGTCTCAATAAAGATAATGAGCTCTGCGCCCAACAAAATCAAAAAAATAGCTGAGCAATAACAAGCTCTTTGAGCTTTCCTATTAATATTACAGTTTTTTTTAACATAGAACACACTTCCTATCTGTGCTATGCTTAGGTTTATTCCTTTCTTCACTTCTAACCAAAGGGTTATGTCATGCTTGAAATGCCTCTCAATCTGCCGCATCCTGCCATCAGTAGCAATACGGAAATTGTTTTAAAAAAACGCTACTATCAACATAACCCCCACACAGGCCATGTGGAAGACGCCCGAGACCTTTTTTGGCGCGTGGCTGCCACCATAGCCCAAGAAGAAAGCAAATTCAGTGCATCTTCTTATACGGCTGAAACATTAGCCATTGAATTTTATCATATGATGACGCAGTGGAAGTTTTTACCAAACTCCCCCACCCTCATGAATGCCGGTACACACTTGGGGCAACTTTCGGCTTGCTTTGTTTTACCCATTGGAGATTCCATTGAGGAAATTTTTGACGCCGTCAAACATGCTGCCATGATACATAAATCCGGTGGGGGTACAGGTTTTTCCTTTTCGCGCTTGCGCCCTGCACAAAGCCGTGTGGGTTCCACCGGCGGTGTAGCTTCGGGCCCTGTATCCTTTTTACGCATTTTCAACACCGCCACAGAGCAAATCAAACAAGGCGGTACGCGACGCGGCGCCAATATGGGTATTTTGCGTATTGACCACCCAGACATCATGACCTTCATTGCCGCCAAGGAGCAAGAGGGAGAATTTAACAATTTTAACCTTTCCGTAGGACTTACAGAAAGCTTTATGCAAGCAGTGCAAGAGGATGCAGACTATGCCCTCATAGCCCCGCATGATGGCAGTGAATGCGGACGCATGAATGCACGACAGGTATTTAATGTGCTGGTACAAAAAGCTTGGGAATCCGGCGACCCCGGCATTGTCTTTCTTGATCGCATTAATCGGGATAATCCCACACCAGATCAAGGAGAAATAGAATCTACCAATCCCTGCGGCGAGCAACCTTTATTGCCCTATGAAGCTTGTAACTTAGGCTCCATAAATCTTGCGCTTTTTGTTACTGAAAGTAGCCTTGATAAGGCTCCTGAAAAGCAAATTGACTGGCAAGAACTGGCACGCGTGGTGCATCTTGGGGTACGCTTTTTGGACAATGTCATTGACGCTTCACGCTTCCCCCTAGAGCGCATTACAGAGAAAGTGCAACAAAACCGTAAAATTGGCCTCGGTGTTATGGGTTTTGCAGATATGCTCTTTCAGCTAGGCATAGCCTATGACTCCCCTGAAGGCATTGCCCTTGGTGAAAAAGTCATGGCATTTATAGACGAAGAAGGGCACAAAGCCTCTGCCCTTTTGGCAGAAGAGCGCGGTGCTTTCCCCGCCTATGCCACCTCTACTTACGCCAAAGCAGGGCGTGGGCCTTTCCGTAATGCCACAGTGACCACCATTGCCCCCACGGGTACCCTCTCCATCATTGCCGGTTGTTCTTCTGGCGTGGAGCCTCTTTTTGCCCTTTGCTTTACGCGCAATATTTTAGACGGTGAAAAGCTTGTGGAGATAAATCCCCACTTTGAAAAGGCTTTAGCTGCAGCGGGGGCACACAGCCCTGAGCTTATGGAAAGTGTTTTGCAAAAGGGTTCCATTCGCCATATGGAGTTTTTACCGGAATCCATGCGTAAAGTTTTTGCCACCGCCATGGATATTGCCCCAGAATGGCATTTAAAAATGCAAGCTGCTTTTCAGCGCCATACGGATAATGCCGTTTCCAAAACCGTAAATTTACCCCATGCTGCCACACAAGAAGATATTTATAACATCTACTGGATGGCTTTTTCAGAAGGGTGCAAAGGGGTTACTGTTTATCGCGATGGATGCAAGTCTGTACAAGTGCTTTCCACAGGAGAAGGACAAAAGAAACAAGATGCCGCCGGCGTTGGAAGCCACACTGTGGACCCTGCCCTTGATACCGGCAATGTTCGCCGTCGCCCAGATGTGATACAAGGCTTTACCCATAAAGTACAAACGGGTCTTGGCGGCATGTACCTTACGGTCAATGAAGTCAATGGCAAGCCTTTTGAGGTTTTTGCTACCATTGGTAAATCTGGACGCTCCATCACTGCCAAAGCCGAAGCCATAGGGCGCTTGGTGTCTCTTGCTTTGCGCTCCGGTGTCAGCGTGCGCGATATTGTGAGTCAAATTAAAGGTATAGGCGGAGAACACCCCGTATTTCGTGATAAAGGCCTCCTTTTATCCATTCCCGACGCCATTGCTTGGGTGCTAGAGCGCCGTTATTTAGAAGGCGGGGATGCTGTGGATATTCATGCCACCTCCATACATATTCCTTTATGCCCAGAATGCAACAATGAACTTATTTTCCAAGAAGGATGCCATATATGTCAGGCATGCTCCTTCACCAAGTGCGGTGGCTAGGCAAAGCTATACCCTGACAATGCTACTGGACAAGAGCACAAAATAGCTATAGAAATAAGGCATCTTGCTACTTTTTGTGAAAATGGATAGATTTTTACAATAAAAGAAGTTGTATTATTTACCGTAAGCACGTTTGCAACGCAGAGAAGAAAATAATTTGCGCTGTAAGGAAACGTGCATACGGTAGTATACGAATAATATTACTCTATACATGCATTTTAGCTTAACTATTAGGAATACATATGACCACCTATACCATGCTGGAAAATAAAGAAACCAAGGTTGCCGTTGTGGGTCTTGGCTATGTAGGTTTACCCCTAGCCGTTTCCTTGGCACGTAAATTTGACGTTGTAGGCTTTGATATTAATAAAGCCCGTGTGGACATGCTTACGCAAGGACATGACAATACTTTAGAGGTAGAAGATCAAGAACTTGCCGCCACCACAGCCACCTTTAGCGCAGATCCGCAATGCCTACAACAAGCCCAAGTTATCATCGTGGCCGTTCCCACCCCTGTGGATAATCACTGCACCCCCGACTTACGCCCTGTACTAGGCGCCAGCCGCACTGTGGGTAAGCATATGCCCAAAGGCTGCATTGTATGCTATGAGTCCACCGTTTACCCCGGTGTCACCGAAGATGAATGCATACCTGTGCTAGAGCAAGAGTCCGGCATGATTTTTGGCAAAGATTTCACCGTGGGCTATTCTCCTGAACGCATTAACCCCGGTGACAAAGTAAATCGCCTTGAGACCATCTGCAAAGTGGTAGCCGGATCTGACGAAAATACCGCGGATATTTTAGTACAGCTTTACGGAGCCATAGTCACCGCCGGCATTCACAAAGCCCCCACCATTAAAGTGGCTGAAGCCTGTAAGGTTATTGAAAATACGCAACGCGATATTAACATTGCCCTCATGAACGAATTGGCGCTTATTTTTAATAAAATGGATATAGATACCCTTGATGTTCTTCAAGCTTCTGGTACCAAGTGGAATTTCCTCCCCTTCCGCCCCGGCCTTGTGGGCGGCCATTGCATTGGTGTTGACCCCTATTACCTTACCTATAAAGCGCAAGAATTAGGCTATCACCCTGAAGTTATTTTGGCAGGCAGACGCATCAATTCTGGCATGGGTAAATACATTGCCAGCACATGTGTTAAAAAGCTCATTGAGGTTGGAAGCAGTGTGAAAAATGCCCGCGTGGGTATTTTAGGTTTTACCTTTAAAGAAAATGTCCCTGACATTCGCAATACACGTATTATTGATATAGTAGAAGAGCTTAAAGAATTTGGCATCATTCCCCTTGTGTATGACCCTGTGGCTGACAGCACTGAGGTGCATGAGGAATACGGCTTTAACTTAGCGCCCAAGGAATCATTGCAAGACCTTGATGCCCTTATGCTTGCCGTACCTCATGAAGTATTCACAAGCATCAGCCCTGAGCATATTCAAAGCATGTTTGGCAACAAGCCCGTAACACTTTTAGATATTAAAAGTTTCTGGGACAGACAAAGCATGCAAAAGGCCGGCTTTAGCCTCTGGCGTCTGTAGACCATTTACTTTTAAAAAATGAGAACATCATGACTACATATGAAAAGACCTTAGCAGAAATACAAAAAACACCCAGCACATGGCTTATCACTGGTGTGGCCGGTTTTATTGGCTCTAATCTTTTAGAAACCTTACTCTTACAAGGGCAAAAAGTGGTTGGGCTAGACAATTTCATGCGCGGTTACCAAAAAAATCTGGACTTGGTGCAAGAAATTGTGGGTGAAGAATTATGGAAAAACTTCACCTTCTTTGAAGGCGATATTCGTGACCAAGAAGCCTGCCATAAAGCGTGCGCCGGTGTAGACTATGTCTTGCACCAAGCAGCTCTTGGCTCTGTGCCCTTTTCCATTGAAAACCCCGCCACCACAAATTCCTGCAATATTGACGGTTTTTTAAACATGCTTGTGGCAGCACGTGACGCCAAAGTGAAGAATTTTGTGTACGCGGCATCTTCCTCCACCTATGGTACAGAACCCACTCTGCCCAAACAAGAAGATCGCATCGGTGCCCCTCTTTCTCCCTATGCCGTCACCAAGTATGTCAATGAATTGTACGCCTCTGTTTTCACACGCACCTACAATTTACCCTGCATTGGCTTGCGCTACTTTAACGTATTTGGCAAAAGGCAAGACCCTCAAGGCGCCTATGCCGCCGTTATTCCTCTTTGGTTTTCTGCACTGCTTCATGGAGAGCCTGTGCATATTAATGGAGATGGCGAAACGTCACGCGATTTTTGCTATATAGATAATGTGGTACAGATGAATATTTTGGCCGCCACAGCTCCGGAAAAAGGGCAAAACACTGTATACAATGTTGCCTTTGGCGAAAGAACAACATTACGCGAACTCTATAGTCTGATTCGCCAAGAGGTGGTCAAGTATAAGGCTGACGCGGCCACACAAGAGCCTGTGTATAGAGAATTTAGACAAGGCGACGTGCGCCATTCCTTGGCAGACATTAGCCGCGCCCAAGAGCTTTTGGGCTATGCGCCGCCTTTTAACGTACGCCAAGGCCTTGAACTGGCTGGTACATGGTATGCAAGTTTAGACTAAACTTTACATTTATATAAATACCATAAGGAGAGGGGGCAAGTTTTTTGCGAGAACTTGCCCCCTCTTTAGCGAGAAATATATGTTATATAGTGTGGGTTTTTGTTACGGCGTACCTCGTATGCCTAACGTCCTCGCCCGTCAGCACTATATAATAAGCATATCTTAAAAACTTCTTAAGACCCTTAATAGTTCATACCTATACGGTCTCCATGAAAAACGTACATTATATGTCTAAATTTTATTAGAAAATACTATTTTTACGGCGCAATAAGATATTTTCAATTCCATGTATATATTATTCCCACCACCATGCAGCGCGATTTATGAGTAAGTCCGTATCACCACCGGCGGCAATATTTAAAAAAGTACCATAGCGGCGTACCAATTGCTGACTATACGGATTTGCTTCATATAAGCCTGCAAAAAGGGCAGCATCCTCTGTTAAAAGCTTATGCGCTGCGTCCTGCCTACGCTTAAAAGAAGGCGTCAAAAAAGGTAATAAATTTTCATCTTGAGCTAAAGCAGCAAAATAAGCCAAAGAAGTGATAAAATTTAAATTCTGAATGGCTGCCATGGCTTTATCATGCTGTTCCGCCGTGGAACGAAAAACACGACAGCCCAAAGCAGTAAAGATATTTTCCACAAAGAGTACATGTTCTTCTGCCGTGCCTTGAGCCGGTACAATGGTCACACCAAGGTCACTACCGCGCTGTGGCTTGTTACCAAAAAGAGGATGCGTTCCCACCACGGCGCCCTGCCAATACTTTTGCATGGTGGCCAAAGCTTGCACTTTTACTGAAGTAATATCTGCCAAAATACACTCTTTGGGCATATGCGGCGTCATATGTATAAGAACGTCCTTCATGGCATGGGCAGGCACGCAAAGCAAAACCAAAGCCGCCTCAGCGCAAGCCTTGGCATAGACCTCTGCCGTGAGCGGTATATCAATGCCATGCACAGTGTACTTACACTTTTGTAAGCGGCGCACAAAATACGCCCCCATGCGCCCCTGACTGCCCACCACAACTATGGAATTAGCCATGAATTTGGCTCCACACCTGCCAAAAATGCGGGAAGGACTTGGAAACAACGTCTTTATCATCCAAAAGTACTTCTTGCCCATGCAAAGAGTGCAAAGCCACACTCATGGCCAAGCGATGGTCATTGTGCGCACTAAACAGGGTGCCCGCTGCAAAAGTAGGCACATGTCCAAGCCCTTGGATACGCAAACCGTCTTCCAATTCTTCCACTTGTACGCCCACCTTGCGTAATTCCGCCGCAGGTGCCGCTATGCGATCAGATTCTTTAATGCGCAGATGCGCGCAATTATGAATGATTGTTTCCCCTTGTGCAAAGGCCGCCATGACAGCCACCGTGGGTACAAGGTCAGGGCAAGCGCCCATATCCACCGTAATACCGTGTAAAGCTGAAGGAGAAAGGCAAAGCCCTTCTTCCGTCCATGTCAAGTGCCCACCCATGGCCTGCACTATATCAGCCATGGCTCTGTCTCCTTGCAAAGAGTCTTCGCGCAAGCCTTGCACACACAAAGCTTTTTTTCCTAAAACGCCGGCGGCAATAAGATAGGACGCTCCAGACCAGTCCCCTTCCACCGTATAGTCACCCACCTTATATGTGCTAGACTGCACACAAAAACGAATGGCATGGGGCACAGCTTCTTTTATATTTCGCCAATCCACTTTGCACCATGTGTCATCTTGTTTTTGTTCCACATGGAAAGCAACGCCAAAATCTTGCAAAGTTTGTAGGGTGAGCCCCACATAAGGCCACGAAACCACTTTTTTACCGCCTAGGGTAATGATTAAGCCCTTACTGGTACGCGGCGCCGCCAGTAATAAACCGGAAAGGTACTGACTGGAAGCGTCACTGTCCATGGTAATATGCTCTTTGCAAAAGTCTATGCCTTGCACTATCAAAGGAGCATGTCCACTGCTTGCTTCAAACTGTATAGGTACGCCCAACTCTTGTAAGGCGTCCGTAAGAGATTGCAAGGGGCGTTCATGTAAACGCGGCGCACCGTGAATGCGATATTGCCCAGGGCATGTACTCACTATGGCTGTGAGTAAGCGGCATGATGTGCCAGATTCGTGCATATCGCAAGAAATGGGCTCATTCTCAAAGCTCAGCACCACATCTTGCGGCGCCTTGCACGCTTTCATACCCACCACCACAAAAGAAGCCGTCCCTTCTGGAGCTTGGGCATTTTCCACAGGTTCAAAATAGGCTCCGGCAGCCTGAAGCACTTGCATGGTACACATGGTATCACGACTCATAAGCACATTATGCACTGTGGAAATACCTTGTGTCATGGCTGCGCCCATAAGAACGCGATGAGAAATGGACTTTGACGCAGGGGCTTGTACTTTTAACATGCGCTATTGCCTCCTTCCACATGAGTTACATGAGGTACCGCCGCAGGATATGCACCCAGCACACGGAAAGAATTACACAGACTTTGTATATCTTGCACGAGCTTTTCATATTTTGCTTCCAGCAAGTCGCATTCTAAATCTGCAAAAAACACATATCGCCAACACTCACCGCTGGAAAGACGTAAAGGGCGCGATTCCAGCTTACGCATATTAACACCATATTCTGCAAAGGCTGAAAGCACTGCAGATAAAGAACCGGGTTTATCAATAAGCGTAAAAAGCAAGGATGTTTTCTTAGCCAAGGGGGGTAAAGCGTCCGCACTGGGCGGCGTTACCTTGACCCCTTGCAAGCTAGAAGTATCTTGCGGGGCAATGATAACAAAACGCGTCCAATTATCCACGCTGGATTCAATGGAAGAAGCCAACACAGAAAAAGAATATAACTCCGCTAAAGTAGCATTACCAATGGCGGCATAGTGCGCATTTTCACTGGCACGACGTGCCGCCGCCGCTGTGGATTCAGCCGGTACCAACTCTGCCCAAGGCAAGTGCGCCCGTAGCCACACATCGCATTGCGCCAAAGCCTGTGGATGCGAAAACACATGCGTAATATCACTTAAGGCCTTACCATGACTCAAAAGACTATGCCGTATGTGCAACAGCAATTCTGCTTGTACTGTCACCGAGAAGTTATAAAAAAGGTCAAAGCATTGTCCCACAGTGCCTTCTAAGGAGTTTTCCAGCGGCACCACACCAAGCTCACATCTACCATCATATACCGCTTGAAATAAATCGTGGAAATTGGAAAAAGGGCTCATATCCACACTATTTCCCAAATACTCCAAGCCTGCAAAGTACGAAAACGTCCCTTCTGGCCCCAAATACGCCACCTTTTGCGGCTTTTGTAAGGCACGCGAAGAAGAAAAAATCTCTCGCCAAATGGTAGCCACATGCTTATGCGGTAGCGGCCCTTCATTATGCGCTTCCAAATTGGAAAGTACTTGCTGCTCACGCTCAGGCTTAAAAATGGCGCCCCCGCGTGAACATGCCTCAACTCCACTTTCTGCCGCTTTAATGCGCCCCACCTCTAAACTCAAGGAGGCGCGCTTATTGAGCATGCGCAAAAGTTCTTGATCAACAGCATCTATTTCTTGGCGCACTTGCCCAAGACGTTGAGAAAAGTCCATATCACTCATATCTGCTCACTACACTTCTTGAATTTCTTCGCTTATGCGCATGCCAAAATGACGTCCTGCAGCATCTAAATGACAAAGGATGGTGTCCCCTGCTTTTAGATTCACCACGCTAATGGGCTCCCCACCAGGCTGCGTTAAACGAATGGTTTCCGCATTTTGCAAGAATACCGTTCCCACCACATCACCTGCGGCGGAAGAAATTTTAGCTTCCACCAAAAGCATGGGGCGTACTTCAATCTTCACACGCCCCACAGCTGCCAAGGAAGAAGAACCGTCTGCATGGACAATAAGTACTTCTTCGCCGGAGCGTAACTCTCCAAGATACGTCGTTTTATCCTGTGGCAATTGTGCATAGGCATGCACCGCACCGGCATTCACACGAAATGGACGCGCCGCCACGTATTCATTATGCTCTGTTTCGCCATGCACCAAAAAAGTAAAAGCAGAGGAATTTCCCACCAACATTCCCTGCCCTTTTTGCAATAAAGAGAGGGTGTCTACGCACACTCTATGCCCCAAGCCCACCGATTGCACCTTGGTGATGACGGCTTCTTGCAAATCTACTTTTCCTTGCGAAAGCTTAAGCTCTTTTATGATAGCTTTCATTTCGCCTACGGCTTCCGGCAAAAGCACCACGGCACTGACGCCACGCTCCAGAACACCGGCAGCTAGACGTGCTTCATCAAGATTGCGTGCTTCCGCGGCCACTTCTGAGCATTGTGCCAAAATATTTTCCACAGGAATAATTTCCCAACCAGCCGCCAATACCCACTTTTTCCCCTTGTGTAATCCTGCCACAAAGGCTTCTTCATCTTCTTTTTTTTGCAAAAGCTTTGAGGGCATATCTTCTGCGCTGACCACAGTGCAGCGCGCCAAGGAGGCCACACTTTGCACATCTTTAGCAGGAACAATGAGACCATCCACACCAGATTCTAAAGCAAGAGTAATATCTTCCTTGCTCATGGGAACACTTTTAAACCATACAGCAACCATCTTATTTACCTTCCTGCATCATGGCCATGGCGGCCTCTACTTCTGCATTATCATGCACAATGGAACGAAGAGCACGCACAAGATTGACGCGGTCTGGATGTTGAAAAACATTACGCCCAATGGATAAACCGGCGCCGCCAGCTTGAATGGAATCATAAGCCATTTGCAAAATATCGCGGGTGGAGTCCATTTTATCACCGCCGGCTATAACCACAGGCACGCAGCACCCCTCTACCGCTCTTGAAAAGCTTTCCACAGAACCAGAGTACACAACCTTTACAATATCAGCACCAAGTTCCACACCCACGCGGGCACAATGGGCCACCATATCAGGGTCATAGCCATCGGCAATCTGCGGGCCACGAGCGTATACCATGGCCAATAAAGGCATACCCCAACGATCACAAGATTCTGCCACTTGTCCGAAATCTTTTAACATATGGCGTTCATCGGGATCTCCCAAGTTCACATGTACAGACACGCAATCAGCACCATGGCATAAGGCTTCTTCCACCGTAGCCACCAAGGTTTTTCTATTTCTATTGGGGCCAAGAACAGTGGATGCAGAAAGGTGTACAATAAGTCCCACGTCTTTCCCACTTTTGCGGTGTGAGCAGCGGATAAGCCCTTTATGCATGAGTACTGCATCAGCACCGCCTTCTGCCACGTCGTTCACCACGTTACGCATATCCACAAGGCCATCAATGGGTCCCAAAGTAATGCCATGATCCATGGGCACTAATATGGTACGACCACTGTGACGATTGATAATACGCTCAAGACGGATTTGTTTTCCTAATTGCATGACTCTACTCCATTTTTGCTCTTGGTTGTTAAAGTTAAGGCCCCACCTGCGACCCTTTGAGCTAAAAAAAAGAGCCGCTGGTTAAAACACCTGCGGCTCTTAAGACATGTATAATTTACAAGCAATTACATACGTCCTTCACCACAGGCGCTTCTAAAATAGCTAAAGAACCAAAACTGGCTAAAGCTTTGGCTTGCATTATAAGAAGTGGTGAAGGTCATGTTTTGCATTGTGTTTACTTTCCGTTACAATTTATGTGCTTTTTGTTTAGCACTCTCTTTCACTTATTGTCAACCATAATTTGTATTTTATATAATTTCACACAAATTTATATATAGAACTACTCAACAATACTTGCTTTTTCAATAATCACCGGTTCACGAGGTACATTTTCATGAAAACCACGATTGCCCGTGGCTACATTTTCAATCTTTTTAACCACTTCTTGACCTTTGATAACCTTACCAAAAACCGTATAGCCCCAACCTTGCATGGTAGGTGCCTTATAATTTAGAAAATCATTTTTTTCTGTATTGATAAAAAATTGTGAAGTGGCAGAATTAGGATCTTGCGTACGCGCCATGGCCAATGTGTACACATCATTATCAAGTCCATTGGCAGATTCAATTTTAATGGGTGCATTGGTGGGCTTGGTTTTTAAATCCGGTGTCATGCCGCCACCTTGAATCATAAATCCTTTAATAACGCGGTGAAACACTGTACCGTCATAATGGCCTGTTTTTACATATTGCAAGAAATTTTTAACAGTTTCAGGTGCTTTAGCTGCATCTACGCGTACCACAAAGTCTCCCATATTTGTCTGAAAGCGCACTGCTGTGCTCGCAGCTTCAGCCATACCATTCATAGCTACTGTACCTAAAAACACAGCCAAAACCACTGCCATTACTTTTAGCATTTTCATCTCTTTTCCTCACTTTACGTGTAAATTTTATATATGTAACACTCTATTGGGAATATATGCTTTACTTGTACGTATTATTATATGTCTTGCCAAGCAAAAAAAGCATTCATGCCTTGACGTCATTTCAGCATGATGTTAACAATTGGTTTATGAAAAACTATCTACAGCAGTTTCAACAATACGTATCCGATAGCGGTCTAAAAAACACAGCACAGCGCGCGCGCATTGTGGAAGTGTTTATGGAGTCTACAGGACACCTTTCCACAGAACAAGTCTATGATATTGTTCGAAATGTGGACTCTACGGTAGGGCAATCCACCGTTTACCGAACCATGAAGTTGCTTTGCGAATCTGGCCTTGCGCATGAAGTACATCTTGGCGATGGCATCACGCGCTACGAGCCCTTTTGCGAAGAGCATCATGATCACCTTGTTTGCGAAAAGTGCGGCAAAACAGTGGAAATTCTTAATAGAAAGCTAGAAAAACTACAAGAAACCATTGCAGAAAAGCAAGGGTTTACTTTAACACATCATACCATGTGCCTCTATGGTGTGTGTGCAGATTGCCGGAAAAAACGCCCAAAAAAAATGTAAAAGTGCTGGGTAAAATTGCATAAAATTGTTTTGTGTACCATGCTCCTTTACATTTTTTTGGACGCTGTCTCACGTCGTACCTAACAACTTCTCGGCTAAGATTTTATTGGCTATCTTATTCTTCAAAAACTTTTTCATACCCCGCTGAAAAACACATCTTTTCATAAGCTTTACACATTTTGCTGTACACATCTGGCAAATCTGTCCCTGACCAGCATCTTATGTCAACTCAGCGGCAGCATGGGCTGAAGTCATGTTGTATCACTGCGCCACCACGTCAAAGCATCATTTGCCATGGGAAGTTCCTCAAAATACGCTGTCATGTAATGAGACCATAGCTTCTAAAGCACTTGAAAACGCCACCCCCAAGCCCCGCTCTTATTGCTTGTATGTGCCGTCCATGTTATAGCTATACTGGTCAACGCTGAAAAACATCTTAATACACAGTAAAAGTACCATTTTATAGCCAAGAAATCGTAATAAGCTTTTCCGAAATCCACATAGGGAAGACATTTTCTGGCAAAGCTTGGGCATACAAGGTACGTTTTTTAGTGACGACTCCACGAGAAAGGTACGAATTTATATTTTATACGAGGAAGCATACATGGGATTTTTTTCAGCCATCAAGAAATTTCTTGGCAGTGACACCAAAGAAGAAGTCACAAAGGAAGTCATAAAGGAAGACGCAGTGCAGGGTCACGAAAGTGCCGCGCAAGAAAGTACTGTGGCTGAGCCTCTAAAGGACGCCACAGACCTTGACTGCGAAGCTGCGCCCCATACTGCGGCAAGCTCTCATGACGAAAGCATAGAAAGCCCCACTG
>CAYJNA010000016.1:24843-30942 GCA_964371225.1 uncultured Desulfovibrionaceae bacterium
CTGCCAGAAACTCTGCCAGACCTTTCCCCAGAAGTTCATATAGAAGAAGAGCCTGTACAAGATTACCCAGCAGAGGTGAGTAAGGAAGCAGAAGTTATTCCTTCACAAGAAAGCGTACCACAGGGTGCAAAATCAACTCCCTCCTACAGCGGGCTGAACACAGAAGACCAAGCCGCTCTTTCTCTGGCTTTACGTAACAGCGAGCCGCGTTTGTCTTCATGGCTTGCCGTTATCACTGAGGATATAAAGACGGTTTCACCTCTTTTATGGCAAAGACTCCTTTTTCTTTTAGAATCCTTAGAAGCCAAGCAAAGCGAAGCTGAAGCCTTTGTTCAAGATTTTCAAGCTTGGCTTACGCGTATGGAATACGAATATGTGGAGGAGTTTCGCTCCGAATTACAATACCGCCTTGCTTTAGCCTTGGACTTGGAAGATGAAGAAGACGAACGAAACCGACTTTTTGTAAAGCTTAGTGATGGTTTAGCCCGCACACGTGAGCAATTTACACGAAAATTAGACGCTTTATTTGCCTCACACGGTGCTTTTGATGCCGCTTTTTGGGAAGAGATGGAAGAATTGCTCATCATGGCCGATGTGGGCTTTGAGTCCAGTATGCAACTCATAGAGCGCTTGAAGGAAGGCGTGCGTAAGCGCGGGCTTACTGACCCTCAGGAATTACGCGCCGTATTGCAAGATGAACTTATGGATATTTTCCAAATGCCCAAGCGCATCACCTCTTTCAATGCACCGGAAGTTATTATGATGATTGGTGTGAACGGCGTTGGTAAAACCACCACCATAGCGAAATTAGCACATCGTGACCGTATGCAAGGCAAAAAAGTTCTCATTGCCGCAGCAGATACCTTTAGAGCTGCTGCCACAGAACAATTGGGCGTATGGGCCACACGAGTAGGCGCAGATTTTCACCGCAAGGAAGCCGGCGCAGACCCAGCCGCAGTGGCCTATGAGGCTATGGATATGGCTTTACGCGGTGGCTATGATGTTTTGTATGTGGATACGGCAGGACGTTTGCAGACTAAGGTCAACCTCATGGAAGAGCTCACCAAGATACGTAATGTTGTCGCCAAAAAACATGCCGGCGCGCCGCACAGATCCATCTTAGTTGTGGATGCCACCACAGGACAAAATGCTTTATCGCAAACTAAGCTCTTCAATGAAGCTGCTGGCGTAGATGAAATAATTTTAAGTAAGCTTGATGGTACTGCCAAAGGGGGCGTGGCTATTTCTGTGGCACTACAATTCCAAATACCCATTACCTATGTGGGACTTGGTGAAAAATTAGAAGACTTGCGTCCCTTTAACGGAAAAGATTTTGCTTTGGCTCTTTTGGGTATTTCTGAGGAAACAGAGTAAAAAAACATTTTTACTCAGGGCTGTACTTCTGCAAAGGGAAAACCTTTTTACAAGTTTTCCCTAAGACTTTTATAGCTCTAGCCGATTCTATGATATAAAGTGTTCCTGCTTGCTTACACCTTCAGACTTTATACGGTCTAAGAGTTCAGCAAAGGTTGCTTTAACATTTTCACGAATGTCGCCGGCTACGATGAGGAAAAGTACATCGTCACCGGGTTTAAAATCGCCTTCCAAGGCGTCCCAGACAATGGCAAAAATGCCAGGCTTTTGTTCCATTTCCTTACAAATAGCCGCAATTTTTTCTTTGTCTTGGCGAATGGTTATGGAGGTTACGCTCTTATGATCTTGACGAGACCAAGAACGTACCACTCCATTATGAATGAGCATCATGCCCACGTTGTCGGCAAAACCGGGACGTTGTTTTAATTCTGCGATAGCTTTATTGATATCCATAAAAAGCTCCTTTTTAATGAGGTACTGCAATGGCTGTTTTTAGTAATTTACTGGCCAAGCTCCCTAAGAGTACAGAAACTCGCATGAGTACGCAAGGTTATGTTTTGTGGTTTGCTTGGCACAAAAGTATTGACCCGGTCATCACCCAAACCTTGCAAAACTATGGCGGCATGCCCATAGTGGCAGACCATTTACAGTCAGTGTGGTTTTTCTTTAACAAAGATATTTTCTTAGCATTGGCACGTCTTTCTGTTTGGGCGCGCTTTAATGAGGTAGCTGTTTCAGCACAACTTTTGCCAGGCAGATTACAATTTGGTTTGCGGCAAGAAATTTCTTTAAATTTAGACGCCAAATTAGAACAGCAAGAACTTTTCCCCGGTAAAAGCTTTGACATAGCCATTCATAGTAAGGCTATGGACGGCGACATGAACTTTCCCGGCATTACTTTCAGCAAAGCCCCCTTAAAACAAGGCATGGCTGTGGCTGAATGGGCAACGCTGGAAGCTGACACACGCTTGCCTTATAGCTCTTCTCAAGGCTGGTACGGCATCTTGCGGCCTCTAGGCAACCCCTTAGACCCTGCGTACCAAAAATCGTGGCCGCATATGCAAACAACTCTTGTGGAAAGTATGAAAAACCACAAGCTTAAATTTCTTGTGCATAATGACTACATCATGGTCATGATAGAAAACTTACAACTTTTACGCACATGGCTAGGGGAAATGCTCAGTCAGGTGAATGAAGTTAAAGAAACAAACAACGAACACTTTTGGCCTTTCCTCTCTGTTATCATTGACCGTAAGGGGCTCAATTTTAACAATGATTTATATAAGAAAGTAGGCTTACAATGGGCGAAGCTCAGCCCTGATTTTCCCTACATGAGCTACCGCACAGGCTATTTATTAGGCGAAGGTTTTGCTGTTCAAGATATACGTTTTTCTAATAATCATACCACCATGGATGCATGGTGCACGGTGGCCTTGCTAGATGTAGTAGCTGCCTCTCCTGCTCTTTCAGTGCTCATGGCAGGCGGACTTACCACAGGTGAAGAGCACAATTGTTTTTATTGCGGCATCAATACCCATAAACCCCAACATTGCCCTACCTTGCGCCTCCCTTTTAGAGAGGTAGAAGAGCCAAGTACTGCCGCAGGTTTAGAAATTGAGGCCATAAACGCAGCCTTCCGCACCATTGAAAAAAGTACCACTGATAACATAGTACCCTATGAAAGCATTTTAGATGCAGGCAACGACAGCACTGAGCTTATTAAAGCTATTTTTGAAATAAACTTTTTCTCCCAACCACGTTCTATGCCCTATATGTGGCTCACCAAAGGGCGCGATGTCACAGGTGCGCGCAAGGCAGAAGAATTACAACGTGATGAACATATGGTATGGGACTTTTACGATAAATTTGTAAAATTAGATGGGGAAAGTGCTTACGATCTTATAGCAAAAGTACAAGAGGCCATTTCGCGCAATCAAAGAGACATGCGTATGCGTGTCCTTCTTGCCTTTCTTTATATTTATATGGATCGTCACGAAAAGGCACAAGCGGCATTGAAAGAAGCGGCCACGCTTACGGGAATACCCATCATGCAGGCATGGATAGAATATCTGCAGGCGCGCCTTGCCGAGGTACAAGAGCAGTATTTACAAGCCATGAACCAGTATACGCAAGTTTCTCGTGTTATGCCACAATGGCGTGAATTGGCGTACAGGAAAATTGTTTGTAAAATAAAAATGGGCTTTGTGGAACAAGAGCTTTCCGGCATTTCCAAACTCATTGATGAAGAGCCCTTGCTCTTCAACCGTTATCTCATCGACCCTGAAATTGGGCGCGGTAGACTTATGATTTTGACGCATCTGTACCCCATTTGGAAAGACACAGAGTTGCTTGCCACTGCCGAAACAAAGAAGGCAGAATTGCTTAATGAAAAAGTAGGGCAATGGTTTCCGCCAGCACACCCAAGCTATATGCTTTTACAGTCCTATTTACAGGGGCTTATGCGTATAGCACATACCAAAAACTATGTGACCTTTCTCGAAATAATAAAACAACGCCCCTTGCTGGAGAAAAAGATTGAAGAATTTATCCAGCGCCAAATAGAGGAATTGCAAGAGCGTTATAAGTTTTATTTAAAAGAGTTACAAAATATTCGGGATGAAGCATCGTGGTTTCCTTTTCCTAAAATGCTAAAAGATTTCAGCGAAGAATTTAATGAAGCCGCGGCAGTGCTTAACTGGGCATTTGGTAGCAACTTTCAAGAGGCTGCCAATTTTCAAAAAGCACAAGCTTCCATAAAAGAAGTAGAAGGGCTTTTACGAGGTTTACGAAGACGCCTCAAAACCTTGCGCGCCCTGCGTGACGCCACACTTTTTACCATGACCTTTTTACGAACATTCATGTGGGTGGAGGCGACGGGGCTCTTACTTTGTTTCATAGGGGTACCTTCCATCATTATGTTTGGTGACAGTGTGGGACTTGGCTGGCTAAAGGGCATTTTAGCCAATCAGCAATGGGAAATCCAAAAGGTTTTAGTGGGCATTGTTACCATTATTTCCTTTGGTCTTGCCATGTTACGCTCTACCATCACCTTTGAAAGACAGCGTGATAAATTCTTACTCCAAGCCAAGGAGCAAAGAGAACGCTTGCAAGATGAGCGTCTTGACCGTATACGCAAGAAAAAACAAGCTGAAGCTGAACGCTATGCTCAAGAACGTAAGGCTGCACAACAAGCAGAATTACGACGCCGCTATGAAAGCTAATACCAGCTTTAGTATTTTAAAGGACTAGCATGAAACGTACTCTTATTTCTAAAGCTTTAGCTGCATCGCAGCCCATGGACAGCATTTGTATTAAGGGCTGGGTACGTACCCGCCGCGATGCCAAGGGATTTAGCTTTTTAGAGCTTAATGACGGCTCTTGCCTTGCTAATATTCAGTGTATTGTAGATGAAGGCACCCCTGCCTTTGCCGCCATGGAGCAGGTAAACACAGGAGCCGCTGTAAGTATTGAAGGTGCTTTGGTGGCTTCCCTTGGTAAGGGGCAAAGCTTTGAAGTGCGCGCCAAGGAACTTAGCGTCTATGGCCTAGCTGATCAAGAAAGCTTTCCTTTACAAAAGAAACGCCACTCGGACGAGTTTTTACGCACCATAGCGCACCTACGTTCCCGCACCAATAAATTTGGCGCAGCCTTTCGTATTCGCGCTGAGGCCGCCATGGCTGTGCATGACTACTTTCGTCAGGAAGGCTTTTTCAACGTACATACGCCTATTTTAACCGGCTCCGATTGTGAAGGTGCTGGCGAAATGTTTCGCGTTACCAACTTAGCCCTAGGCGAAAAAAATATTGAAAAAGACTTTTTTGGGAAAGAGTGTAACCTCACCGTATCCGGTCAATTGGAAGCTGAAGCCTTAGCCTTAGGTCTTGGGCGCGTGTACACCTTTGGCCCCACCTTTCGTGCAGAAAATTCTAATACACCGCGCCATGCCGCTGAATTTTGGATGATTGAACCAGAAATGGCTTTTGCTGATTTGAACGATGATATGGATCTTGGTGAAGGCCTTACATGCCATGTCATTGAGCATGTTCTTAGTAAATGCGCCGACGATGTGGCTTTATTCAATAAATTTGTGGATACAGAACTGGAGCAACGTCTGCGCAATATGCTCTCTAAACCTTTTGCCCGTGTATCCTACAGGGAAGCTGTAGATATATTACAAAAATGCGGTAAAAACTTTGAATTTCCTGTATCTTTCGGCACAGATTTACAAACAGAACATGAGCGCTTTTTAGCTGAAGAGCATTTTAAGCATCCCGTTACTGTTTATGATTACCCTAAAGACATCAAAGCTTTCTATATGCGTCTTAATGATGACGGAGAAACCGTTGCCGCCATGGATTTATTGGTACCGCGCATTGGAGAACTCATAGGTGGCTCACAACGCGAAGAACGCCTTGATGTATTGGAAAAGCGTATTTTAGATATGGGGCAAAAATTGGAAGATTTTTGGTGGTATTTAGACTTACGCCGCTATGGCTCTGTACCCCATGCTGGCTTTGGGCTGGGCTTTGAAAGACTTCTTATGCTTTTAACAGGTATTAGCAATATTAGAGATGTCATCCCCTTCCCACGCACACCAGGGCATTTAGAGTTTTAACAACTCTTTCAGTCAGTACATGTAAAAAAAGCCGAAGCAAGACTTCGGCTCAGATTGCTGACAAAGTCCACTGGGGGAAAACCTTTTCTGGAGAAAAAGTTTTCCCCCAG
>CAYJNA010000017.1:0-30344 GCA_964371225.1 uncultured Desulfovibrionaceae bacterium
CGACAAAAAGCGCATTTCCCTTGGCATGAAGCAAGTTAAGCCAAACCCATGGGAATTGGTTGCTCAAAAATATCCTGAAGGTACCATTCTTGAAGGTACCATTAAAAATATCACTGAATTTGGTATGTTCATTGGCATCGAAGATGGCATTGATGGCCTCATTCACGTATCTGACATTTCTTGGACCAAGAAAGTACGTCATCCTAACGAAATGTTTAAGACTGGCGACGTGGTACAAGCTAAGGTTCTTACCGTTGATCAAGAAAGTGAAAAGTTCACCCTTGGTATTAAGCAATTGGTAGACGATCCTTGGGGTCATGTACCTACTACCTACCCTGTAGGTTGCTCTGTAAAGGGTATTGTTACCAACATCACTGATTTTGGTCTCTTTGTGGAAGTAGAAGAAGGCATTGAAGGTCTTGTACACGTGTCTGAACTTTCCGGCAAAAAGATTAAATCTCCTTCTGAGCTTTACAAAGAAGGTCAAGAAATCCAAGCCAAAGTTATTCATGTAAGTGCTGAAGAGCGTCGTCTTGGTTTGTCCATTAAGCAAATTCGTGATGAAGAAGAACGCAAAAAGCCAAAAGAATTCCGCGCTGGCCCTGCTGAAACAGGTCAAAGCCTTGGCGATTTGTTCCAACAAAAAATGGCTGAAAAGGCCGAAGCTGAAGGCGGCGACGAATAAATTCGTTACTGCTTAGGCAAAAAAGAGGTTTATCGCTGCTTGAATAGTGGCAGTGATTGACATAGATTAAAGGGAGAAGGTTTCACTTTCTCCCTTTTTTTTAAGTTTATAAACCATGAGGTATTTATGGATACAAAAGACGATTTTAAGCTAGAAATGTGCCCGCCTGAAAACGCGCATACCACGCAGCAGTCTCCTACAAGTGCGGATTCTCTGCCAGAGCATAAAGTAGAGGAACCAGCGCAAGAAAAATCTGCACAGGGAGCAGATGAGGCAAAGAAAAAAAGCCATGCTAAAAAAGCACCTGAAGCAGAAAGCGTCCCTGACAGCACACATTCTTTGCTCACGGTAACTCTTTTGCAAGAGCTTGTGTCATTATTACGTCCCAAACCCTTTCGTAAACGCCACCCTATACTCTTTTGGGGCGGTATTTTACTTTGTTTGAGCCTTGTGTGGCAACTTTTTAGCGATGAAGAAACGTCTTTTGGCAGTGATCGTATAGCGGTGGTGCGTATAGAAGGTGCCATCATGGAAACGGAGCCCACCTTAGAATGGATACGTGAGCTTGAGAAAAAGGATTCCGTGAAAGGTATTTTATTACGTATTGATTCTCCTGGCGGTGGGGCTGCGGCTTCACAGGAAATTCATGGTGCCTTACTGACACTTGGCAAGAAAAAACCCATAGTGGCTTCCATGGGCTCTTCGGCGGCTTCCGGCGGTCTTATGGTAGCCATGGCTGCGCCCTACATCGTAGCCAACCCCAGCACCATAACGGGTTCCATAGGTGTGCGTATGGATTTACCGCAAATATATAAGCTTATGGAAAGTATTGGAGTAGGGCAAGAGTCGCTCACTTCAGGAAAATTTAAAGATGCCGGCTCCATGATGCGCGCGCTTTCCCCTGAAGATCGTGAATATTTTCAGGGTATCATTGATGATTTATATGGGCAATTTGTGGCTATGGTAGCTGAGGGGCGCAAAAAGCCTGTGGAAGAAATAGAAAAAATTGCCGATGGCCGCGTTTTTACAGGGCGTGAAGCTTTGCACCTTGGCATTGTGGATGCTTTGGGCGGGCAAGATGTGGCCCTAGCAGAGTTATATCAACGTACAGGGGTGAACCCCAAGACGGAATTGTATGAAGATAAGGACTTTGAAAAAATGTACGGTTCCATGTTAAAGAGTATGATGCAAGCAGTGATGCAAAGCGTGACACAAGTACAAGGGCACGAACCTACTTTCATGTTCCGTTAATAAATGGTATCTCGTTGTTAATGTAGAAGATGTTTCTTTGAACTTTTACACAAATTTAGAGTGCCACACTAAAGTAAGAGAAAAAAAAACCGATTAAATACCCGTGCTGTTTTGCACAGAGCATATAAAACCGCATCACAACAATGTATGCATATAAGAAAAGGAGATTTTTTCATGCGCTTAAATTTGTTGCCCAAAATGTTATTATATATTTTGCTACCGGCCATTATCGGGCTTGGTGCTTTAGCCTTTTTTTCGGGTACGCAAGCAAAAGACGACGCAATGCACACAGCACGTTTACAAATAGAAGAATTGGCAAGAGTGCAGGCTAGTGAATTAAATAATATTTTAAATTATATTATTAATATTTCAAACTCTACTGCTAACATTTCCACCATAAAGCGTTTTACCCAAGAAGAAGTACTTCATGATAGTAGCCAAGAGCATGCTTCATTAAAAGCGATGGTCATTGAATACCTTTCTACTATGGTACGTGAATATAGAGATATTTCTTCCTGCTTTATTGTGGATGCAAAGGGTACCATTGTGGCGCATACGGCAGCCAGCCGTATAGGAGCTTCTGCCAGCGATTATGAGTGTGTGAAGGGAGCCATGCTGGGTAAAAATGAAATAGAAGTGAGAGTTTCTCAAGAAACAAAAGAATTATGCGCTTTTGTAGGGGCTCCCATCATGGTTGATGGAAAAAAGATGGGCGCTCTTGTCATTAAAATTGACTTGGCTACCTTAAATAAAAATACCGTGGGAGCCATAAATATAACCCCAAGCACAAGCCCTTATGTGTATGATTCCAATTTTACCGTTATTATGGATACACAGCCGCAATATGTGGGTGTGAATGATGCTTCTACGCCGCAATCACGTGTTATAGCTGCTGAAAAAAATGGTTCTTCTTTATATGAATTTGAAGGCAAGGACATGGTAGGCTTTTTTGCCCATGCCTCTGTACCCAACTGGTATGTGATTATTGATATGCCTGAAGCGGAACTTTTAGCCGACGCCACACAGCTGACCTATGAAATACTCATTTTTGCCCTTATTATAGCTGTGGTGACCAGTGCTGTTATTTTTGTGGTGGCCAGAGGTATTTCCATAGCCATGAGCGGCGGGGCACAAGTGGCTACCTATGTGGCAGCCGGTAATTTGACTTTGAGTCGTGAGCAGGATTTGACTTTGGAAGAAGGTATCAAGCGTGGCGATGAAATCTCTAGCTTAGCGCAAGGCCTAAAAACCATGATTACCAATCTTGCTAATATGGTAAAAGAAGCTGAGGATTCCACAGCAGAAGCAAAAAAAGCTGTGGGAGAAGCGGAAGAGGCCAAACAAAAAGCTTTTGAAGCAGCGGAACAAGCCAGTTTGGCACGTCGTGAAGGGCTTTTGGACGCCGCACATCAATTGGAAGGTGTGGTCAATGTGGTAGCTTCTGTTTCTGAGCGTCTTTCTATGCAAGTGGAAAGCTCATCACACAGTGTGCATGATCAAGCCAATCGTATTGCCCAAACAGCCGCCGCCATGGATGAAATGAATACTACTATTATTGATGTGGCTAGAAATTCAGGCATTAGTGCTGAGCTTACAGAAAACGCCAAGGTAAAAGCCTTACAAGGGGCAGAAATTACCGAAAAGTGCAAAGATTCCATTACCCGTGTGCAGCAAGACTCCATGACATTACGCCAAAATATGAGTGCCCTTGCAGAACATGCACAGTCCATTAATACTGTTATGGGTGTTATTTCTGATATTGCAGATCAAACTAATTTATTGGCACTTAATGCCGCCATTGAAGCGGCTAGAGCCGGCGAAGCAGGGCGCGGTTTTGCTGTGGTGGCCGATGAGGTGCGTAAACTTGCTGAAAAAACCATTGCTTCCACCACCGATGTGGCCAAAGCCATTAGTGCCATTCAAAGCAGCACAGAAAGTAATGTTAAGCAGGTGGATATTGCTGTAAGCGGCATTGAAGAAGCCACAGAAATGGCCAATTTAAGTGGTAAAGCTTTGCAAGACATTTTGGAAATCACCGAAGAAAGTGCTGGCGGTGTGCGCGCCATTGCCACAGCCAGTGAGGAGCAATCTGCCACAGTGACGGAAATGAATTCTGCCATTGAGGAAATTAATGATATTGCCACCAATACCAGTGCCGCCATGAATGACGCTTCGCAAGCGGTGTTGGAACTCACAGCTCAAGCGCAACAGCTGACCAATATTATTGAAAATTTAAAAAAGAGCTAAGTGCTTTTTCAGTTTGAGTAAAAAAGCCGGATACCTTTTATGGGGTATCCGGCTTTTTTCTTTTTGTAATGCTTATGCTTACGCTATGCACAAGGGGGGATGCTATAAAAGCATTTATTCTGCATCTAGCAGGAGAGTTTTAAGCTTTCGGAAAAGGACGCGCTTAGCTTCGGGCGAAAGTTCTGTTTTGGCTCTGTGTACCAAGGTGCGTAACTCTTCTTCTGCTTCAGGCCATTTTTTTACAATGTCGTGAACTTCGGCTTCAGAAGCGTTGAGTAAAGCTTCGCGTAAGCGCTCGGCATGGTGCAACACAGCAGTGTCGTCACTGTGCCCTTGTTTAAGCTTGGTTAAAGCATCCATAATGGGGCTTGGGTCACATTCGCGCATAAGCTTACCAATATATTGTTGTTGGCGACGACGCCCTTCTTTATCGGTAATTTTAGCCATAACCTTTAAAGCTTCTTGTAAATCTTCGTTGAGAGGAAGCTTTTTGAGTTGCCCTGCTGTTAATTGTGCCAGTTCCACCCCAATATCTTTTAAAGCATGGCTGTCACGTTTTTTTTGTGAGCGGCTCTTGGGGGCTTCTTCAAATTCAGGCCCATCCATATCCAATTGGTATCTGTTTTTTCTTGCCATAATTTATCCAAATATTCCTAAAAGTACTGCCACCAGCACCGCCACGGCTATGAGGCCGTTGAGGGTGAAAAAGGCTGTGTTTACACGGCTTAAGTCATGAGCTTTCACCAAGGTGTGTTCCCAAAGTAAAACTCCTGACATGAGCGCCCAAAGGGCATACCACCAAGCATTAAGCCCAGCACTGGCACCGCCAAGTAAAAGAAAGATTGCCGTGCATACATGTGAAAATGCCGCTATGACAAGGGCTTTATCTATGCCAAAATGCACGGGTACTGAATGTAAATCCATGCTCTTATCAAAGTCCGCGTCTTGGCAGGAATAAAATATGTCAAATCCTGCCACCCAAAAGGTAACGGCAAAGAAAAAGAGTATGGGGGTAAGAGCAAAGCTTGGCGTAACGCTGAGCCAGCCGGCCACGGGGGCAAGCCCCAAGGTAGTACCTAGCCAAAAGTGGCATAACCATGTGAAGCGTTTTGTATAAGAGTACCCCGCAGCTATGAGTAGTGCTGGTACGCTTAAATATAAACAAAGGCTATTGAGCGCGGCGCATGCAAGAATAAAAATGCCTGCAGTGACAGCACAGAAAAGCTTTGTTTGGGGAACGGTAATTTCTCCGGTGACCATGGGGCGTTTTGCCGTACGAGGATTTTTTTGATCATAAGGCAAATCCACAAGGCGATTAAAGGCCATGGCAAAAGAACGTACCGCCACCATGGCGATGGTCAAAAAGAAAAGTGCATCCCATGGTGGCATGCCCATTTGGGCCAAGAAGGCACCGGCATAGGCAAAGGGCAAGGCAAAGATGGAATGCTCAATTTTAATCATGCGGCAAATGGCCGCAAAATTCCCAAATACAGACAATTTATCCTCCACAGTCGGTGGTATCACCGTGAATTTTGTGTAAAGCGTGAGGCAAAGCAGGTAAAATGGCTTCTAAATTTTCTTTTACAGCTTTTACGCTGCCGGGCAAGTTTATGCCAAGGCTTTTTCCTATGGTTCCCACCACAGCACGTGAGAGAGCCGCATTGGGAGTTTTTTGTAAACTGCTTGCCATCATCATATGCTCAAAGCCATAAAGGCGTTGGTCAATACAAGCGAGCATAGCTTCAGGGGTGACGTCGCGCGGGCCAAGACCTGTACCGCCTGTGGTACAAAGCACATCATAGCCTTGCCCTAAGGAAAGCTCTAAGAGTAATATACGTAGTGCTTGCGCATCATCAGGTAAAAGAAAGCCTTGCTCATGGCACAAGGGCAGTGTGTTGTCTATCATGTCTCGTATGAGCGGGCCGCTTTTATCTTCTCTTTGCCCTAGTGAGCCTTTGTCTGAAAGGGTAATCCATGCCAGTGCATAGCCTTGGCGCTGTGTAGTGATGGTGATGGTATGGCTGTGTTCTATTTCTTCCTCTGCCAGCAATAAGGGGCAGTACTGGGCATGTTCTCCCATAAAAGAGGCATCATCATAGGCCGCGGCAGGTATGAGTTGACGCCCTACCACGGTAAAAAATGTTTTTTCTTGGTGCATGAGGCGCGTTCCCACCGGCCACGTAGGTACAGGCCACGCTTGCACACTATGACTTTTTTGAGCACGAAGGCACCCATATGTTAAAGGAAGAATGTCTCCTTTTTGAACCGGTTCCAAGCTTATTTGCATAACTTCTCCCTCCATTCGTTATTTTGATGGGCACAGTGTAATGAGGCAAGGCTAAAAAGGCAATGCATAAGCTATTGAAAAAAAATAGCAGAGAGCGTTTTTTGTAAATGAGTAAGTTATTTTTATAGAATGTTTTATTTTATAGCATAGTTATTAATTTCATAGACTAAGCCCAATGCTGTAAAAGCTGTCATAGAAAGCCCGTATAAAAGGCATGCAATGAACATTTGCTATTCAGAGGGAATGCCAGTACAAAAGTGAGATATTTTATACCGTCTTAAGGAGAGAGTATGTCACACAGTCAAGACAGCACAGACCATTTGCGTAATCTTGGTACAGGTAAAATGCCTGCGGTGCAAGGTGCCCCAGGTTTAGCGCAATTGGAAGCTTTTCCCAATTGTTACCCAGATCGTCATTATATGATTCAAATTGCTTATCCGGAGTTTACATCTTTATGTCCTGTGACAGGGCAACCGGATTTTGGCACCATTGTTATGGAATATATTCCTGATGCCAAGTGTGTGGAATCTAAAAGTTTTAAGTTGTATATGTTTGCGTACAGAAATCATCAATCTTTCATGGAGACCATTACCAATACCATGCTTGATCATATGTGGGAATTGTTAGAACCGCGTTGGTGTCGTATTAAAGGCATTTTTGCCGCAAGGGGCGCCACGCACATTCATGTATATGCAGAACGCTATAAAGATATGGAACCAGATGCTAAGGCTGAGGTGCAAACCTTAGTGCGCGAATGGAAGCAAGACGCCATACATAGAAGCTAGGAACAGGGGAAGTTATGTCCTTAGGAACACGCGTGCAAACCATGGGTTTTGCAGCTTTAATCATGAGTTTGAGCATATTGCTTTCTCGTTTCATGGGGCTCTTGCGGGATAAAGTTATATCGTGGCAATTTGGCGCCACAGGTGAAGCAGATTTATACTTTGCCGCCTTTGTGGTGCCAGATTTTATCAATTATTTATTGGCCGGCGGGTATGTATCCATAACGCTTATGCCCTTGCTATCGCGCTGTTTTGATGAAGATGAAGATAAGGCATGGCGCTTTTTTTCCGCGGTTTTTTGGTGGGCGCTTTTAGCTGTAAGTACATTAACATGTATAGCATGGATCTGGGCAGCCCCTTTGGCCAAATGGGTGGCGCCGGGCTTTACAGATGTACAAAGTGAACGCCTCACCTTATTTTTACGTATTATTTTACCGGCACAAATATTTTTTGTGAGCGGAGCGTGTTTTTCGGCCATACTTTTTTTACGTAAGCAATTTGTGGTGCCGGCCTTGACGCCGCTTATTTATAATGGCGCCATCATCATATGTGGCTTGGCAGTGCCGTATTTAGGCATTGCCGATGGTATGGTAGGCTTTTGTATTGGTGTTAGTTTGGGAGCCGGCATAGGGGCTTTTGCCTTGCCCTATTATGCTGCCACACGCAAAGTCAGTTTGGCACAAAACGCTGCTACGCCGCAGGAACCCATGGCTTTTGGCACGGGCTTACGTTTATACCCTTTAAAAAGGGAATATTTACGTCACCCTTTACTGCGTTCTTTTCTTTTTATGGCCTTACCGCTCATGCTGGGGCAGTCGGTGGTTATGCTGAATGAACAATTCATGCGCATATTTGGTTCCATGGCAGGGGAGGGGGCCGTCTCCTTACTCAGTTATGCAAGGCGCATGTCGCAAGTGCCTGTGGGCATGGTGGGGCAGGCTGTGGCTGTGGCGTCGTATCCCTTCTTGGCGGCTTTGGCAGCAAAAAAAGACTTCACCACTTTTAATGATACCTTACGCTCTGCCATGAATACCAGTACTTCGGTACTCATTCCCATAACAGCGTGGATGATTGCCGCGGCGGTGCCGTGCATGGGCTTTATTTTTGAAGGGGGCGACTTTACCGCCGCTGATACCTTGGCTTCTGCACCTCTTTTACAAATAATGATGCTTATGGTGCCTTTGTGGGGCATTCAAATGGTATTAGGGCGTGCCTTTTATGCCATGGGCGATACCTTTACACCGGCCTTGTGCGGCACTGCTATCACCTTAGTGAGTTTACCTCTTTTTTATTATGCTTTGCGCTGGGGCGCCATGGGCATTGCTTTGGTAAGCTTTTGGGGGGTGGTGGCTTATATTGCTATCATCATGTATATTTGGAAAAAACGTCAAGGCTTAGTGGCTTTCTCTGGGCTTGGTACCGTATTTTTGTACGGACTATTTTTATCATTTTTGAGCGGCGTTGTGGCGTGGTATACCAGTGAAAGCATTTTACGTTCTACTATGAGCTTACCTTCGATATGGCCGTATCTTTTGGCTCTTATGGGAAGTGTATGTATGTTTAGCTTGTGCTATGTGACATTAAGCTGGAAAATATGCCCTGAACTTATGCGCCCCTTATGGCATCTTTTGCAAAGATTTTCGAGGAAAAAAGGCTCTACGTCCACAGCAGAATAGCTGTTTTTATAAGAGTACTATACTGGAATCTTAAGATAGATACGTAGGATAGTCGACACTTGTCGGCTACATAAAAAGAGCCTCAGGCATACCACACAATGGTGTATGCCTGAGGCTCTTTTTTTTTATGCCTATAGAATTAGGCAGACTTTAATTCTTTAATAATGCTTTCAAGTTCTTCGGCATTGGTACGTAAGTTACGCACAGCCCCGCTTGCTTCCAACATGGTGGCGGCGGTTTGGTTGGCATAGTCGTTGATATTGGTTAAAGCGCGGTTAATTTCTTCCGAGGTAGCAGACTGTTGCTCTGCGGCGGTGGCAATGGTACGCACTTGATCTGCCGTCGTATCTACCATTTCCACTATTTCCTCAAGGGAAACACCGGCTTGATTGGCAAGCTCTGTGGTCATATGTACACTTTCTACTGACATATCAACGTTTTTCATATTTCTTTCCACACTTTTTTGTACACCGTCAATGGCAGTGCCCACTTCCACTGTGGCTTGCATGGTTTTTTCTGCAAGCTTACGTACTTCATCAGCTACCACAGCAAAGCCGCGGCCAGCTTCACCGGCACGAGCAGCTTCAATGGCGGCGTTAAGTGCCAGCAAGTTTGTTTGGTCTGCAATGTCAGAAATAACATTCATAATGGCGCCAATGGCTTCTGCTTGCGAACCCAATTGCTTCATATCTTCTTTGAGCATTTGCGCTTGGCTTTCCACTTCACCAATACGTGTCATCATGGTATGCATAACCTTGGCTCCTTGATCGGCGCGTCCGCGAGCCTCAGAAGACGTATTGGCTGCCTCACCTGCACTGCGCGCCACCTCAAGAACTGTAGCATTCATTTCTTCCATGGCAGAGGCTGTTTCGGTGATGCGGTCAGAAGTAATATTCATGCTACGTTCTGCTTCATTTACGTGGCCAGAAAGGCTGTGCATGGTGTTAGTAACAGCTCCGGCTATTACTTCTAATTGTAGGGCGGCATCATTCATACCTTGGCTTTTAGCCACTTCAGCTTGCGCTTGGGCTTCTTGTGCCTTCACGGTGGCATTGGCAGCTTCTGCGCTGGCGCGCTGTGCCTCTTGGGCTTGTTCTTGTGCCAAAGCAATATTATTTTTTAATGCGGCCACCATTTCTCGTAAAGCTTCAGCCAATTTTCCTAATTCGTCCTTACTTTCCACCTGTAAGGGCTCATCTAATTTTCCGGAAGCTACGGCCTCAGCAAAAACCACAGAGCGGAAGAGTGGGGTGGTGATGCTTCGAGCCAGATACACGCTAAAGGCGCAGCTGGCAATGATAATCCCTATAAGAAGGAAAAGGGTTACTTTTTGGCTGGTTTTATTGGATTCAACCGTAACTAAAGAGCTTTTTTGTAGATTGCTTTCTACTTTGTGAATGGCATTGACAGTGAGTGTGTCAATTTCTTCATAAATTTTGGCACGGGTGGCATTAAAGCTTGCAATGCTGTCCCAGCTTTGTCCCAATTGCTGTGCTTTTTGGTTATAAGCTTTGAGCTCGTCTAGGAGCATGGTACGCAGTTCTTGCCCCGCAGCACTGAGCCCAGTAATACTTTCAAGGCTGGCGTGGAGGTCTTGCGTTTGCTTAGCTAGCTTTTTTATGGATTGCGCATCGTGCTGTGTAAGTGCCAAGATGCCTAAAGCTTGTATGTCGCTAAATGCTTTTATCATATCCTTGCTAGCAGCAAGATTTTGCTCTGCGGAGCGTTGAATTTCCAGTGGTGTTGTAAGCTCTTCTTTAGTGTCGAAAGTATGTTGACTGCTAGCAATAAAAGCGTTTATGCCATTTTCAATGCTGTCAGCCATGGGAGCAAATTCGTGTAAAAATGTGTTGTTTTGCGCTATGGCATTGTGTGATTGAGCGGTAGTGATGAGATATTTTTCTAAAATACTTTTGAAAGAACTTAGGTAGCCATCTAATATGCCGGCATCTTCTGTTTGTTCGGCTAGATTTTCTAGTTTTTGAATTTGCGCATGTATTTTAGGGACAGCGTCATTAAAATAGGTGTAGTTTTTATCGTCTTGAGTGAGGCTGTAGATGCGCATGTTCATGTACACTTCTTCAAAAGCTGTTTCTAAAGCTATGAGCCCCACGAGCTCAGGGACATAAAAATCCGCCACACGGCTTGTATCGTCAGCTACTTTTTGTTTGTGTTGTATGTCTGTTATGCCTAAGAAACAAATAAAAGCCATTAAAAGCCCAAAGCCAAAATAAAGCCGTTTGGATACGGATATATTTTTCATGCCGCCCTCCTAAGGATGTATAATCATATTTTTCTTATCGGTGTACTATGAAAAGTCTTTATACAAAAAAGCTAGTAAGATGCAAAAAAATACAAAATATAATTTTGCAATAAGGAATCATGGCAGGATACTTTGGTATCATGCTTTTAGCAAGCTTTTTTATATGTAATGCAGCATGTTTTTTGCGCAAGCTTTTTTTATGTCTTCGATATTTATTTGAGAAGTAAGCTATGTAGCTCACTTTGAAAAATATCGAGCATTTACTTTGCCACTGCCTTATGGTATTTGTGCCAAAGCTGGGGGAGCCTTTTATCATAAGGCTGAGATTGGGATTGTCCCTAACCCTTCGAACCTGATGCAGATTATGCTGCCGTAGGGAAGCGTTTATTTCCTTTCGTGGCTTTTGTGCATCTTGATTTCCCAACAAAAGGATGTCAGATGTCCATGTTTACAAAAAATACTGCCCTTGCCGCTTTGGCACAAAAATTTCTCCCACAATTGGCTCAAGAAGAAGGTCTTTCAGAAGAAAGTATTCGTCAGGCCATAGAAAATGGTACCATGGTACTTTTGGGTAACCCTAACCATCCTAACTTAAAGCCTATTTTGGTGGGGCAACCGGCGCGCATTAAAATTAATGCCAATCTTGGTACGTCGCCTTTATCTCACTGTCTTGCTACGGAAGCGGAAAAACTGCGTATAGCTCTTGAAGCAGGTACTGATACCGTGATGGATTTATCCATTTCAGGTGATTTAGATGCGGCGCGTATGACCATGCTGCAAAACTGCTCACTACCTGTGGGCACAGTGCCCATGTATGCAGTGGGACAGCAGCTTTTAGATGCTGATGAACCCATTAAAGCCATGAGCATAGATATGCTTTTTGACGAAATAGCCAAGCAAGCTCAGCAAGGGGTGGATTATATTACCGTACACTGTGGGCTTACCCGCCGCGGCGCAGAATGGGGAGATATTGCTAAAAACGCCTATGGTGATGGGCGCGTTATGGGCATTGTTTCTCGTGGTGGCGCCATGTTGGCGCGGTGGATGTTGGAGCATGACCAAGAAAACCCTCTTCTTGTACATTATGACAGATTGCTTGAAATTGCCCGTGAGTACAATGTGACCCTTTCCTTGGGCGATGGTTTACGCCCCGGTGCCGGCTGTGATGCCGGTGACGCGGCACAATGGGAAGAAGTCATTACCCTTGGTCGTTTGGCTTTGCGTGCGCGTGAGTATGGCGTGCAAAGCATGATAGAAGGCCCTGGGCATGTGCCTTTACATGAGGTTGAAGCGCAAATTACCAGCATTAAAAAATTAACACATGGCGCTCCTTTATATGTATTAGGACCCTTGGTGGTGGATGCCGCCGCCGGTTATGACCACATGGCTGGTGCCATAGGCGGCGCATTGGGTGTGCGTGCCGGCGTAGACTTTTTATGCTATCTTACCCCCGCTGAGCACTTAACCTTGCCCAATGCGGCCGACGTACATGCAGGTGTTATGGCTTCGCGTGTGGCAGCCCATGCCGGCGAAGTGGCTTTAGGGACACCAAGAGCCTTGGCGCGTGAACATGCCATGAATACGGCACGACGCAATTTAGATTGGGAAGGTATGGCTGCTGCAGCTCTTGACCCCAAGGCTTTACATGAGCGTCGTCAACCACATAAAGAAGAAGAAGTGTGTGCCATGTGTGGTAAGTTTTGCGCAGTAAAAATGTTGAAAGACAGAGAAAAATAGCCTTTTTGAGTAAAATATATGCTGAGGGAGAGTTTTTTATACCTTTCTCTCAGCCTTGCCAACTCTCATGGCGCAGAGTTTATGTTTTTATGGTGGAGAAATATATGGCAGAACATTCCCCTCGTACTTTATGTATCACTGAGGCGCAAGCCGGCCAGCGTGTGGATAAGGCCTTGCACATGCTTTTTCCAAACCTCTCCACCAGAGGGCGTAAGCTATTATGGGAAGAGTGGCATATACAGCTTAATGGGCGAAAAGTAGCGGCGGGAGTGGCTGTACGCACGGGGGATTGCTTAAGCGCCAGTCTTAAGCAAGGTTTGAAAGCCTCGGTAGGGGCAGAGAAGAAGGCCTGCCATGCGCAACAATGGGAACAACAATGGGAGCAAGAACGCAGCCCAGTGTTCTTGGAGGCTCATGAAGATTGGCTGTTTTTTTCCAAGCCTCGTGGTTTGCATTCAGCCGCAGTGCAAGGGGGATCCCCCTCTGTGGAAGCGTATTTGCAGCAAAATCATGAAACTTACGGAGAGCTTTTTTTATGCAATAGGTTGGATGCGCAAACTTCCGGCATTGTGGTGGCCTCGCGTAGTGAAGCCGGACGTGCCTATTGGCAAGATATGGAAAATCGCGGGCTTTGCCAAAAACGCTATGTGGCCTTGGTGCAAGGCCAAGTGCAGAAAAAAGCAGTACGCGCGGCTTTAGATACGGATAAGCGTAAAATTTCTCGCGTGTTGGATGCTGAAGCACCTTTGTTACGCCATAGTTATTTCTTTCCTTTACAAAAAATTTCCGCCGCCGAATATGCCACTTTGCAAATATATTTTCCTGAATTTGCAGCATTTCCAGAGCAAGATTTTCGTGAGGCACATGAACTGAATTTTGTGGGCTGCACCATTTATAAAGGAGCGCGCCATCAAATCCGTGCCCATGCGGCCTTTGCCGGTTTTCCTTTGTGGGGGGATAGACGCTATATTTTGCGCCAAGCGTTGGGAGAAGAATGTTTTTTATTGCATCACGGGGCTTTGCATTATGAACATGGTGTCATACAGTGTGCTGCGTCGTGGGAAGAGGCCTTGCAAGATACATCGGCCATAAAAGAATTTTTCCGTTAATGTGAGGCAATACATTTTTAAGCCCCCTGCATGCTAGGTGCAGGGGGCTTTGTTATGGCATTTTATAAGAGTTTTTCCACGCTCCAGCCTGCTTCTTCGGCTGTTTTTTGTGCTAGACTTCCGCCTAGTACACAAATGCGTCCTTTTTTACTTACTTCAGCCATGATTTCGGCAAAATCATGGAAGTGTTGTTTGGTGGTGGAGAGAATTTCCTCACGCATTTGTTGGCGTGCGGCATTGGTATCGCCGCACATATGGCGGGCAAAGGCCGCTGCACCCTTGGCATCGGGCAAGAGGTAGGTATCTAAGTCACCAATGGCACCCACTATGGCACCGGAGAGAGTGCGAGCATCGGGCTCGAAAGCGCGTAAATAAGCATCGGTGGCATCATAGGTGCTTAGGGTTCCGGATACGGCAGGGTCGCGGTAAGAGGCTTGTACCAAGGTGCCGCTGAGGCGATCTAGAGCGCAAAAAGCCCCGTAGGCGCCGCCTTGTACACGTACTTTTTCCCACAAATATCCCATGCGCAAATGGCGTAATATAACCTGTGCTGAACCGTGGTAGGTATAGCCAAAGTCAAATAAATTTGCGCCTTTGGCCACATAGTTAATTTGTGTGGGGGCTATGAAGGCTTCGGCTGTGGGCAGGCTGTGGCATTGCCAATCCGTGCTTGCCATAAGGTTTGCGCTGGGTAAGGCTTGCATAAGCTGTGTAGCTTTTCCTTCAATAATTCCCAAAGTGTCACCAGAGGCCGTGCTATCCACAAGGCAAGTGCTACCATTGACAATAAGCTTGTAGAGTTCTTGTAAATCAGCCAAAAGTGCAGGCCAATTTTCTTCAGCTTGTTCCGTGAGGGTGCGTACGGCTTGAAGGTAGCTAATACCGCCGGTGAGTTCTTCAAGCCAGCCGGTGGTGCTATAGACAGAACGAATGCGTGAAGAAACAGCACTATGTCCTGCTGCCACAAGGCCGTGTTCTAAACGGGCTTTGGCTTCCAAAAGCATTTGGCAAAAACGCTCTTGTTGGTCAAAGTTGGGTTGTAAAAGCACTTCGTGTAATATGTCAAAGAGGTCATCCACTTTATCACGTACGGCTTTACCGCCAATGGAAAGATAGCTCAACGGGGTGCCATCTTTATGGGTGGAAAGGTAAGGGCTTGCACCTACGCCGCCGGTTTTGGCAGCCATGCGCATACCCATGTTTACATAGTCATGCTTTTGTGTGCCCATTTCCATAAGGGCGCGACCTAAGAGGGGCACCAAGGGGATAAGACGCTGTGGCACGGCATTTAGGGGCAAAAGTAAGTTTACATAGGCCACACCGGAGGTATCTATGTCATGGGCGATGAAGCGTTGCTGCTCAGTACCCTTAATGCTTATGGGTAAAAGAGTGTTTTCACGCGGTAAATCTTCCACACCCACACAAGGAATGGTGGCTAAGGCTTCGGGGCTGTCGGCTTCTTCTTGTAATGCACGCAAACGTATTGTTTCTTGCACCAATGCAGCACGTTCTTCAGCAGAACAAGCTGCTTGGATACGCGCTAGCTGTGCCACTTCTTCGGCTTGACGGCGTTCTTCCAAGGTGGCATCTGGCAAAAGAATAACGGTGCTGCGATGTTCATTATGGAGGAACCATTGCTTGAGGCACTCTTCAAATACTTTTTCCCCTGCATCAAGACGTGCTTTAATGGTGGCCAGAGGTGCTTCCCAGGCTAAGGAAGCAATGGGGTCGCCATCGTACAACCATGTGGACAAACTTTGTACCATGGCAGATAAACCACGAGGAAAACGGCCGGAATTATTTTCACGTAAGCTAAATTCTACACTATTGACGGCGGCATCAATGGCATTTTGGTCAATGCCGTCTTCTGCAAGAGCAGCAAGCGTTTCGTGAATGAGCATTTCTGCATCATGTAAATCGCGCGGGCGAACGCCTTTAAGTCCCACAGAGTAGTACATTTGGCGTAAATCGCTCTCAAGGCCAATGCCTGTGGTATCTTCGCCCAGACCGGATTCAATAAGGGCTTTGCGTAAGGGGGAGCCTGGTAAACCTTCGAGAATGTGTTCGAGCATTTCTAAAGTTAAGGCTGTGGTCACATCGGCGGTTTCGCATAGGAGCCAGTTTACGGTAAAAAGCGCATTGGTATTTTCTTCGCTGCTAGCATAGGGCACTTCGATATGGCGCGGCATATCGAGTTTTCCTTGTAAAGGAATGGCTGATTGTGCTTTTTTGGCAGGGTCAAGGGCTTGATGTCGTGCCAGTTCTGCTCCCACTATTTCAAGGCGTTTGGCTTCATCATCATCACCCCAGAAGAAAAAACGTGCATTGGAAGGGTGATAGTAGGATGCATGAAACTCTTTAAAAGCATCGTAGGTGAGGGTGAGTATACTCTTGGGGTGCCCGCCAGAATCCAGACTATAAATCATGTCAGGAAACATGGATTGCTGAGATTGCTCAGCCAGAATGGAATCAGGAGAGGAATAAACGCCCTTCATTTCATTATAAACAACGCCCTTGAAAATCCAAGGTTCATCGGCGCTATCTGCTTCCACATGCCAGCCTTCTTGGCGGAAAATATCTTCGCTAATGCGCGGATGAAACACCGCATCGATATAGACATCAATGAGATTATAAAAGTCTTGTATATTGGTGCTGGCTACAGGGTAGCATGTTTTGTCAGGAAAGGTGAAAGCGTTTAAAAATGTTTGCAACGAACCTTTTAAAAGCTCCACAAAGGGTTCACGCACGGGAAATTTTTCTGAACCGCAAAGTACAGAGTGTTCCAATATATGCGCCACGCCGGAAGAATCTGCGGGGGGGGTGCGTAAGGTAACGCCAAAGCATTTATTTTCATCGGCATTGGTAACAGATAAAAGCTCTGCTCCGGTGACATTGTGTTTCCAAAGACGCACAGTGCCGGAAACTTCTTGCACCTGCTCTTCACGAATAAGGGTAAAATCTTTTTGGTACATAGAAACCTACTTGGTAAAAAAGAGGGCATATCTCTACAGAATGCCCTCAGATATTTATGTAATTATCTAAGATTCTTATAGTGTTTTTAAAAGAACCTCTTGCAATGAGCGCTTGGGTACAAAGTGTATACCTTCGTCATCGCGCCAATAGCTAAAGCTTCCATCCTCTGGCATGTCGGTGAGTGCGCGGCGTTCTTTTTCTACGCCAAGTCCGAGGATGAGAGCTATTTCCATACCTTCGGGTACTTCAAAAATATTCATGCATTCTTTAGGGTTAAAGGAAGCATGCATGCAGCAACCTATTCCTTTACTTTGGGCAGCCAATTGTATGGTTTGTGCGGCAATGCCCACATCCATATGTACTAATTTTGTGCATTTTTCAGGTGCTAAAATGGCAATATAGCCCGTGGGACGCTCTCCGGCTATGGGGCCATCCCATTTAAGTACGCCTGCCCAACGTGTTTGAGGGAAAATGGCATCACACACTTGTTTGCTTTCCACAGCTACATAACGCAATACTTGTGCATTACGCGCACAAGGGCAAAGGCGGGCACAATCTACCAGCCAAGCAAGGGCATCTGGGCCCAATCTGTCATTTTCCTGAAAACGGCGGCAAGAACGAGCCTCTTTTACTAAAGTTGCAAAATCCATAATAACCTCATCGTTGCAGAATGATATCAAGAGCCGCACACCCTTAAATGGGGCACGGTAAATGTCTAGGTAAGAGCTAAGATAAAAGCAATGCGTAGCTTTGTAAAGCTAAAGGGGGAGAAATTGCAGAGGAGAAGAGAGTAAATTTACGTAAAAATTATTATGGAGAACAAAAAAAGCGTAGCCTTCATAAAAGCTACGCCAGATTTATTATACTGCCTCATGAGGTAGAGGCAAAAACTACTGTGTTGCGCGGGTGTGTTTAAATGTTAATGTGTAAAGGTGATGGAAAAAATCAACATATTCAACACAGACATTTTCCGGCACACGCACACGCGCGGGGGCAAAGTTTAAGATGCTACGAATGCCTGCTTCCACTAAGTGGTCTGCCGCACGTTGTACACGTTCCGGCGGCGTGGCAATGATACCAATTTCAATGGTGTTTTCGGCAACTTTTTCTTTAAGGCGTTTGGTACACATGACTTCAAGATTGCAGATTTTCTCACCAATTTTGAAGGGGTCACAGTCAAAAGCGCCTATAATGTGAAAACCTTTATTACGAAATTCGCTGTGATTTAAAATGGCACGCCCCATATTTCCTACACCCACAAGAGCCATACGCCACTCACGGGCAATGCCAAGTGCATCAGAAATGGAAGCAATAAGTGCTTTTACATAATAGCCCACGCCGCGCACACCAAACTCTCCAAAAAAGGCTAAATCTTTGCGCACTTGAGATGCATTAACATCGCAAGCCTTGGCAAGAGGGTCTGAAGATATAACCTCAATGCCTTCTTGCTCTAAATGCTCAAGAACCTGCATGTAAATGGCTATGCGCTGAATGGTTGCTTTAGGGATATGAACGTTCTTAACCTGATTCATGAAAATCCTCCACGAAAGGCCTATAGGATGCTTGTGATAAAGAGAACAAAATAAATCTAAGCATGGGGCCTTAAAATGTCAATGTGCTGTAAGAAAAGTATTTTATCTTTTCAAAGGGTCTGCACAATTTTTTTTGCGTTGTATTTTTGTGCTTTTGCAATACATTGTCTTTTTGTGAAAATGTATCTGTGCAGGACAAAAGGCACAAAAAACAATCGTTTAACAGCGCAAGTGCATTGCGCTTACTCTTGTTTTTTGGTCACATTGACTATCGTCAACGCTCCAAAAGACTCTACATAATGAGTTATGCAGGAGTCTATTCTCTTCATAAAGGCGTATATGTCGTTGCCGGAGGAAGACGAAGAAACATTTTAAGAGTTTTGAAGCATCTTAAAAGCGGCGAAAGTCACCAAGGCGCGGGCTATATCGTACTTTTTACGACGTTATGTACTTACTTATGGAAAAAATACGCAAAAGAAGTTTCATACCGTTGGGCTGTGATATAGCTTGGTTTTTTTCATGAAGCAAGGGAAAAGTGTCATTTATGTGAAAAATTTTTTTTATTGTAATGACAAGTACTTTTTAACAATTTTATAGTCTCAAAAATGCAAAAAGGCGTTGCAGTACTGCAACGCCTTTGAACAGTGTTTTTATACTAAAGCTTAGTATAAACCGGGGTAGAGTTGAATGAGAACAGTGGCAATAATACCTACGATGATACCGTAGAATACAAAGGGCCAGAAGGTTTTTTTCAATACAAGACCTTCACGACCGGCAAGACCTACCACGGCGCATACAGCAACAATATTGTGTACGCATACCATATTACCCATACCACCACCAACAGCTTGTGCAGCTACGATGATTTGACGGGGAATATTAAGCACTGCTGCTGTACCCCATTGGAATTCAGCAAACAAAAGGTCAGATACAGTGTTAGAGCCCGTGATGAACGCACCCAAGCCACCCACAAAGGAAGCAAGCATAGGCCATGTGTTACCAGCAATGGCGGCCACAGTTTCTGCCATGGCTAGTGGCATGGAAGGTACACCGTTGGGGTTTACGCCAGAACCACGGAAGATGGATACTAACGCCACTGCGAAAATAAGTGCAATGGTGGGAGACTTCATCTTGCTTAAGGATTCGCCCCAAGCACGTTTCACTGCATCACCGCTCATACCGTGAATGGCAATGGTGAGTAAGGATACAAGAATGAAAGGAATGGTGCCCGGCAAGTACAAGTACTGAATGGCAGCGTCTACATTTTCATAGCCTAAAATGTCTGTGAAAGGAATGGACTTGGAAGCAAGCCATGCTTTGAAGGGAAGCTGGGAAATACGGGTAACTACCAAGATAAGACCAATAAGGGCATAAGGTAACCATGCTTTAAATTGGCTCATATGAGGAGTAAATTCTGTTTTGCCGCTGGTCTTTACAGTGCCTGTCCATTCAGGATCCCAGCTGTCTTGTGGGCCAAATGTCCATACGTCCTTAGGTACGCAGAAACCTTTTTTGGTACCTGCCACAAGAACGCCAAGACCAATAAGACCACCAATGAGGGAGGGGAATTCAGGCCCGAGGAACCAAGCAAAAGCAAGATAAGGGATAAGGAAGCACACTGCAGCAAATACGCAGTATTTCCATGCGGAAAGACCTTCTTTCCAAGACTTGTTAGGCCCATAATAACGGGTCATGAAACCTAAGAGGAAGATGGGCAGAATAACTGCCATGGGGCCGTGCATGGTGGTGGCCCACTCACCAATAACTTTGGCAAAAGTTTCAAAGTTGGTGAAGTTTGTCACAGCACCTGTGGCCACTGCTTCGGCTACGGGTGTTTTTAATGGTGTAAGACCTACAAGAATAGGTGTACCCACAGCACCAAAGGTTACAGGGAAGCTGTTAAATACTAAGCAGATAACAGCGGCAGCAAGAGGAGGAAAGCCCAAAGAAAGCAAGAGAGGGGCTGCCAATGCTGCTGGCGTACCAAAACCTGCCGCACCTTCAATGAAGGAAGCGAACATATAACCAATGATGATGGTTTGAACGCGACGGTCAGGGCTGATGTTTTGCATGCCATACTGGATGGTTTCCATGCCGCCACTTTCTTGTAAAGTGAACATGATGAGAATGGCGCCAAAAACGATAATCAAAACGCCTATTGCTACTACAACGCCTTGTAAGGAAAGGGCTGCAAGGTACATGGGGTCAAGTCCCCATGCGGTCATGCCGGTGACAACGGCAATAAGCCATGCAATGGGCATAGCACGAGTCGCGGGCCAGCGCATACCCACCATGAGTATGAGCGCAGCTAAAATGGGCAAGATGGCCATAAGAGCTAACATTGGTACAGACATAGAAACTCCTCAAACTGTAGTTTTTCACTACACAAAAAGTTATTTACAGGTGCCATAAAAATAGCACCAACACCCAACCTCAATTCATCCTGTAAAATAGCAACTATTTTACAAAGCCGCCCCTGAACTACAAGTAAGGGACGGCTTTTATAACAAACCTTATTTACGCAAATTTTCAGCTACAAGTTCTGAAATATGCGTGACCTTAAGGCCTTGCTGTTCTTTTTCGGCGCCGCCGCGAATTTGCATGACGCAACCTGGGCAATCCACCACAAGGCGCGTAGCCCCTGTTTCTTTAGCATTGTTTAGCTTCATTTCCAAGAGATTTTTGGAAATGCCGGGGAACTTCATGGAGTAAGAACCACCAAAACCGCAGCAAACGTCTTCTTCTTTGCTAGGTACATATTCGGCAGCATTGTCAATGATGGCACGAGGCTCATCAGTGACGCCAAGGCCGCGGCAAAGGTGACAAGAAGCATGGTAGGTTACTTTTTCATCAGACTTATTAAAGTCTTCAGCACGTAAGCCCAATTTATTGTGGACAAAAGAACTAAAGTCCATAACTTTGTCTACAAAGCTCATGCAACGAGTTTTGGTGCCAGCGTCCACAGGTGTGGCATTGCCCACAATGTCCATATAGGTGTGCTTTAAATGCGAAGCACAAGAGGCGCATAGGGTCACAATGGCGTCGTACTGATTAGAGTCAAAGGCCATAATGTTCTGTTTAGCTACAGATATGGAAGTTTTCCTTTGCCCCATCATTTCCAAGGGAAGGCCGCAACAACTTTGCCCCATGGGGAAGTCCACAGCCACGTTATGTTTATTGAAGATTTCCACAGCGGCTTTGAGCTGTTCAGGATAGATGAAATCTTGCGCACAACCAGCAAAAAGGGCTACCTTAAAACGAGGTTGTGAAAGCTTAGGCTGAATTTTTTCAAATTGGTCACGGAAAGATTCTTTGGCTATGGCGGGCAAAGCTTTAAATTTTTGCTTTCCAAAGAAAATATTGGGCAAATGGCGTTGGTATTCACTGCCGCCAGTGACAGGAAGCTGTGCGTATTTGGCAAATTTTAAAAGGCTGTGGAACATCTTACGATTCTTCATCACAGCACTTAAAAGAGTAGCTTCCATGGGGGTGCCTTCCTCTTCGTTGAGGCGCACACGAATTTCACGAATAAGGCGTGGCAAATCAATACCGCCGGCGCAAATATTCTTACAAGCTTCGCAGTTGACACAGTTTTGTGCCAGTACTTTAGCTTTTTCTCTGCCGTGGAAGAAGTACGTAAGAATAAGCCCAATGGCGCCAATATAAATGTAACCCATGCGGTGCCCGCCCACAAGACGGTATACAGGACACACGTTGGCACAGGCACCACAGCGTACGCAGCGGAACACTTGAGAGAAAAGTTCATCCTTGGCAAGGGCGCTACGGCCATTGTCCAAAAGCACTATGTGCATTTCTTTCTTTTCTTCAGGGTTATCGGAGCCATTCCACTCACCGGGGCCTGTGAACCAAGTCACGTAAGTGGTGAGTAATTGCGCTGTGGCATTACGTGGCAAAATTTGTAAGGCATTCATGGCATCATCCAAGGTGGGGATGAGCTTATCAAGGCCGGCAATGGCCACATGCACACGGGGCAAGGTGGACACAAGACGGGCATTACCTTCGTTGGTACAGGTGGCAAAAGCGCCTGTTTCTACAACGCAAAAGTTAGCGCCGGTGATACCCATGTCTGCGTCAATGAATTTGGAGCGTAATTCTTTACGAGCCACTTTCACCAAGTGATCCACGTCATGATCTTCTTTCTCACCAGTTACTTTAGAAAAATCGTCGGCAACTTCGTAACGGGAAAGGTGAATGGCGGGCATAACCATATGGGAAGGCCCTTCGCCACGTAATTGGATGATATACTCACCAAGGTCAGTTTCATCTACAATAAAGTTTTCCGCTTCAAGGTGGGTATTGAGTTGGGTTTCTTCACTGGTCATGGATTTGGACTTAGCCACACGCTTCACATTGGCATTTTTAGCAATGCGCGCAATGATTTCATTGGCTTCGGTGGCGGTGGCGGCACGGTGTACCACAACGCCCTTGGCTTCAGCGTTTTTCTTAAACTCTTCATATAAGCTTTCAAGATTTTGCGCTGCATGGTCCTTAACACAAGCAATTTTTTCAATGATTTCCGGTGCGTTAATTTGCTTAAACACATTTTCGCGGTTGGTTTTATACGCCACAGCAAAAGTGTCTAAGGTTTTACGCAAAAAGCTGTTATCTAAAGCTTCATCCAATTGCTGACCGTATTCATTTAAGGTTTTGGGGGCATTATGCATCGCCTTCGTCCTCCAAAATAATGATATGTTGCTCTAAGGGGCCGTGAACACCTACGGCAGGTACACGTTCAATATCTGCTGTACGGCTAGGGCCGGAAATAAAAGCAGAGTACGCGCCGGGCTTTTGCTGCATTTCGCGCAAAATGGGGGCTATATCAAAGAGCTCTGGGTAAATGGTGGATTTTTTCACCATGAAAATGCATATTTCGCTCATCATGGTGGCAAGGCGTTTTTCTTCACTGTCTGAATTTACAAGGCAGGTTCCAGAAGCTGCCACAGCACATTCAGCAGTGCCAAAACCAACATCCACACCAGCGAGATATTTGCGTAAGCCTTTTTCAATGCACATATACCCTTTTTTTGCACAGGCTTTTTCTAACTTAGCATAGAGGGCAGGCTCAAGGCCGGGAGCTGTCACAATGCGATTTACGCGTGTGGGGATGCCATCGGCAGTGAGGGGGCCTTTTTCTGTGCCGGGTTCATCGGCAAGAATTTCGCAAGGCTTTTTACTTTCTGTTACTTGAAGCACATAGGCCAAAGCCTCGTCTTCATTTTTTACTGTGATAACTTTTGCTCCTACCACAGCGGCCTTGGTGCAAAAGGTCTCAAAAATCGTTTCTTGGTTCATTTTTCTTAGCTCCCATGGTTTAGGAAAGGGACTCGGCGTACAGTTCTACGCAATGTTTTACTTTTACCGCATCACCCTGTTGTGAAAGCATATCTTCCAATTGCATCATACAAGCTGGACAACCTGTAGCCACCACTTGGGCGCCACTGTCAACCACATTTTGGCGTTTACGCTGACCAATTTTTGAAGAAAATTCATAATGGAAAAGGTTAAAGGAGCCACCACAGCCGCAGCAGCGATCGGCTTCATTCATTTCCACAAGACTATATTGAGGATTAAGTTGCGCCACCATGCGAGGCTCTGCACTTACTCCTAAAGATTTTTTTAAGTGACAGGGGTCATGATAGGTGACTTTGGTAACTTTATCTGGTGTAGCGTTGCCTTCAAGCTTTATACCGAGCACGTTCACAAGAAAGGCGCTGATGTCCATGGCTTTGGGGGCAATTTCTGCTACCAATTGTCTTTCCTTGGGTTCCATACGCGGGGCATAGCGCGGCCAGTATTCTTCAATGGTAGCTGTGCAAGACCCGCAAGGAGTGATGAGATAGTCAAAATCTTCCTTGGCAAGTTTAGTAAGATTTGCTTTAGTTTGCGCTATCATACCGGTAATATCACCGGAGGTGATGGCAGGAATACCACAGCAAGTAAGCCCTTTAGGCATATAAATACCCACGCCGTGATGATGTAATACCTTCAGACAAGCTTCGCTCATGTCGGTATACATTTTATCCCCAAGACAGCCGGGGAAGAAGGCTACTTTAATTTTGCTTTTACCTGCAGGGGTATTGATTTGCCCTTGAGTTACATGCAAAGGCTTTTTGGCTAAAGCACGTATATAGCGTGAACCAATAACTTTATCTAGCAAGGGGGCACGGCTTGTTTTTTGCGTATTGAAGGTTTGGCGGAACAGTAAGGGTTGGCAAGGAGCGCCCATACGCATGGCCAAGTTGAAAATGGTGGGTTGTGCTAAAAGAGTACGGAAAATAATCTTTTTTAAAGGATGTAAACCCACATAAGCAAACACGATTTCGCGCGCTTCGAGGAAAACATCAATGATTTTCACACCGGAAGGGCAGGCCGCCTGACAGGAACCGCACAAAAGACAGCGTCCTAATTTGTCGGCCACAGCTTCAGGGTCTTCAATGAGCCTGTGAGCCAAATTATCTACCAAGGCCAATTTGCCACGTGCCACGTCGGCTTCCATCATGGACGCGCCAAAAGTGGGGCAAACCGCTTGGCAAAGACCACATTTCATGCAAGCAATAATGCGGTCATCAAGATCCATAAGCTGATCAGCTAAGCGTTGTAAATCAGTCACAATAGTTCCCCTTTCCCTTAGATGCTTACAAGCTTAGTGGGATTGAGTAAGCCTTTGGGATCCAAAGCTTTACGCAATCGACGGGAGAACATGATGGTACCCTTGGATGTTTCTTTCTCAAGCCATTTTGCTTTGGCTGTGCCAATGCCATGTTCGCCGGAAAGGGTGCCACCAAGGCCTAGGGCTACATCAAAAATTTCGTCTACGGCTGCTTCTACGCGATGGAACTCTTGCACATCACGCTTGTCACATAAAATGGTGGGGTGCAAGTTACCGTCACCGGCATGGCCAAATGTGCCAATTTCTAATTTATATTTAGCAGCAATGCGGTCAAGTTCTTGCATCATGGCAGGAATTTTGGAGCGGGGTACAGTGGCGTCTTCTAAAACAGTTGTAGGTTTACAACGAGCTAATACGGGGAGAGCCATACGGCGCGCTTCCCAAAGCTTGGTTTTTTCAGCTGCGTCTTTAGCCACATGAATCTCAGCAGCCTTACATTTTTTAAGTACTTTTTCCACTGCCGCGGCTTCGTCTGCCACTTGAGCGGGGTGGCCGTCCACTTCAATGAGAAGAATGGCAGCCGCGTCACGGGGAAGACCAGCTTTGGTATAGTCATCCACGCGTACAATGGTGTTATTGTCAAGAAATTCCAAAGTACAGGGCACCACGTGCGCAGCAATAATACCAGCTACAGCTTCAGCGGCGTCATGCATGGAGTTAAATACAGCCATGAGCGCTTTGCTGGCTTTGGGCGGGGGTACAAGCTTCATGATGGCTTGAGAAATAACACCTAAAGTACCTTCAGATTGGATCATGAGGCCGGCAAGATTGTAACCGGTAACACATTTTACTGTGCGAGAACCAGAAGTTACGCGCTCACCTGTGGCATCAAAAAAGTCAAGACCCATGAGGTAATCCTTGGTTACGCCGTATTTAAGACCGCGTAAACCACCGGCATTTTCAGCAATATTTCCGCCCATGGTGGAAACGGCTTGTGAGCCTGGATCTGGAGGATAGAAAAGACCAGCTTTGGCCACTTCAGCAGCAAAATGTGCTGTAACTACGCCAGGTTCTACAATGGCGTAAAGATCTTCGCGGTTAATTTCGATAATTTTTGTTAAGGCATTGGTGAGGATAACCACATTTTCAGGGCTATCGGGAATGGTACCGCCGGAAAGGTTAGTACCAGCGCCACGTACGGTCATGGGAATGCCATGGTCATAAAGTTTTTTTACTGTGGCGCCAAGAGCTTCCACACTGGTAGGGCGTACTACCAATGAGGGAACTATTTGTTGTAATACGGCAGAGTCATAAGCATAGCTTTGTCTGTCGGCTTCGGAAGAAAAAACGTTTTCTTTACCCAGTAGGGTTTCAAAATCGTTGGTGAGCGCTTGATTAGACATTGGGTCCTCCATGCGTAAAAAGGCACAAAGTGGTATATTTACGCGTATGTATATGTTTATAAGTAGGAATTAGTACTAAAAAACCATGCTTTTGTCAATATAAAGCATGGTTCAAAGGGGTAAAGTGCAGAAAAATGTACCCAAAAGAAGTTTTTTATGTTGTTATTTTACTTTTTTGTCATAGAAAGAATATGTGCAAAAGCTTCAGAGCTAACTTCTTGTACAGAAAGACGACTGCCTTTTTTCATAAGTTCCATACCAGCTAATTCAGGTTCTTGGCGTAAATCCGCACGCGTTACAGGGGGTGTGAAGCTTTGTACAAAGCGCACGTCTACCATATCCCATAAGGGATGGTCTGGGGTAGAGCGTGGGTCAAAATGATCATCGCCTTCTTTCCATGCTGTATGGTCGGGATAGGCTTCACGCACTATTTCCACAATACCTGTAATTTCAGGGTTTTTTCCACTATGATAAAAGAAACCCTTATCTCCAAGCTTCATGGCGCGCATAAAATTACGAGCTTGGTAATTACGTACACCGTCCCATGAGCTGGTTTGCTCTGGGCTATCTTGTAAATCTTGCCAAGAAAAACACTCTCTTTCACTTTTAAAAAGCCAATATTTCATTTTACATACCTTCGTGGTCTTTATTATATTTTTGAATCCAAGTATTTAGTAATGTTTCTAAGCTACTATCCTTGTTTTGTTCTGCCCATGTTTTTATATGCTGTGCTTTTTTTATCAATGCTTCTTTGTTTTTAACTTTATTCATAATGTCTTTTAAACAATGTCTGGCTTGCGCCACAATGGCTGCCTCATCGATGTTGGCAGCACAAAAAGCTAAACTGGCATAGTGAGCTGTGAGTGGTGCCAGTTGTGCCAATTGCAAGTGTAAGCTAAGGGCTTTATCCCAAGCGCGTTCTTTCTCCCAATATTTAGCTAAGATAGCATAACCGTTAAGCCAATAGGGGGTATGATTAAGCTTCTTTTGACAAAGCTCTGCATCAAAATCGGTGGTGAATGCTTCCGTTAAGGCTAGATCATCACTCAAAGGCAGATCATAATAAAGTTCCAAATCTGGACTGAGCCGCGCTTGTAAGTTTGCCTCTAAAGCCACTGTATGTTGGTCTGGTACAAATGATGCGGAACATCGCTGCCCCAATAATGCAGCATTATGGCTATCAAAATCAAAACGTCCTGGTGTTTGGCTAGTAAGGTGATAAATAAGACTTTCGTGAACAACTGTGAGTAAATACCCTTTTTCACGTAATTGACAGCATAAATCTAAATCTTCATAACCATTGATATATTCTTCATGGAAGCCGCCACATTCCCAAAATACATGGGCGGGAATAAGTACGGCTGCTCCGGTGATGGCTTGCCAAAAGCGCTGTTTTAACGATTGCACATAAGTAACATCAATAAATTGGTGTGCGTGTACCAGCTCTAAGGCAGGGCTGAAGCATATGCCTGCATGTTGCACTTTGCCGTTCTCATAGGCAAGTAAAGGGCCTACCGCGCCCAGTTTAGGATTATTTTCTAAAGCTTGCGTTAAGGGGAGAAGGCAATTTTCTGTAAGAAGTGTGTCATTATTAAGGAAAAAGAAAAAAGGCGTCTTGGCGGCACGTGCTCCTGCATTGCATGCTTTGGCAAAACCAAGATTTTCCGGCATGGTTATAACACGTCCCATGCTGCCAAAAAGTGCTTGTAGCGTAGGAGCCAGCTCTGTACTGGTGGCATCGGTGGAGTTATTATCAACCACAATAATTTCTAGGGAATCGAGTAAAATGTCTTGAGAACATGCTTTAGCAATGCTTTCAAGGCAAGCTTTTGTTACTTCCCAAAGATTCCAGACAGGGATAATGATAGAAATTTGTGACATCTTTTCTCCTATATTTTTCCTATTGCTGTCATAATGTCTATGCAGCACTCTAGCCTCTTGCAATTTAAAGTAAGTTATGAAAAATTAAAAGGTGCTTTTTAAGTATATTGGCAGATTTTGTGGAAAAATCTTCTGTTATTCAAGTAAAAATAATGAAACAGTACGTATGTATCTCTTCAATATTATAGTTAAATTTGCATAAAGAAGAAAATAGTTACAAGAGAAGTGAATTTGCTTAAGAATATGACCCAAGGCTCAAACACATAACATTTTGTTGGGAGAACACTTCATGTCCAAGGACACGTTGAAGATTCATTTTATTAATTATGGCCCTTACGCCGGTTGTAGTGGTGTACATATACATTTTCTAGCCAATACTTTAGTGGAGCTTGGGCATGAATGTCATGTGTTTTTACCAAGAACGGATGGCGCAGCAGAATACTTTGGGCAAGTGCAGTATGGTATACATAATGTACGTGATATAGGTCGCTTACCTCAGGAACTCTTTGAAAATAGCATTTTGCACGCGTGGACTACACGCGAAGCCACAAGAATACCCATTGCCATGATTCGTCAAAGAGTCAAGGTGCCTTATGTGGTACACCTTGAAGACAATGAAATATTAATAACAGGGCAGTGTTTAGGTGTAGATGGCTTAGAAGCTCAAAAAGAACATGTAAAAAAGCATCCAGAAAAATTAGAAAAGTTCATAAATACGAATCCATTGCATTTTGAACCCTTCATGCGTGCCTCTGAGGGCGTTAGCTGTATTATAAATAAGCTAGAAGATTTTGTGCCGACAGGAGTTCCAAGAATGACCTTTTGGCCAGCTTGCGAAGAGGCATTTTTTACCATTCCTATGGAGCGCGATGAAAAATTACGCGCATCGTGTGACATTGATGCAGATACCTATGTACTCGTGTACCCTGGGGCCATACATGATTTTAATGCCAGTTACTTTATTGAGCTTTTACTGGCTGTGGAGCAACTTAGTCATGAAGGTATCTCTTGTAAAATAATTCGCTGCGGCATTGAAGACTATATGTATAGTGACGATGTTTTGGAACTATATAAAAAATATGTTCTCCTAATAGATGATGTAAAAGCACATGAACTCCCTCTCTTTATGAGATTTGCAGATATTTTGGTACAGCCCGGAGCTCCGCGAGATTTTGATGATTATCGCTTTCCGTCTAAAGCGCCTTATTTTCTTGCCAGCGGTCGTCCTGTCATTTTGCCGGATACCAATGTGGCAGAGAAATTACAGCATGGTCGCGATTGTTTTCTTATGAAAAAAGGAAATGCTGAGGAGATAGGTAAATATTTACGTATGCTTATTCTGCATCCTGCCCTTGCAAAAAGCATGGGCGCACAAGGGAGGGCAACTGCAAAGTCTTTATTTTCATGGAAAAAAGCAGCAGAATCCTTACTTCCTTTTTATAGAAACGCTCTTATGCAAGGTAATAAAGAGTAAAGAGTGTTGTGTATAAAGTGAAATTTGTGGAAAGAGCAGAGTACAGAGAAATCGTAAGATGTTAATAAAATAAATGTTTCTTTTGTGTGACAAAAAAAATACAAAAAAATGAAAAAAGAGCTTGACCAAGACTAAGACTTAAGGCATTTTGCTTTTCGCGCTGAGGAACACAGCGACACGCTTTGAGCGAAGCAAAAAAAGTTTCAAAAAACCTTTGACAAAAGGAAGACATTATTACATAGTGCGCTTCCCACGAAAGAGGGGCTTCGAAAAGATTTAGACAGAAGAAATTCTGAACAAGAGATTTACGAAGCGGGCTGAAGCAAACAGCCATTGCATCATTATATAGATGGTCGCGAAAATAAAATTTGCAAAACGGAAAAAAAGTTGTTGACAAGCTCGGCGACTTGAGG
>CAYJNA010000018.1:0-28927 GCA_964371225.1 uncultured Desulfovibrionaceae bacterium
AAGCTTGTAACCATATTATCACGACGCGCAATATATCCATCAGCCCAGTCTGAAAAAGAAGCAATCATAAAGGCAATGGCCGCAATAAAACAAAAAACAGGCCCCTCAAAATAAAGTAAAACTATAATTAGAGGCGTCATCAATATGCGAAACAATGTTATTTTATTTGCCAAATTAAGCTGCATTTTTTCCAATATCCTTGATACAAAGCGTGTTTTTCCCGTCTTTATTGGTCATAAATTAAGAGCTGTGTAAAGCGCCTTTCAGCGCCATACCACAACGCTTGCAAAATAATTTGCAAAAACAAAAGTAAACAATGCAAAGTTAAATGTCAAAAAAATCAATAGGTAATGGTAATTTAAAATCTTACCCGCTCATGATTTTTAGCCTTAATGGTATACACCAACTCTTAAAATTCCCGCACAGTAATTTGTACAGGAGGCATAAACTGCGTTATAATGACATATCATATAAAAAAAATCCACCCCATAGCTTCAGGGGCTTTTGGATTTTTTATACACAAAGTTTCTTTACTCGTGACTACTTGCCAAGGCTTCTAAACTATTATGTGAAGCGTCTGCTATGGCATCAGCCAAAGCTAAAAAACCACGTTTAGCCGGTGTGTCTTGCTCTAAGAAAACCACAGGCACGCCACTATCAGCAGCCACCACCGTGGCAGGATCTAAAGGAATATCCCCTAAAAATTTAAGGCCATAACGCTGTGCCAATTCTTTACCGCCGCCTTTTTTGAAAAGGTCAATGGCTTCATGACAGTGCGGGCAAAAAAGCCCACTCATATTTTCCACAACACCAAGCACATTGGCTTTAGCATGTTGTAAAAAATTTAATGCCTTACGCACATCTGCCAAGGAAATTTCTTGCGGCGTTGTTACCACAACACACAAAGCATCGGGTATGGTTTGCAAAATGGTCATATGCTCATCGCCGGTTCCCGGAGGGGAATCTATTAATAAGAAATCCAGTTCACCCCAAGCCACGTCGGCCACAAATTGGCGTATGGCAGCGGTTTTTTTAGGCCCGCGCCATAAAATGGCACTGTCTTTTTCTTTGAGCAAGGAGTCCATGGAAATGACGCAAAGATTTTCATTATAGGCGGCAGGAATCATGAGGGAGCCGCTTTCATCCATTTCAATACCACAGCTTAAACCAAGCAGATTTGGCACACTGGGGCCGTGAATATCCACATCTAAAATACCTACTTTAAATCCGCGTGCTGCCAAGGCTGCCGCAGTATTTACCGTCACAGAGCTTTTTCCTACGCCGCCCTTGCCGCTCATGATGAAAAGCTTATGGCGAATTTTACCCAAGGTTGAGGTAATAAGATTGTCTTGCAAAACCATGGCCGCATTAGCATTTTTTGCGCCGCCAGATGAACACGATGAACACGATGACATGCTTTCCTCCCAAAAAAGTAATAAATGGCCAAGGCTACCAGCCGTGGCTTCCCACCAAATCCACAAAAACAGCACTGCCCATATCCTTCACAAGGACGGTGCCATTTTCTCTACGTGCCTGCATAAGCCTTTGTGAGCGCTTTTGCTCACCTACGGGAATAAGCATAATTCCCCCTTCGTCCAATTGACGTACAAGAGGCTTTGGAATTTCTGGCCCACCGGCAGTAACAAGAATACGGTCAAATGGCGCGGCCTCTTGCATGCCAAGAGTGCCATCATCACGCTTCATGTAAATATTTTTATATTGCATGGTTTGCAATAATAATGTTTTTGTGGCGGCAAACAGTTCTGGTATGCGTTCCACCGTATATACGCGACATCCCAGCCATGCCAGCACTGCTGCTTGATAGCCAGACCCTGTGCCTATTTCCAAAACACGCATGCCCTTTTCTACACGCAAAAGTTGCGTCATAAGCGCCACAGTGGAAGGCTGAGAAATGGTTTGCCCATAGCCAATGGGCAAAGGCCGGTCTTCGTAAGCCTGCATGCGAAAAGCTTCTTGCACAAAGGCATGCCGCGGCACTGCATTCATGGCTGCAAGAACATTTTTATCGGTAATACCTTCATTTTCGTGAAGATTACGAACCATGGAGGCACGCAAAATCCTAGGGTCTACGTTTGATCTTGACACGTGCTATACACTTCCTTCCTTTCTTGCTAAGTCAAAGCTTTGCAAAATTTCTCTACTGTAAGAACAAATTTCTTCTGTCAAGTCAACATAAAAGCCTTAGGCATATATATCCTACTACCTTACTTCTTACCAGCAACGCCAGTCAAAAATATTTCTCCTTTCTATAATGACAATGGCCACAAGACATTGTATAAGGTCACAACGCATTTCAACGCATTTTAACGCACACATGTACATATTCTTTCTCACAATATAGGTATATTCATGAAAATAAAAACACTTTTTTCCACATTGCTTTTTTTCTCCTTCATAGGGGGTATAGGTTACGGCGGCTACCTCTTTTTTCAAGACAGAAACGGCCCCACCATAGAGCTTACCCCCAACACCGGCGCCATTTCCCAAGAATCTGAACTCACCCTCACCTTAAGTGACCCTTCCAAAGTACGCTCTGTGGAAGTATTTGTTCGCAGTGGAAATCAAAGCATTCCCGTGTATTCCAAACACTTTGACCCATACACCGAAGAAGTAAGCACCACCTTCACCTTTAAAAACGCGCCCATACCCGAAGGGGAAATTGAGCTTGAACTCAAAGCCATGGATGCCTCCTTGGCGGCTTTTGGCCTTGGCAATAGCACCATTCAGATTATTCCTGTACGCCTTGATAATAAAGCCCCGCGTGTTAGCCTTAAAACCCTTCCGCCCAATGTGCGCCGCGGCGGTACCGGCGTCATTCGCTACACCGTCAATGAAGATGTGCTTGCCACAGGTGTACAAGTGGGCGCGCAACTTTTTCAAGGTTTTAAGCAAGATGATAATAGCTATATTGCCTATTTTGCTTTCCCTCATGGCATGAAAATGGATGCATTTAAACCCATTGTTATGGCTAAAGACCTAGCCGGAAATACCACCAAGGACACTTTACGTGTGCATAGCCAAGACAGAAAGTTTAAAGAAGATACCATCAAGATTACCGACGCCTTCTTAGATAGAGTCAGCGAAAAACTCTTAGAGCTTGCGCCAGATGCTGACACCCCCTTAGAGCGTTTTCTCATTATCAATAGTGATATTCGCTTTGCCAATACGCAATTTCTCCGCCACCTAGATACGCAAACAGATACAAAACCCTTGTGGAGCGGTTCTTTCATGGCACTACCACGTGCAGCTTCACGGGCAAGTTATGGAGAATACCGCACCTATCAATACAATGGTAAAACCATAGATAATCAATGGCATTTGGGCTACGATTTAGCTTCAGTAAAGCAAGATAAGGTACCAGCTGCCAATGCCGGAAAGGTTATTTTTGTGGGGGATCTTGGCATCTATGGCAACCTTGTGGTTATTGACCACGGCCTTAGCCTCATGTCTCTTTACTCGCACCTCACAGATATTTTAGTAAATAAAGACGATGTGGTAAAAAAAGGGGACATTATAGGTACCACAGGCACCACAGGTATGGCCTTTGGCGACCATGTTCACTTTGGCATGCTTGTAGGCGGCATTGAAGTAACACCTCTTGAATGGCTTGACCCCAAGTGGATTCGCGATAATATTACTGGAAGATTGAACCCTAAATAATATGACAGCGTCCACATCTGATATAAGTGCGTATATTTGCCTTGGCTCCAATACCGGAGACACGAAGGCGCATATGGCGGCGGCTTTGGCAGCAGTACAAAATGCAGTAGGTATCACCGTGGCGGCGCAGTCACCCTTATACTTTACTGAGCCGCAAGACTTTAAAGAGCAAGATTGGTTTTGTAACCAAGTGTTGCGTTTACACTGTGTACCCTCATGGACGGTGCAAAAACTCTTGGGCTTTCTCTTAGAAACAGAGACAAAACTTGGTAGAACACGCTCCACCCAAGAGGCATTGCGTTTTGGCCCGCGTATCATTGATATGGATCTTTTGCTTTTTGGCCAAGAATACTGTCAAGATACCTCTTGCACAGTGCCACATCCGCGCATGTTACAGCGCGCTTTTGTGCTTGTTCCTTTGCGCCATGTGCTCTGTGCAGATACCACACTGAGCCCACAGGAACTTGAACAGGCTTTACAGTCTCTTCCTCATAAAGTGGTAGGGAATAAAATTTACCAATAACCTTGCATTCCCCCATGTGAGGCATATATATCAAAATTAAGGAGAATACTATGCTGTGGAAATGGATAATTTTAGGCCTTTGTGCCTATGTTTTATACAGACTTTTTGCCAATGATATAAAGAAAAAATTGGACAAAAAGAATGATACAGAAGACATGGAACGCAAAGTCGCCTCCGGAGACATGGTGAAAGACCCAGAGTGCGGTACGTATATAGATAAAGATAGTAGCATTACCGTGAAGAACGGCGATGTAATTCACCGTTTTTGCAGTTATGATTGCCGTGATGCTTTTTTAGAAAAAATTAATAATGGCGGTCGCGTCATAGAAACTTCTGCTGAAGAAAAAGAATAATCCCTTTTCGCCATGGCATCATTGGCATATTTATTTTGAAGGAGGAAAATAGTAGGCTATTTTCCTCCTTAGCCTTTTCCCACATGGCCTTTCCCCACATGGCCTAGGCCGCATGGTGCCGCATAATACACTTGCCCCGCGGCGTGCATAAGCGTACACTACAAACATGCAAGCTGAAGATTGTACCCTCCAAAACGTTGTATGGTTCCCCTTTATGGATGAGTGGCTGGATTGCCTCATGGCAGAGCGTGGCCTTTCACCGCACACCGTAGCTGGTTACGGGCATGACTTAAAAAACTTTCTGACCTTCTTACAAGAAAGCGGCCTTGAAAGCGCATTACAAAAAAGAGATTTGGAAGAACATGAACTTTTTCTTTATCTGGCTTGGTTACGCGGGCGCGGCCACACGGGGCGTACTTTAGCACGACATATTTCAAGTTTACGCGGTTTTTTTGCCTTTCTCTTGGAACAAGGCCATATTAAGAAAAACCCTGCCAAATTACTGGAAAGCCCTAAAATGCCTTCCTTACTCCCCGACTTTCTCACCCGCGAAGAAATGCAAAGTCTCTTGGAAAAACCCTGCTTGCAGGAAAGATCCGGAGTGCGTGACCGCTGCATTTTAGAACTACTCTATGCCTCAGGTCTGCGCGTCAGCGAGTTATGCCAGCTGCAAATCTTAGATATTGATGCCCAGCGGCGCATTTTGCGTATTTTTGGAAAGGGCTCCAAGGAGCGTCTTGTTCCCATGCATGAAAAAGCCATGGATTTATTACAAGGATATTTAGAACAATGGCGTAAGCTTTTTAACCCCAAAGAAGACTTTGTATTTGTAAACCGTTCCGGTCGTGGTTTAACGCGTCAGTATATTTGGAAGCTTGTCAAAAAATATGCCTTGGAAGCCGGCATTAGCCATGCCATTTCGCCGCATACTTTTCGCCATTCTTTTGCCACGCACTTATTAGAAGGCGGAGCAGATTTACGCACGGTGCAACTATTATTAGGCCATAGCGACATAAGCGCCACAGAAATCTATACACATATCCAAAACCGTCGCCTCCAAGAAGTGCATAGGCGTTTTCACCCGCGTAGCGCGCAGCAATAACATACGAACGTAGAGACAGATTACATGCAAAACACGGCACCCCCAAAAGCGCACAAACCCACCTGTACCTTAGAAGATATGGCGCCTTGCCCCATAAACCATAAGCCTGACACCCTTATTACCTGTCATAACAATGCAGATTTTGACGCTTTTGCTTCCATCATAGCCGCCCATTGCCTTTACCCTTGCTCTGTTTTGCTTTTCCCCGGCACCCAAGAAAAAGCCTTACATTCCTTCTATACCGAAACAGCTACGCTCATGTATAATTTCCAAAAAGCTGAAGATATAGATTGGGACAATATCAAGCGCCTCGTGGTGGTAGATACACGCCAAAAAGGACGCGTTCCCCATGTGCAAGCTTTATTGCAACGCTCTGATGTGGAAATACATGTTTGGGACCATCACCCCCCTTCTGCCGACGATATAGAAGCTACACGCTGCGTCTGCGATGATGTGGGCGCCGCAGTTACCTTACTCATACGTGAATTGCGCACAAAAAATAAAAATATTTCTTGTCAAACGGCCACCATTTTGGGTCTTGGCATTTATGCAGATACGGGTTCCTTCACCTATACTTCCACCAAACCAGAAGACCTACAAGCCGTGGCATGGCTTTTGGAAAAAGGCATGGACATTAATGCCATCACAGATATTGCTGCCCATGAACTCACCTCAGCGCACATTCAAACTTTGTACGCTCTTTTGGAGTCTAGCACCACCTATCATGCCGGCACCATACCCGTCGTCATAGCAGATGTTTCCATGGAGCATTATTTGGGCGATTTTGCCAACCTTGCCCACAAGCTCATGGAAATGGAAAAATTTGAAGTGCTTTTTGCACTGGGGCGCATGGGAGATCGCATCACCGTGGTGGCACGCTCACGCCGTAAAGATTTTAACGTGGGCATAGTGTGTCATTCCTTGGGCGGCGGCGGGCATGCCTATGCAGCTTCGGCCTCTGTGCGCAACAAAACCATACAAGAAGTACGTGAACACATTATTAATGCCATCTATAGCCAAGCGCACCCAGAAAAATGCGCGCGCGACTATATGACGGCACCGGTTCTTGGCATTGAAGAAGACAGCACCATACATGATGCGCATAATTTTTTGATGCACTATAATCTTAAAGTGGTTCCGGTTTTTGCCAAAGGGACGCGCCGCTGTGTGGGGCTTTTAGACGCCCATACCGTAGGGCGCGCCGTCAATCATAAATTGGCAGAATTTGACACCTATATGCAGCAAGAAGTGCGCACCCTTGGCCCTGAAGCCGGTCTGGCTGAACTCATAGAAATTATTGTGGACGGGCGACAGTATTTAGTCCCCATAGTGGAAAATGATGAAGTTATAGGCGTGGTAACACGCACTGATTTGGTGAACATCTTCATGACAAATCCAACTCCCTCCACCATGAATAAAAGCAATAAAGTTCGCTCATTAAACAAATTACTCCGCGACCGCCTCCCCAAAGAGGTTTACGCATTGCTGGAACAAGCCGGAGCCATTGCCGACGATTTACACATGACAGCCTATGTGGTGGGTGGTTTTGTACGTGACGTCTTATTGGAGCGTAAAAACTTTGACATTGATATTGTGGTGGAAGGCAATGGCATTCAGTACGCCAAAGCCCTAGCCAAGCATGTGGGCGGGCGCGTACGCGAGCATCAAAAATTCTTAACAGCCATTGTCATTTATACCAATGAAGCCGGTCAAGAAATGCACATTGACATAGCCACGGCGCGCTTAGAATATTATGAATTTCCCGCCGCCATACCCACGGTGGAAATGTCCTCCATCAAACTTGACCTTTTCCGCCGAGATTTTACCATCAATGCCTTAGCCATTCATCTAGGAAAAAAAGTTTTTGGGCAATTGGCAGATTTTTTTGGCGGTCAAAGGGATATTCACGATAGACGTATACGCGTTTTGCACACATTAAGCTTTGTGGAAGATCCTTCACGCTGCCTGCGTGCCGTGCGTTTTGAGCAACGCTATAATTTTAAGCTCGGCCCCAAGGTGGAGCATCTTATGAAGAATGCTCTTGCCCTCAAGCTCATTGACAAGCTACAAGGGGCACGCCTTTACCACGAAATGCGTAGTATTTTTGAGGAATTTAATCCCATAGCATGCTTATGGCGCTTGGATGAACTGGGCATACTCCCCGCCATACATCCTCTTTTACAAATAACACCGCGCATACAAGAATTACTCTATGCCATCAAAGATATTTTAGATTGGTATCACTTGCTATATTTTGACACAGCCCCAGAGCGTTGGAAATTGTACTTCTTGGGACTTTGTCACAGACATAATTACCGTGAAAGCGAAAGCATTTTACAACGCCTTGGCATACCACGCATACAGCAAGTGGAATTACTCACGCTGCGCGAAGATATTCGCACCTTACGCCCCATCATTAAACATTGGCATCATGATAAGGGGAGAATCAGCCAATTATGCCAATACCTGCAAGGCGCCCCCCTAGAAGCTCTACTCTTCATGATGGCACGCACGCATTCTGAAGATTTACGTATGGTTATATCACGCTACATCACCACATGGCGCCAAGAAAAAATTGATATTGGCGGTAAGGATCTTTTACAATTAGGCATACCGGCAGGGCCTGCCATGGGCGAAATTATGCGCCTTGTGAAAGCGGCAAAGTTAGACGGCCTTGCTAACACGCGTGAAGATCAATATGAATTAGCCAAAACTTTAGCTTTGGGCATGGGTATACACGTAGAAGGGCAATGGGTTTAAAACCATCTTTTACCTTTAAAAACTAGCTCATACCCTTGGTATGTAAAAATTTTTGTAAAAGTCCCCACACAACTTATTCAAGACTTGCCCCTGTCTCATAAAAAGTGTATAAAGGTCGCAGACCTTAATGATAATAAGGAGCACCTATTTTATGAAGGTACTTTGGGCACCGTGGCGCCTATCCTATATATTGGGCCCCAAACCCGACACATGCGTTTTTTGCTTACCTGAGCATACACGTGAAGATGCCGAACGCCTTATCCTTCATAGGGGTAAACACTGCTTTGTTATTATGAATAAATTCCCCTATAATAACGGGCACCTCATGGTAACGCCGTATAGACATATTATGGACTTTACGCAACTTACCGTTGAAGAATCCACCGAAATGATGGATTTTCTTCAGCGATGCACTGGCATTTTGCAGCAACGCTTTCATTGTCAAGGCATCAACATAGGACTCAATCTTGGTGAAGCTGCCGGTGCAGGTATTCGAGAGCATTTACACTTTCATCTTGTACCCCGCTGGAACGGAGATTCTTCTTTTATGGCTGTTATGGACGAAGTGCGCATGGTTCCAGAACATCTTCAAGCCAGTTATACAGCGCTGAAACCACTTTTTGAACAATCTTTCCCCACTTGTTAGGAGGCCTTGAAATGCGTTATTTTAAAGTTTTGTTTTTTGTACTCATATTCTTCGTAAGTATGGTTTTCTTCTTCCAAAACCAAACTGTACTGGCCACAGAAATGAAGCTACATTTACACCTTTTCTTCATAGATGCTATGGAGTCCATTTCTTTGCCTTTCTACTTTTTAGTGCTAGCAGCCTTCTTACTAGGCGCATTCTTAGCCGTCGCTGTTCTTCTTTGGGACAAGATGAATCTTTCTGCTCGTCACATGAAGGCTAACTGGCGCGTGCGTGCTTTAGAAAAAGAACTTGCCGCTTTGAAAGAAAAATATGAAACTCAAGAAGTTGCTGTGAAAGAACTTCCTGCTGCAGAAGCTAAAAACGGTCTCTTCAGCAAAAAAGAAGCTGAAAAGCCTGCCGTAGATGTGGAAGTGGAAGTAGACGAAAAGAAAGAAGAAAAGAAAGAAGAAAAAAAGGAAGAACCCAAGCAAAGGTTCACCACCGCCACCCCAGAAGATTTTTCATAATATACACGCTATTGTACAAAAGCACGGGGGCAAGACATGTTTTGCCCCCTTTTTTTATACCATCCCATCTTACCTGCCCTTTGGCACGCACTTAGTATGAAACAGCCCCCCATATTGCCCCATGAAAAAAAAGAACAGCCTAGCGAAGAAACTTCTCTAACTTCTGGCAGTGCAAAACTCACCCCCATGTTTGAACAATACTTGCGCATCAAAGCAGAATATAAAAATTGCTTGCTTTTTTATCGCATGGGCGATTTTTACGAACTGTTTTATGATGACGCCATCACCGCTGCCAAAGAATTACAAATTACTCTCACCGCCAGACATAAAGATAGCCCCTCCCCCGTACCCATGTGCGGTGTACCGTGGCATGCGGCAAAAAATTACATATCTCAGCTCATTGCCAAGGGGTATCATGTGGCCGTTTGTGAGCAAGTGGAAGACCCCAAAGCCACCAAAGGCCTTGTTAAGCGTGAGGTCACACAGGTAATTACACCGGGTACCGTCATTGAAGATGATAATCTGCAAGCCAAAAGTCATAACTATTTGGCAGCGCTCTTCATGGATTCACAAGAAAAAAGTGCTAAAAACAGTACAGGCTCCTTGGCGTGGGTGGACACCTCCACAGGACAATGGTCTGGCATTCACGGCGCCAAAAAAGCAGAATTGTGGCAATGGGTACAAAAGCTTGCCCCGCGCGAACTACTTCTCCCCGACACAGAAAAAGCCCCTGCCAACCTATTACTCGAAGGTATGCAACTCCTACGCGTAGCTGCGCGTAGTCATTTTGATATAAAAAACAATACGCGCCTCTTATTGGAAGCGCAGGGCGTAAAAGAATTAGCCGCGCTGGGTTTGCAAAATAAGCCCGAACTTACGCAAGCTTGCGGTGCCTTACTCATTTATCTTACCCAAGTGCAACGCTGCGACATCCGCCACTTACAGCCCTTTACCCCCCTAGATTTGCAAAAACACCTCTTGGTAGATGAACTCACCGAACGCAATTTAGAAATTTTTGTGCGTCTCAACGGGCGCAAAGGTGTTGGTACGCTGTGGCATGTACTCGACCAAACTCTCACCCCCATGGGAGGGCGTTTGCTGGAAGAGCGTTTGCGTCACCCTTGGCGCGACGCAAACACCATTATCAAACATCAAGACGTGGTAACTTTTTTCCACCATGCACACGAAGTGCGCCGTCATACCCGTGACGCGCTGAAAAATGTTTTTGACCTTGAACGCATTTCCACACGTATTCATTTACAAAGAGCCACACCGCGTGACTTCATTGCCCTGCGCAATTCTTTGGATGCCTTGCCCGCCGTGGTACAAGGTCTACATCTTCCCCCAAGCGCCACCGATACAGCCAAACAAAATTCAGCTCCCCCAGTTTTGCCCTCAAGCTTACAGCACCTTTTGCAACATTGGGACAGCTTAGAAGATATTAACGCCCTTTTACAAAAGGCTTTAGTGGATAGCCCGCCTCCTGTCATCACTGACGGTGGCCTTTTTAAGCTTGGTTACCACCCAGAGCTGGATACCCTCATTGATCTTGCCGAACACGGAGAGCAAAAGCTCCAAGAAATGCTTAGCAAAGAGCAAGAAAGTACCGGCCTTAGCAAATTAAAGTTGGGCTATAATCGCGTTTTTGGCTACTACTTTGAGCTCACACGCGCCGCGCAACAAGGCGACCCTCCCGCACACTTTGTACGTCGTCAAACCCTTGCCAATGCAGAGCGTTTTACCACTACCGCCCTTAAAGAACTTGAAGACCATATCATGCAAGCGGCACAAAAACGCAAAGACCTTGAATACGCTCTTTTTCAAGATATTCGCGAAAAAGTCAGCGCCCAGCGCAGTCGTATCCTCTTCACCGCCCACGCCCTTGCTCAACTTGATTACTGGCAAGGACTTGCCCACGTGGCCAGACAAAATCACTGGACAGCGCCAGAATTTGACGATAGCCAAGACCTCATCATACGTGAAGGGCGTCACCCCGTGGTAGAAAACATCATCGGCACAGGAAACTTTGTGGCCAATGACCTCACCATGGATGAGCAACGCCGCCTCTGCCTCCTTACTGGCCCAAATATGGCCGGTAAATCCACCATCTTACGTCAAACAGCTCTCATTTGTCTTTTAGCGCATATGGGTTCCTTTGTTCCTGCAAGTCATGCCCGCATAGGTATCATGGATAGAATTTTCTCCCGCGTGGGTGCCTCCGATAATCTAGCCGCCGGACAAAGTACCTTCATGGTGGAAATGATGGAAACAGCACGCATTTTACGCCAATCTACCAAGAGAAGCTTAGTTATTCTCGACGAAATAGGACGCGGAACCAGCACCTATGACGGTCTAGCTTTGGCTTGGGCTGTGGTAGAAGAACTCACCAAACGCTGCCAAGGCACCATACGCACCCTCTTTGCAACGCATTATCACGAGCTCACCGCCCTTGAAGCACAACTACCCAGTGTGTTCACCATGAATATCGCCATCTGCGAACACGGCGGCGAAGTTCTCTTCCTGCATCGTCTTGTCCCCGGCCCCTCAGATCGCAGTTATGGTGTTGAAGTAGCCCGTCTTGCCGGTGTGCCCATGCCCGTAGTTCAGCGTGCCCGCGATATTCTTGCCCAATTGGAAAAAAAATCCCATCAACAAGGACATCGCGACCCCTCCCCCACCATCAATGCCAGCACCCTACCTGGTCTTGAGCTGCCCAGCAAAGAAAAAAAGCTCGACGCACCTCCACAGCTTCCTCATATTGACGGTGGTGCTGAGCCACAAGAACACCCCCTTGTTCGCATTATTAAAGATTGCGATCCGGAACACCTCAGCCCCATGGATGCCCTACAAAAAATCATTGAATGGAAAATGCTCTGGGGAAAATAATTTTAGTTTTTTTTAGTTTTTTTTAGTTTTTTTTAGTTTTGGTTTTTTTTGGTTTTTTTTGGTTTTTTTTGGGGGGAGGGTACTTTTTGGAAAAAGTACCCTCCCCCGCTTGCTTACAGCAAGCTCCCCCACCCTCAAAAACTTTTACAGGCGGCGTAGCATGTACGTTGAACAAACACTTCTTCCGCATGAAATTTTATTTTTTGTGGGTTTTTATTTCTTATATTTTTTATTGCTTATGATTTTTCCGTATGAACTTCTTTCAGCAAAGTCGCATAAAAAAACAGCGTCCCAATGGCAATAACCATGGGACGCTTTACTTTATATCCTTGAGCTTTTAGTCAGCTTACAGGATATTCATAGAGTCTTTCTAAACGTTTTGCTTGGTATCAGCCAATTGAATTTGGCGTAAGCACACACCTTGTGGCATATCATAGGCAAACTTAATAGTTGTAGCCACGTCTTCGGCGGTAATATTGGTAGCGCCAACAGTATTGGTCCACTCTTTATATCCCTTAATAATATCGGGATTTGTGGTATGTCCTAAAAGCTCTGTGGCCACAGCGCCAGGGCAAATGGTAATAACGCGCACATTATGCGGAGCAAGTTCTTCTCTGGCCACTTCGCTTAACCCTACCACCCCATACTTTGAAGCGCAGTAGGCAGCATGATTGCCAAAAGCCTTAACGCCCGCAATGGAAGAGAGGTTAATAATGGTACCGCATTGTTGCTCTTTCATTCCAGCCATAACAATCTGCATACCATTCATCACACCAAGCACATTGGTATCAAGCATGGTTTTCCACTCAGCAGCGTCTTGATCTTCTAAGCTACCAAGCATCATGACGCCGGCATTGTTGATGAGTAAATCAGTTTTGCCGTATTTCTCTTCGGCTTGGCTTACTGCACTGGCAAATTCTGCCTTATTGGTCACGTCTACTTTTTTGCAAATGGTGTTAGGTAAATTCATGGCTTCCACAAGCTCAATTCTACGAGCAAGAAGTAAAAGGGGGTGCCCTGCCGCACTAAATTGCTCTGCCAACACTTTACCAAAACCAGAACTAGCACCTGTAATAACCACAAGTTTTTTCATTATTTTTCTCCAATAATACAGTTTAAAAAGAGGGTATCGAACACCCCAAAAATTCATTGCCTTTTTTTCTATTATAGTAGAAAATACTATTTAGGTATTTTTTACTTGCACTGAAAACTCTTGTCAATACGGTACATTGTTTTCCCTTAGGGAAAGGAAGGTAACTAATGGAAAAAATAATTGTAGCTTCTGAAATTGAAGTAACTTTGAAAATGATTGGCGGAAAATGTAAACCTTTGATTTTATATATGCTTGCAGAAGATGGCACAAGGCGTTTTAAAGACCTCATGCGAGAGGTTAAAGGCATATCACAAAAAACCTTGACCAATCAATTACGAGAGTTAGAAGTTGATGGCCTCATTTTGCGCCAAAGCTTCAATGAAATTCCCCCTCGTGTGGAATATTCCATCACAGAAAAAGGCTTAACGCTCATGCCTATTCTTGAACTCATGTGTGAATGGGGTGAAAAAAATGCTGACGAGCGTTTTGTTTTAACAAATCCTGCATGTGTGGAATAGGAATCATTATGCTAAAATTTATTGGTGAAATTAAAACACCTTATGCAACTATAAACGACTGCCCACGTAATATTAGCAAGGATGGCCCACCATGCACGCTCACTTTGTATGAAAAATATCAAAGCGGCCTCGAAGGCTTACAAGCTGGAGATAAAATTCTTATTCTTTATTGGTTAAACCTCTCGGAAGACGCCCCTATGAAGCAAAGTTCCCCAGATGACACAGTCAAAAGAGGGGTATTTTCTTTGCGCTCTCCTCATAGACCTAACCCCATAGGTGTAGCCATAGTCAAAATTGAAAGTATCAAGCAAAACAAGATAGAAGTAAAAGGTTTAGACTGTGTGAATGGCACAAACCTGTTAGACATAAAGCCCGCCATCATGGATGAAATAGAACAGTAACTTCCCCATAAAAAATGGTCGCCACAGAAAGATCCACCTCATGCGGCGTATTATAGCACCGTACATAATGCGAGACCTCTGCACAATGAATTGCACAGAGGTCACATTTTATAATATCTTTCATTATGAAATCGGCACTGTAAACAAAGCTAGTAAGCCCATTTTAACACATGAGCCTTATTCAGCAAACTCATAAGTAACGCTATCACCTGTAAATTCCACATAAATGAACCTTTCAAGGCGAACATCTTCACCCTTAGGTTTATTCTGTCCCATTGCCTCAAAAGGTGTCGACGCTACATAAAGATCTCGATCGTCACTATTGTCCTCCTCCCCACTCCAAACATACTCACCATCGACATTTTTCGCAAAGAGATAAACAACATTATTATCGGTATCAAAAGTTCTGGTTCTACTGCTATTTGGTTCCACAGGCCACCAGCCATGGGTCAACCAACCACTGGAAGAATGCTTGTAATGCATACAAACAAAAAGCTTGTACGATGTACTATTTTGAAAAGTCACGGTTCGTTGTGCCAATGCTTCACAAGGTACGGAAGCTAGTATCACCAAAGCCAACAGTAAAATTGCTAAACGATTTTTCATAAATACTCCTATGTAAAATTATATGTAAAAATATTTTGAGAGTTCCCATTTGAACTCCTTTTCCTAATATATTAAACAATTAACTCTAGCATCAAATTTATAATGCAAGCAAGAAATTTAAATAATACTGTAAATACATATTCTTACACTACGTTTTTTGTAAATTTCTCCTCATAAAAATGATTTTCTCCTTTTTTTTCTCTTGACATATTTCAATTAGTGTTGAACTATCAATCTATGGAAACAAAACATGCCAGCATACTTTTTGAAGCCCTGTCTTCGGAACACCGTTTAGACATCTTCCGCTTACTCGTAAAAAGCGCTCCTCAAGGCCTTGTGGCTGGCGAAATTGCCAAAATTTTGCAAATTCCCACCACAAATCTTTCTTTTCATCTAAAAAACATCGTGCAAAGCGGTCTTGCCCAAGTGGAGCGTGAGGGACGTTTCATGCGTTATAAGGCCAACATCCCCCTCATGCTAGAAATTGTGGGCTTTTTAACAGAAAAATGCTGCGACAGCGACCCAGCCTCTTGCATGAAATACCGCGCTGCTGCCCATATTAGTGAAGGCCTCTTGCCGCAACGCACCCCCAAATAGGTGCAAAAAAATTTTAGTAAAAACATCAACACTTCAACAACTTTTAAAATATTGAGCGTATCATGAACACAGCATCCCGCCAAAGCACTACATGGAATATAAAATATTTCTGCATCATGACAGTACTGGCTCTTCTTTGGACTGGCTTGTATATGGTTATTTTAGACACCTCCCATTGGTTAGTGGGAGATATTCTTGGACTTGACACTTCTGTGCATCTTGGTGCTGCATTACAATTTTTTGTATACGATGTGGTGAAAATTCTTTTGCTTTTAATAGCGCTTATCTATGTATTAGCCTTCTTACGTGCAGCTTTAAACACCGACAAAGTTCGTATGTATCTAGCAGGAAAAGGACGCAGTGTGGGGTATTTTTTAGCCTCCCTTTTCGGCTCCATCACACCTTTTTGCTCTTGCTCAAGCATTCCTTTGTTTTTGGGTTTTACCATGTCGCGTATTCCCATTGGCATTACCATGTCATTTCTCATCACCTCTCCCCTTATCAATGAAATAGCGGTGGTATTGCTTTGGTCATTGCTAGGTTGGAAATTCACTCTAATCTATGTAAGCGTTGGCATGATTGCCGGTATCTTGGGCGGCTTCGTCATGGACAGCATCAAGGCTGAACGCTGGCTGCAACCCTTTGTAAAAGAAGCCATGCAAAATGCCGCAGCTCAAGAAGAGGCTGTTACTTCAGGAGATATGCCAAAAGAAGTGTGGAGCGTGCAACAGCGCCATGATTTTGCCTTGAATGAAACGCGTGCCATATTTAAACGTGTGTGGAAGTGGGTCATCATTGGCGTGGGCATTGGTGCAGGTTTGCATGGTATGGTGCCTGATAATTGGTTTGCAGAAAATCTAGGTTCCGGCCAATGGTGGACGGTGCCTGGCGCAGTGCTGGTGGGCATTCCTTTATACTCCAGCGTCACAGGTATTGTTCCCATTATGGAAAGCTTGCTTATAAAAGGCCTTCCCATTGGTACCACCATGGCCTTTTGCATGAGCGCTGTGGCGGCCTCTTTACCTGAGCTTATGCTGTTACGTCAAATTATGACATACAAATTACAAGCGGCCTTCATTGGTTACTTATGGATTATGTTTACCATAGTGGGCTTTTTATTTAACTTTTTAAGCCCCTTTATTATCAACTAACACATGTAACACTAAGGAGTATATCATGGACATTAAAGTATTTGGCACAGGTTGCACCCGTTGTAACGATTTAACAAAAATGGTGGAAGACATTGTACAAGCTCGCGGCTGCAAAAGCACTGTAAGTAAAGTGACAGATTTAAAAGAAATGATGGCTGCCGGTGTATTTTCCACACCCGCTGTCATGATTGACGGTACATTAAAGTGCTCAGGACGCGTTCCTACACAAAACGAAGTGGCCGAATGGCTTGACGGCATAGATGGCGGACCTGCATCTTGCACAAGCGGTTCTGGTTGTTGTTGCAAATAAGTACTTATATAAAGTAAAAAGAGAACAGATATGACACAATCTCCCTTGCAGAAATTATCTTTTTTAGACAGATACCTCACCCTTTGGATTTTTCTTGCCATGGGTATTGGCGTGGGCACAGGCTGGCTTATTCCCAGTGTAAAAGATGCCATAAACTTCTTCCAAGTGGGCACCACCAATATCCCCATTGCCATTGGCCTCATCATCATGATGTACCCCCCTTTGGCAAAAGTAAAATACGAGCAATTGGGGCAAGTATTTAGTAATAAAAAAGTACTTCTCCTTTCTCTAGTGCAAAACTGGATTATTGGGCCTGTGCTCATGTTCCTTTTAGCTTTAGCTTTTCTTACAGACAACAACTCCTATTTTGTAGGTCTTATACTCATAGGTTTAGCACGTTGTATTGCCATGGTTATTTTATGGAACGATTTGGCTGGCGGTGATAGAGAGTATTGCGCAGGCCTTGTGGCATTCAACTCTGTATTTCAAGTGATATTCTTCCCAGTATATGCCTATATTTTCATCACAGTATTACCCAAAGCTTTTGGCTTCAGCGGTGCAGTGGTAGATATTAGCATGGGACAATTGGCTGAAAGCGTATTTATTTATTTGGGAATTCCTTTCATTGCAGGTATGCTTTCACGCCTCTATGGCGTTAAGGTAAAGGGCGTAGAGTGGTATGAAAATGTTTTCCTTCCCAAAGTAGGCCCTTGGGCACTGCGCGCCTTGCTTTTCACCATTGTTATCATGTTCTCTTTAAAGGGTGACTATATAGTACAACTTCCCATGGACGTAGTAAAAGTAGCCATTCCATTACTCATCTACTTTGTACTTATGTTTGTACTTTCCTTTTTCTTATCCAAAAAGGCTGGTGCCAATTATGAACAATCAGCCACACTTTCTTTCACAGCCGCTTCCAATAACTTTGAGCTAGCCATTGCCGTTGCCATTGCTGTTTTTGGCTTAAACTCTGGTGAGGCCTTTGTAGCTGTTATTGGCCCCTTGGTAGAAGTGCCTGTACTCATAGCCTTAGTACACGTATCTTTATGGTTTAAGAAAAAATGGTTTGCATAACACATTATAATATATAACATAAAAGCCCCTCTACCTATGCATATTGGCATAGATAAAGGGGCTTTTTACATACAGACTCTTACTAACTATACTATATAATAAACAATCTTTCCTTCTATAAATTCCACAATTACATTGACACAAGCATATATTTTTTCTATTATCCTTATCGAGTTTATTGTAACCTGTGAGGAGATTTTATGAAAAACTTACTTTGGATTTTTGTTGCAGTGTTAGGTCTTGCTTTTGCTGCGCCTGCCATGGCTCAGCCTGAAGTACCTGCAGATGGCTTGAAGATGGAAGCCTCTAAAAAACCTGTAATATTTAACCACAGCACACACAAAGATGTAAGCTGTGCTTCTTGCCACCACCCTGTGGACGGTAAAGAAGATTTCAGAAAATGTAGCACCGCTGGCTGCCACGATGACTTCAAAGCCAAAAAAGGCGTGAAGAGCTACTACAATGTTATGCATGCTAGAAAAGGCAAGTTTGATTCCTGCATCAGTTGTCACAACAAAGTGATTAAAGAAAAAGGTATCGACGTGAAGAGCCCTGAAGGCAAAGAGTACAAGAAGATGATGACTGGTTGTGCCAAGTCTGGTTGCCACAAATAGTTACCATTTTAGCTCTCATATAAAACCCGCTTCAAGCGGGTTTTTTTATTTGCTATACCCTACAATATTTCAAACCACCTCACACAAATACAGTAACCACTCACGCTAAAGGTTAAGAAAGGTTACTTTCTAAAAATATATATTAAGCTACATTTTTACACGCATAGCTATAAGTTTTGAACCCACCCCATTATTTCTCTTGGTACATTTTTTGTATAATGTAAAGAGTCCCCTTTATTTGTGCCACGTCAGCAGCCTCTGCACTATGGGGAAAAGTACTTTTAAGGGAAAATACTATGCTTCTTTTTTATATACTTTGCACTTTCATTATTCTCTTTGCTTTATGGTATGTGCATGCCATGAAGCGTTTTGCGCATTTGCGTCATGCCATTACGCAAACGACATTTTCCTTACAGAAAGTTTTACTTCAAAGGCTAGATATATTAATACAAATGTATGATATGACGCGCCCCTATGCCAAACAAGAAACCGAGCAACGTTTGCATGCCATACATATAGATGCAGATATGACTGCAAATGCCTATGCCAAAGTACATGAGCAATTATCCGCCATAAGTAACTATTTTGAGTTACTATCCAAAGCAGTTCCCGAGATTCATCACACAAAATCTTTTATGGAATTACAAAAATTTCATGAAGAAGTAGAAGACAAATTTTACTTTACCTACCGTATTTACAGTGTGAACGTTAACTCGTATAATCAACTGCTCACTACTTTTCCGCATAATATTGTGGCCTCTTTACACGAGCGTTCTCAAGGGGCTGTCTTTGAATAAAAAATAACTTAGCTATAAAGCAAACATTATGAGTTACAATATATTACATAACATAACCCCTTTACTTGTTCCCATTGCTTGTGCCCTCTTTATTTTTCTTATCTGCGGCCTTAAGGCAGTACGTGTTGTTTCAAACCTTAAAAAAGCACGACTTTCACTGCAAAACAGAAAAAAAAGCATACCCGAATTACATAAAATCATTGCCACTCTTCAAATACAACTTTCCTGCATTGTGGGCGTCATACTTGCCACAGGGTGTTACCTTGTGGGAGCTGTGCTTGGCAATGGCTTCGTGCAGTATTCGCTTCCTCTGCTTGTGATTGGAATTATTTTTATCATGAGTTATTTTGGCTATAAGAAAAGCCAAAACAATGTACCTGAAGACCCTGTAGAAAAAGAGCTTAATACTTTTTTACAACAGGTAAGTTATACGGAAGGATCCAGCTTTACAGAAAAAAACACTTTGGAATTACAAGCCTTTGGTAATGAAATGTATATGACAAGCCATGACCGCATCAAGGGCTTCCATGCCGGCGTTCTCGTGGAGCAATATACGTTTAATTTATCAGATTTTTTCTTTGGTCGCAGCATAAGCTTCACATTTCCTCAAAGCTTTAGCAGTAAAATATTCATTATTAAACGTGATTTTGCCCATTCTCAACTGCTTTTACGTTCAGGAGTTTGGCAAGAAGTGCCTCTTGGCGAAGCAAATTTTGATGCTACATATGCCCTCTTCACCAAGGAACCGGAACATGCCATAAGCACCATCACAAAGGCTTTTATGCAAGCCATATGCAATTTACAAAGCGACACATTCACAGCGCAAAGTTTTTATTTTGAAGATAAAACCCTGTATATATTACTATCTTTGCCAGAAAATACCCACTATAGCCTTGAAGGTCAAAGCAGTGAAGCGCAACTGCATCTTTTACGAAACGATATGCACTGCCTACGTACATTCTTAGATGCCATACGCTAAAAATTAGCCCATTTTTTACACACAAAAAATGGGCATTGACAAATATATGGGCATGTTTTGAAAACAAAAAGCTGAGCAAAATACGTGTTACAAAGGTAAAGCGCAGGGCTGTAGCTTGCACAAAAAAAAGCCTCGTATACCGAGGCTTCTTCAAAACTTATTGCACTTTCACAGTGCCGCCACCTAAAATAATACGCGACTTTCCCGAGAAGTTTAAGTTTTCTCCCACATGGGCTGTATCTTTCGAGTCAATGGCAAGGACATTCCAGCCGGTGTTACCACTATCAAGGCTTACGGTAATACTTTTGCCATTGGCTAAAGGCTTATTTAAATTATTATTTACATTATCCCCATTATCTTTGGAAATATTTAATGCCACCACTTCAGCACCAGTTTTATTTACCACAGTCATGGAACGAGCTAAAGCGGCTCCTGCGTAAACAAGGCTCACCATAACGCCCAGCACAAGCACTAAGGACAATTTTTTCATATTTTTCTCCTAGTAAAAAACATAGTTATAGCATAACAACTCCCTGAGATAATGCTATATAAGCTCATTTTTGTCTAGTGTATTCTTATGCTGTGCCCATGGATCTTATCCCATTTTTCTCATGCAAAATCAAAAAAAAATTCTTATCAGCATTGACTATTTAAAATATCGGCACATATAAAGGACTGTAGACAAGTAGAAATTGCTACTATATGATTTCGAATACTTTAAAGCTTATATTACAAGCTCCATCATTTACCATCTAACCCCACACCCCATACTATGAATACCACACGTAAAATTATCGAAATAAACGAAGAGCTATGCAATGGTTGTGGCCAATGCATCTTAGACTGTGCCGAACATGCCTTAGCCATTGTAGACGGTAAAGCAAAGGTAATTTCCGATGCTTTATGCGACGGTCTGGGCGCATGTTTACAAGGCTGTCCACAAGATGCCCTTACCATCATTGAACGTCAAGCTGCCCCCTTTGATGAAGATGCTGTGAAAGTCTTACAAAAAAAGCATGCCAACCAAGAAACACTACACGCATTCCCTACGCAGACGGCCTATAATCTTATGTTGCCCGCTGAAGAAGAGTGCTCCGCTGCTGCGCCATCTCTTTGTCTTTCCTTGCGCACAGCACAGCAACCAACAAGTGCCCCATGGCCTTTAAAATTACGTATTCTCCTTGCCGATGCACCCTTTTTACAAAACACATCACTTCTGTTCATGGCTGACTGTGCTCCAGCTGTATATACACATTTCCATTCTGATTTTGGAAATAAAACAAAGATAAGCTGTTGCCCAAAGTTTGAAGACCATGACCAGATTGCGCAAAAAATATTGCATATTTTAGCTAAAAACCCTCCTGCTACCTTGGATGTCTTACGAATGGAAGTGCCTTGTTGTAAAGGCATGCAAACTATTATGGACGCGGTTCTTGCTTTCTTGCGCCAGAACAATAAAAAGATACAAGCACAAGTAGCGTATCATGTTTGTAGCAGGGACGGTACCCTCGTTGCTAAAAATGTATAATACCAAAAAAAGAATTGTGCAGAACTCTTAAAAACGTAGCCACGCAAAAAAGCCCTTTACGCAAAGCATAAAGGGCTTTTTCCTACATAATCGATGCTAGCAACGATTATTTCTTTCTTTTAGCCAGCCATGCCTTCACCATTTCATACACAATGGGCAAGACAGAAATAATAATAATGGCATACACAATGGCCCCAAAGTTCTCTCTGGCAAAGGGAGTATTCCCTAAAAAGTAGCCCACACTTACCAAGGAGCCCACCCAAATAATGCAGCCAGTGATATTATAAAATAAAAAGGACGCTGGGCGCATGAGAGCAATACCGGCCACAAAGGGAGCAAAGGTGCGTACTATGGGAATAAAACGCGCTAAAATAATGGCCTTGCCGCCGTGTTTTTCATAAAAGGCATTGGCTTTTAGCAAGTGCGCTTTTTTAATAAAGCGTGTTTCGCGCTTGAATATGGATGGCCCCACATAGCGCCCTATATTATAATTCACCGCATCGCCTATTATGCCGGCAGCCAAGAGTACGCCCATGGCCTCTGCATAGCCAATAAGCCCTGCCCCTGCCACCACACCTGTGGCAAAAAGCAAGGAATCTCCGGGCAAGAAAGGCGTTATAACCAAGCCGGTTTCACAAAAAACGATTAAAAATAATATGGCGTAAATCCACACGCCATAATTTTCCACCAGCTCAAACAAATGTTTATCAATGTTTAAAACAAAATCCACCAAAAAAAGTATAATTTCCATTCGTATTCCTATATATTTATTTTGTTAATCTCTGAATATCATTATAATATTCTTGGGCTATAATTTTTGCCGCCGCAGCCGAGGGGTGGCCGTCATGGGGAATAACATACATATCAGCATCAGGCCCTTGCGGTGAAAAGGCGTCGTGAAGCTCAAGAAAACGTATATCTGCTTCCTTAAAAAGCGCCTTTAAGGCATCAAAGTCTTTGTAGAGCACTGGCGTAAATGTACTGCCCTGAAATTTCTTTGTAAACTCTTTCTCTGCCGCAAAAATTGTAGCAGCATGTAATTGTATTTGTTTTTCCGGTTCACTATATGTAATATTTGCTCCCTGAATGGCAAGATCTATTTTTGTAAATAGAAATGACATCTTAAGAAATCTTCTTGTGGTAGAAGAAAGACGCTGCACCCAAAAGCTGTCATCTGCAAATGTTCCCGCGCGTACAGCTGTATTTTTGTCATCAAGTACATACTTGGGACCAACTTTATCCCAAAGGCTATGCCCCACACTACGTAATTCTATACCTGGAAAGGTAAGGTAGTAAGCATACACATTTTTATATGTCTTTTTCAAAAAATCTAATCTATCACTTTGTACCAAAGCTAAGATTTGGTGCGAGCCATAGCCGGAGAAACCATAGTTAAAAACTTGGTATTTTTCCCCTAACATTTTTCCCAATTGCCATGCAAAAGTTTCTTGGTCACTTAAGCCATCACCAAAGGTAAACGAACAGCCCAAGAGCACCACAGCATTTTCTGCCGTGGCAGAGTTGTCCACCGTAATTCTTCGCCCTGCATCATCTGTGCTATAAATTGCATCAAATAACACCGTATCTTTTGCACTCAATAAAACTTTTTTTGCTCCCACGGTACTTTTCATAGGTTTTGGGCCATAACCCAATAGGGGGTCAGCATACCAGTTAGAACCGTATTCAGCCAAAGAAGGATTATCAACACGCACATATGTAGAAGCATTAAGATCCTTTTCTTGTGTTACATTAAAATAGATTTCTGCAATAACAAAAAAAGCACTCAAGGTTCCACCAAGGATTAAGGTATATACCGTATACTCATGTAAAGCTCTTGTGGCAAGCACATAAAAAATGCCTATCGTTAGAAGAAGAGGCATAAAAATGAAAAGAAAGTACGACTCTACCCAAAACAAAATACCTATGAGGGCAAGCCCTGCCAAAATAGCACTGAGTTCATATTTTTTCATCACTGACACATCCTAAAAAACAAAATATTTACGTAAGGCAAAATTTCCCGCAAAGCCTAAAAGAGCACCCCAAACTTTACTGGCGTACAAACCTAAGCCCAGAGCATAAAAACTTGTGGTTACGCCTAAATCTACCGCAGCCATAATGCCCATGGTGAGTAAATAGGCTAAAATTTCTCCCTTAGCTGTCCACCGCGATTTATGGCGAAACAATATGGCAATACAAAGAAAATAGTTTACAATGGCAGCCATTACAAAAGCCAAAAGCATTGACGTTACGGCAGAAATACCGCCAAACAAGAACAAGGTAAAGCCCACAAGATTCACAAGGGCAGCGCAAAAACCAATGAAAGTATACAAAAGAATTTGCATGGGCAAAGGGGCGCAATGAGCACTATAGTGCAAAATACAATACAAAGCGCGCACGCCGTCACGCCAGCCTATTTTCTTCCCTTCTTCATAGGTACGCGGATTATAGCTTATGGCACATTCGTAGACACGCGCATCACTTTGAGCCACGCGAGCCGTCACTTCAGGTTCAAAGCCAAATCTATCTTCTTTAAGCTTGGGCGCAATGGCTTGAATGGTTTCGCGGCGAAAAAGTTTATAACAGGTTTCCATGTCGCTAATATCTAAATTTGTAAACATATTGGATATGAAGGTCAGGCTACGGTTCATCCATGTATGCCAAAAATACAGCACTCTACGAGTATCTGCGCGCAAGTAACGAGAGCCATAGACCACATCGGCCTTACCTTCTAAAATAGGCTGCATAAGAGTCAAGTATTCTAGTGGATTATATTCATCATCGGCGTCTTGAATGCCCACCACATCACCCTTGGCATTTATAAGGCCGGTACGCAAAGCTGCGCCCTTCCCTTTATTCACCTCATGCTTATATAAAGAAACACTATCAGGATATTTTTCTTTAATGCCAAGAGCTATCTCATAGCTTTTATCGGTGGAACAATCATCCACAATAATAAGCTCAAGAGCAAAATTTTGTATGTGACTCTGCGTACAAAGCTCCAAGCAACGTTCCACACAAAGCTCAAGGGTGCTTTCTTCATTGTAGCAAGGAATAATAAGAGAAAGTAATGTCATGTCCACCTCAAAATAGCGTTTTATTACCAAGCCTTTATACAGGCAAAGTCTTATATACTTACATATTAAACAGCACTAAAAACCGTAGCCTGTTTTTTGCCCACATATGCAAGGCAAAGGCTATAAAGTGCAAGAGCAACAGCCAAAAGAATACTCCATTCCGTGAGCTCCAAATAGCGCATAAGAATAAAATTCCCCGTCGCCGTAGCAGTTACGTGTAAAATATGTATTGATGAAAAAAGGAGTATGGGCATTTTATAGCACGGTAGCCCCCACAACAAGGATGCCCCCAATATGCAAAGAACCAAGGGGAAAAATACCATTTGCAGCACAGGCAAATGCACCTTTTGCAATACGGGAGACTGCATATAATCTTTTGCGTACAAGCCAAAACCATTTAAAAAGTTTTTTACCGTCACCATGGTATTTTCCAAACCATGTCTTTGTAATATTTGTGCGGCAAACCTTTGCCCTTCTACATATGTCTCTACACGAAATATCGTATCAGAAGTTGCAATTTTGCGGTAGAGCTCTCGTCCATAGGGGTCAAAAGAAAATGATAATCTGTAAATGTCAGAATAATTTTCCACCCCTTTAGGCATATGACTTTGCGCCACATGCAAATCCACATAAGGTCTTTGTTGTAATATTTCCTGCAAAATACGTTTATCTTTTTCATTTTCCATATGCAGTATATCGCTTTCTTCAGCCAGCGCCAATGCACGCATCACTTTAGACATAAAACTCAATTGTCCCACAGCAAAAACATTACCGGAGAAATACAATTGCGCCGGAAAAAGCAATATGCCAATGAGGAGAACGCCGCCCATGATTACGGGTATATGCATTTTTTCTCTTGCTTTAATGGCTTGCCAAAAGTCCCTGAGCAGAACAATCCCCACCACAGCCGCCAAAACAATTAAAGAAGGACGCAGAAGAAAAGCATAAATTACAATGGCTATGGCAGCCAGCAACAAGGGTGATTTTTTATAATATTCATAAAGCAGAAGCATCCCCATACAAAGCATACACAAAACAAAGGACATGGGCTCTGTTAAAAGTTCATAGGCTTTGGGTACAATGGTCACTTGGAAAACAAGTAAAGGAAGCAAACCTGCCCAAAAACAGGGTAGTATGGTGCCCAAGGAGCATGCAAGCACGCTCAAGGAAAAACAAATCAAAAGCTGTTGTACAAATACTATATATTTTAATGCGGCATCACTTTGAGCTTCTTTGGAAAAATGCTCCATATACAGCTTTATGTCCGTATCTGGAAGGTAATCATAACGTGGCAAGTTTGCCGTAATGTCCCCTACGCCTAAAGCATCCACAAACATTTTTAAGCCAGGGCTACGTACACTGCCCCATGGGTCAGCATAATCATATGCCCAATATGTGGGTGTATCTGCTGATATGCGCCAAAATTGACCATCGCCATAGGTGAGAAAATAATTCAGAAAAAAAGTAAGCAGAAAAAGCAGTATGAAGAACGTTTTCTTCACAACAGCACTATTTATGGAAGCGCAAGGAACAGAACAAAGTTGTGCAGATAGTTTGGGAAAGAATACATAAAAAAAGCACCACAAGCTTAAAAAAGCAGATGCAATAAAAAGAAGCGCCCCTCTTTCACTCAAAGCCAGGCGCACTTCATATGTTAAGGCCTCAACAGCTTCCCACGGCGCATGCTCCAAAGTGGAAAAATACACCTGCCCATATCTATAAATATATTTTCCATTACCTTCTGTTTCAATGTCCAAGTAAGAATTATCTTTATCCTGCAAAAGTCGTCCATCTTGCCGCAGGGTAAAGTTACTATTTTCTTGCAGGCTTGCAATGGTAAAGAAAAAACCTGTAAGCCCTGTGGGCTGCGGTAGCATTGCTTTATACAAATGCCCACGCACATGGTGCGCTTGTGTAATGGTATCGGTAATAACTGGCGCATGCCAAGACATATACCCCAAACACAAGGATACCACAGTAGAAAGTATCCATAACAAAAAGAAACATTTTACTTTAAAGGTCTGCATGTATCTACCTTCCCACAAACTTGCACGTAAAAACAGCTCCACGGCCTAACTCATCTGAAAAAACATGATCCATGTCTAATTTTTGGCTGAAATAACATTTACTATCGTATTTCCTGCAAAGTTTATGACGAGTTTTTGGTTTAAGCTTTATTTTTACCCATAGTTAAATATTTTTAGTGCCTATTAAATATATCGATGGGGACACTATAATACATAAAAAAAATACTCAAGAAAAGATTCACCTTACGCAAACTCTCTTGAGTATTTTCTCTATCATAGTCGATGCTTGTATAGACCATGCTTAATGGGCATCGACCTCTTTCTTTGCAAATGGCAAAGTTGCCGCCAACGAAAGCACCAGCGCTACCCCTAAGCCTGCATAAGCATAAAAAGTCTCACCGCTCAATGCCGAAACAAGCCCTAAGCCTCCACCCGCTGCCATGGCAAGGGTCATAATGCCTGTATGCAATGTCACCTTCCCATAAACAAGCATGCCCACGAAAACAGGTACCACCACGCCGCACACATAAATATCATTAGCCATAAGTAATAAACTCAAAATTCCCTTACCCGGTATGGCTAAAAGCACAGAGCCCAAACCAATACCCGCTATACACCAACGGCATACGCTAGGCTTATGAGAGCGAAAAATATCATTGGCAGCAATGGTTGCCGCCGTCACCAAGCTGGAATCCGCCGAAGAAATCAAAGCAGAGAAAATTCCCAATAGCACCAATGTACTAGCCCATGCAGGGAGCTCTGCAAAAAGCACCGTAGTAAGCACCGTTTCCGGCAGCGTTCCTGCCGTAGCCGCCGGCACATAGCCCCGACACAATATCCCCAAGCCCACTATAAGTGCCGCCGTAAGCACTAATCCAAGCACTGCCAAAAAGGCTCCTTTCTTAGCCACGCCCTCATCACGCGCGCTTAAAAGACGCCCAAAAAGCATGGGGCATACCACATAGGATCCGCCCAATATAAGCAAAAAGTACGTAAATTTACTCAAGGTAAATCCTTCATTAAGCATTTCCACCGGTGTGGACAACAAAGCCGAAGAATTTCCCTTCCATAAAAAGGCAAAGGCCACCACAAAAGAAAGCATCAGCACCACATACTGCACCATATCGCTCTTAATAATGGCCGCTTGTCCTCCCAAGCATGCGTACCCTATCACAATAGCCGCCCCCAATACCAGCCCGAAAGTTTTCGCACTATTAGCATCAAGCCCCCACGAATCCATAAGCAATGGAGAAAGCAATGACGTCATGGCGCTAAATTGCGCCGCGGTAATGGCAAACCAAGCCAGTATTATAATAATAGATGAAAGCGGACGCGCCGGAGCGCCAATGAAGGTAGTCACCATTTCCGGCAAGGTACTAGCCCCGCTTTCACGCACACGCTTTGCAAGAAAAATCGCTAAGATACACAATCCTATAGCGCCCGTACCCAGCCACCAAAAAGCCGGCAGCCCCACATTCCATGCCAAGCCGGCCATACCAATGGTGGCCGATCCGCCCACGCACGAAGCAATGATAGAAAAAGCCACCGCCACTGTGCCCGATTGTCTATTATTCACAAAAAATGCGGCGCTGCTACTCTCTTTTCCCACGCTATAGTAAGAAATTACACACAAGAGTGCTGCGTAAAGCAAAAGTATTGTCATTTTTTCTCCGTATATTTTTTTTGGGTTATTTTTTT
>CAYJNA010000019.1:0-28651 GCA_964371225.1 uncultured Desulfovibrionaceae bacterium
GAGCCCCCTTTTTGGCGCTAGCAAAAGGGGGCTCCTTCCCCCCACACAAAAAGAACACACAGCAAAGCTAAGCTTTGCACGGAGAATATAATGATTGGTATTTCAAAACTGTATTGCGGCCAAGTGGAGCCTTCAGATGCTTTGCGTTATGGACGTGAAGCTGGAAAACTTCCTTCACATCTTTTACAATTTTCTAAAGACAAAAAACCCGTTGTTGTCTGGAACATGACACGCCGCTGTAATCTCAAGTGCGTACACTGCTATGCACACGCCCTTGATGAACAAGGTAATGACGATATTTCCACCGCACAAGCCAAGGTTATGATTGATGACCTTGCCGCTTATGGCGCCCCTGTTATGCTTTTTTCCGGCGGAGAGCCCCTTGTTCGTAAAGACCTTGTGGAACTTGCCAATTATGCCACAGGTAAGGGCATGCGCGCTGTTATATCCACCAATGGCACCCTCATTACTAAAGAAAAAGCTAAAGAACTCAAAGAAGTAGGTCTTTCCTATGTGGGTATTTCCTTGGACGGCATGGAAGAAGTGCATGATCATTTCCGTGGCGTTCCCGGTTCCTTCCGTAAGGCTCTTGAAGGCATTGCCAACTGTCAAGCCGAAGGTCTTAAGGTAGGCGTGCGCTTTACCATCAATAAACGTAATGCCCAAGAAGTTCCCGGTATTTTCCAACTTCTTAAAGATCTTGAAGTACCCCGCGCTTGTTTTTATCACTTAGTGTATTCCGGTCGCGGTTCTGAGCTTATTAAAGAAGATTTAAGCCACAGTGAAACTCGCGAACTTCTTGACCTTATCATGGACGAAACTCGCGCCCTTTTTGACGCGGGTAAGGGTAAGGAAATCCTCACCGTGGACAATCACGCCGACGGCATTTACCTTTATGAGCGTTTAAAGCGTGAAGACCCCAAGCGTGCCGCTGAAGTTATGGAATTACTCCAATTTAACGAAGGTAACAGCACAGGACGTGGTATAGCCTGTATTTCTTGGGATGGCCAAGTTCACGCTGACCAATTCTGGCGCAATCATACCTTTGGTAATGTGTTAGAACGTCCATTCTCTGAAATTTGGGATGATCCGAACATTGAGCTCTTACATAAGCTTAAAGATAAAAAGCCCCATGTGAAAGGTCGCTGTGCCAAGTGCAAATACCTTAAGATTTGTGGCGGTAACTTCCGCGCTCGCGCTGAAGCGTATTACGATGACGTATGGGCAGAAGATCCAGCCTGTTACTTGACCGATGAAGAAATCGGTTTATAAAAATAGGTGTTTTTTGAATGGGAGAAGAACCTTTTTTTAAAAAGGTTCCCTCCCGCCCATTTATGGCCCCTCCCTCAAAAACTTTTTATGACGATGTACTATATTCTTTAAACAAAGTTTTTGCCGCAACAAAGACATGTAAAAAATACATTTTCGTTGCGCCACGATTTTTATACAAGAACATTTTTTCCGCCATGAAAGTTTTTTGAAAAAAGGGTGGGGGTTTGGGGGAGGGGAAAGAATCTTTTGTTCGCAAAAGGTTTTTCTCCTCCCCCAAATTATATACTTAACGAGGATAGTATGACTTCTCCATTACATACACTGCCCAATTTTTTCCGTGGGCGTCGCTTGCGTCGTTCTCCGGCTTTACGAGCCATGGTACGTGAAACTGCCCCTTTGCGCCCAGAAGATTTGGTCATGCCCTACTTTGTGGTAGATTGCGAAGATGAACATTTTAGCAAAGAAATCAGTTCCATGCCGGGGCAGTATCAATTAGGCCTCGCCGCTTTAGAACAACGTGTGGCTAAAGCCGTACAGCATGGCCTTATGGCTGTGATTCTTTTTGGCATTCCCAAAGAAAAAGACCCCTTTGGCAGCGAAGGCTATGCCGATGACGGTATAGTACAAAAAGCCATACGCCGCTTAAAAGCCGCATTTCCAAGCTTGCTTGTGATTACAGACGTATGCTTATGTGAATATACTTCGCACGGCCATTGTGGCCTTCTTACCGCCGATGGAGAAGTGGAAAATGACCCCACTTTGGAATTGCTGTGTAAAACAGCCGTTTCCCATGCCAGAGCCGGTGCAGATATGGTAGCTCCCTCTGATATGATGGACGGGCGTATTTTAGCCCTGCGCACGGCATTAGATGCAGCAGGATATGAGCAACTTCCCATCATGTCCTATGCGGTGAAATACGCCTCAGCATTTTATGGGCCTTTTAGAGATGCTGCCGAATCTGCCCCCAAAAGCGGCGACCGCAAATCGTATCAAATGGACATGAGCAATAGCCGTGAAGCTTTGCGCGAAGCCGCGGCTGACGTGGAAGAAGGCGCGGACATCCTTATGGTAAAACCAGCCGGAGCTTATCTTGATATTATACGCGATGTAAAAAACAGCTTTGATTTACCCTTGGCGGCCTATCAAGTAAGCGGTGAATATGCGCTTATTAAAGCCGCGGCCTTACAAGGATGGGTTAATGAGGAAGCCATTATTTTAGAATCCCTCACAGCCATTAAACGTGCCGGCGCTGATATTATCATCAACTATTTTACCGAAGAACTTTTGCTCAAAGGAGTGGTGCGCGCATGAGTCACCCACAACAGAACCATACCAGCGGACATCCTCACAGTATAGAACATGGCGCGGGTCACAGCGGTGGTCATCCTCACGGAACAGGACATCCTCACGCCGCACGCTTTCTCCCCGATGGTACCCCCAAATGTCGCCTTATAGCGTGGGAAGTAACGCGTTCCTGCAATCTTGCATGTAAACATTGCCGCGGAGAAGCACATACTGAGCCTTATCCCGGTGAATTAAATACCGAAGAAGCCAAAGCACTCATTGACACTTTCCCAGAAGTGGGCGACCCTATTATTATTTTCACCGGCGGAGATCCCATGATGCGCGCCGATGTGTATGAGCTCATTCGTTATGCCACAGATAAAGGCTTACGCTGTGTTTTTTCCCCCAATGGAACACTTATTACACCGGAAACAGCTAAAAAAATTCGTGAAGCTGGCATTCAACGCTGTTCCATTTCCATTGACGCAGCCGATGCCGCCAGCCATAATGATTTTCGTGGCGTACCGGGTGCCTTTGAAGCTTCCATGCGCGGCATAGAGCTTCTCAAAGCTGAAGGCATTGAGTTTCAAATCAATAGCACTGTAACGCGAAATAACTTGCATTCTTTTAAAGATATTTTTAAACTTTGTGAGAATATTGGTGCCGTTGCATGGCATATCTTTCTTTTGGTTCCCATGGGGCGCGCTTCCGGCTTAGCTGATCAAGTTATCACTGCCGAAGAATATGAAGAAGTATTGCACTGGTTCTATGATTTTCGTAAGGAAACCAAGATGCACTTAAAAGCCACCTGCGCCCCGCACTATTACCGCATTATGCGCCAACGTGCTAAAGAAGAAGGCTTAAGTGTAACACCGGAAAACTTCGGTATGGATGCCATGACCCGTGGCTGTCTTGGCGGCACAGGATTTTGCTTCATTAGCCATGTGGGGCAAGTGCAGCCTTGTGGTTACTTAGAATTGGACTGCGGGAATATTAAAAATACTGCATTTCCAGAAATATGGAAAAATTCTAAACATTTTCAAGAATTTCGTACACAAAAAGAATATAAGGGTAAATGCGGCGTGTGTGAATATCACAAAGTTTGTGGCGGATGCCGCGCGCGCGCTCATAGCATGGACAATGACCATATGGGCGAAGAGCCTCTTTGCACCTATAAACCAGCTAAATTACAAAAATAATCTTTGAGGTTTCCATGGATTCCATAGACAAAAAACTTTTGGATATTATTCAAACGGAATTTCCCATAACATCACGTCCCTATGCCACTTTAGGTGAAAGCCTTGGCATTACCGAAGCTGAAGCTTTGGCAAGGGTACGGACGTTGAAAGAAAATAAAATTATTCGTCGCCTTGGAGCTAATTTTCAATCGGCAAAATTAGGTTTCCGCTCTACCCTCTGCGCCGCCAAAGTGCCTGAAGAACAGTTAGACGACTTTGTGAACGTGGTAAACTCTTACACAGGCGTTACACATAATTATTTACGTAAAAATGTCTATAATGTGTGGTTTACCTTCATAGGCGCTTCATGGGAAAAGGTAGAAGCTACTTTGGCAGAAATTACCGCCAAAACAGGCATAGAAATTTTAAATTTGCCAGCTACAAAACTGTTTAAAATTCGCGTAGATTTTAAAATGGACGAAAAAAAAGCAGGCTAAATGCATAAAAAATTGCACGTGGAGGAAAAATAGTAAAAGCTTTTCCCTCCACGTGCAAAAATATATTTATGCCTTTAAGGCCTTAATACAAAATTATAACATATCTGCGCACAGCCTTTGCGCCACTAGCCCGTACTTTGCAAAAAAGGTTTCTATCCCCTACTTACATATACTTTAGGAATGGCTTTTACCACATCCTTGGTAAAATCTTGTATGGGATCAATGGGCGGATTTTTCACAGGCTTAGTGCCGGGAGCGTACACATGTGAGCCCACAGCCACACGCGGTACGTGAAAAGCATCCATCATAAGCTTACCGTCATACAAGCATTGGGGCACTTGCACATGATGCGCCTCCCCCACACCGGGGTACGTAAGTACGCCGCCCAAAAATTGCAAATCGCGTAAAGCCATAAGACCTGCATCAGTGGGGCGTGAGCTAAAGGGATAGGCCATAATGCGCACCACACGTTCAAACATATGCTCTTTTTGCAGCTCTTCCATTTGAAATTCCACAATTTGACGCATAAGCGGCCCAGTAACACTGCCCAGTGAAGTATAAAACTTTGTTTGATAGCCAAATTCCATATGCGGCATGACTTGTAATACATCGGCAATATCTTTCAAAGGCATCACAGAACCAAAATAGCCGCTGGTCTTTTTACCATTGGGAATGCTTAAAAAAAGCGTTGCCCGAGGCACAGCAATATTTTGTAAAGAATTGGCGAAAACCTCCACAAAGGATTGCGCATTACCCAAGGGGCCAGTGTCTGCTCCCGTGGAGGCAGTGGACGCAGAAAAAATAACGCTAGCATGGGCACCATCACAAGTAATGCCCAGTGGTTTAAATCCTTTAGGCACCACAGCATCCACTCTATTCAGTAAAATATCGCTCATATTTACAGGGCGATACCCTAAAGCCCACGCATGAGCAAACACCGCGGATAATTGCTGGCTGGAAATATCCTCAGGAAAGCGCGGCGTGTCGTGTATACGATAAAAAGCTAAAATGGGAATGGCTGAAATATGATCCACATAACGGTCATATTTTTTCCCTGTCGTATCCAAAGCCGCATCTGCAGCCGCATGTGCCAAGCCCGCACCAGAAGTCATGGTTCGCAAAGACAAGCACGAAAAGGGAGCTGTGAGCGCCTGCAATGCGCCCAAAGCACTTACAGAAGCAAGCCCGCGTAAAAGCGTACGCCTGTGCATGCCTTCCTCCTAGCCGCGCCAAATTTTTTGATCATCGGGCACGTCTTGGTCAGCATGGCTCTTTTCTCCATGTCGGGCATTGTCCGAAGTATTTTTTCTCTCACTGGTATTTTCTTCCACCGGAGCAGCATTTTTATACGCCAATTGTAAAATCCATGGCACCAGGGGAGCACAAGCAATAACCACCAAATACATGGGCCAACGGTAGCCCATACTCATGCGCAGATACCATGTGGTACCCAACAAAAAGACCACAAAAATGGCCAATGCCACTTGGCGCATACGGTTTTTTTCTATGGCATTTTTAACTTCACGCCAAAAACTTACTTTCACACCGCAATGAGGGCATTCTTTATGTGTGGCAGAAATATCCTTTCCACACTGTGAGCATTGTAATAAAGACATATATTTTCCTTTTTATGGCATAATATTTAAAGATTTTTTAGCCGCTGTAATGCGCAACCACGACTCACGTACTCGCGCTTCTGAAATACGCCCCGCTTTCACCAAGGAAAGCAAGGTAGTATAAAGCTTTTCTGCTTGCGTAGCCACACCTGTGGTGGGCTTAGCTTTCACCTCAGCCCCAAAAGAACCGGGAAGAAATTTTCCCGCGCCATTTTGCATAAGCATACGCATAAGGGCTTCTTCATTGCCGCCCGCATTCCCTGCTTCTCCTTGTGGAGCGCCGTCCAAAAGTCCGGCTAAAGCTTCCATGCTTCCCATGCCGGGCAATGATGATAATACCCCAAGACCAGCTAAAGGGGAGGAAGCAGGATTTACCAAAACAGGAGGTTCTGTAACAAAAAGTATATCAGCCCCCGCCAGTACCGATTGCAATACACTTTCTTCCAAGGAAAAGAAAGGTTGCAGGGCACGTATATCTTGGGAAAGCACAAGCCCTTTAAAAGCCCATTGTCCGCGTAAAATACTTTGCAAAGCCGTAGGTGATAAGGGTATAGGGCGCAAAGCATCTAAAGTGCGATGATATGCCAAGGCAGGTTGTATGGCAAAGTATACTTGCTCTTGCCCTGCTTTTTGTACCAGCCCAAGATGACGTTCTACGCTTTCCTTATAAGGAGTTAATTCCCTTTGTTGCCAAGCATAGGATATATCGGGCAAGCTTTGTAAAATATTTGTTGTGCTTTGCGTATGCGATGCCGTTTGGCTAAAACCACGCACGTATGACCCTGTACCGGGAAAGTTGCGCAAACATGGCAATATATTTGCTGCCAGCATACCACGTCCAAAGGCCATTACATGCTCCGCAACGCTTTGCGCATCCCTATTAAATGACCGAAAACGCTGCCCTATATTTTCACTGAGAGGATTTACGTTTACATCCGCAGCAGGGCCCAGAACAAAATTAATGCCCATGCCTCCCATTTCAACAGCACTACGACGCACCGCTATTTCTGTTTTTTCTGGCGTATCCTGTCCAAGACGAGCGGCCGACGCCAGACCCTCAAAACCCAAATCTGGGCGCAAAGCTTGCACGGCGCCGCCCTCTTGCTCCACAGCCACCCATAAAGGTGAAGCGTCCTTAGGTACATAACTTTGCAATGTAGCTATGAGTCGCCGTAATTGCCCCGCAGACGCAATATTTCCATGCGGCTGCACTTGCACCAAGGCCGCAGCACTTTGCTGTGCTGAATACCCACTTTGTGCCATGGGCAGTAAAGCCTCTTGCCCAGCCACATGAGGCTTCACAGGCGGTACAGGCTCCAAAAAAACTCCGCCTACTTTTCCAGCCTTAACAAGCGTTATAATAGGAGAAAATGTTTCCACTTCTGTACCGGTAAAGCCCGCCATAATCATCTGCCCCAGCATGATTTCCAAGGGAGGAAATGCCGTATTTTTCCCATCCACGGGTAAAACAGCCTTTCCCAAAGCAGAAGAAGGATCCGCAGGGCTATTCCATTGCCCCATGGATTTTAACAAACTTTCTTCCAAAGCCTTTTGTTGCGGCGTTCTATAGCCGCTATCAGGCAAAGCGTTATCTTCCTTTTCTTGTGCAGGTTGCGGGCTGGACGGAACCACCACAGGCGTCACAGAAGGATACACTATGGATTCCGTACCTTGCGCATTTGGCTCATGATGCTTTTGTTCGCCCATGTCTTTTTTTTGCGTACCAGCCTCCTGCAGAGGAAGCGCAGGAATAAGCGGCGCCGCATCGGGAATAAAAGGAATATTGGGCGCACTGCCCCCTAAGGGAGCGGGAAAGCGTGTTTGCATATCTTGCGGCGTTATTTCCTTTCCCGGCAAAGAAGGAATACCTTCAATACCAGCATCCAAAGCCCCGCCACTTTGCGTCACCGACGTGGCGGCCAAGGAGAGTGCAGCAGGGCTAAGCGCTAAAAAACACAGTATGCAAATAATGCCCACGTAGCGTAAGCGAAAAAAGACATATGCCATGTATTACTCCCATTCCTGAGTCAAAGCGGCCACTATGCCGGGGCGCCACTGACAAAGAACACGCATATCCTTACCCCCACGACCGGCATCATCTAGGGTGGCTAAGCTTTCTGCCTCCACCACATCCATGGATGCAGGCTTTCTGCCATAGGCCGCTGTGCTTTGCTGCAAAGCCTCTTGTGCCAAGCTTACGGCCGTATCCAGCGTGAAGCCTCGCCCTATTTCACCTTGTTTATCCAAAGTGGGTATACGCCAAATACCTTGTAAAGTATCTGCAAAAAGCTGCACATGGGCTGTGGGTAAGGTGAGCGCAGCGCCCAAGGCATTGGCGCATGCTCCATGCTCAGGCACAAATACGTGTAAGCCCAGCTTTTCTTCTAATAGCGGTGCCAACCACGGGCGCAAAAGTTGTGCAGGGCCACCCACTAAGCAAAGAGCTTTGGGGTGCAAGGTATATCCTTCTAAAAGTTTGGCTAAAGTATACACAGGTGCCCCTTCCATACGATGTAACAAAGCTTCTATACCTTGCACCATGCGCATACAGGCTGCATGTACGGCTTGTGTGGCCGCTTCATGTACTTTTATTTCCTTATCTTGGCATAAAACTTCTATACCTTGATAGGCCGCTTGCACATTCATGGAAGGCATGGCTGTTTGCGGTGCCAAGACCACAAGAGCGTCAACCAAGGTGGGCACGGAACCACCTAAAGCCATGGCCGCCCCTTGTCGTACGGAGGAAAGCGTCACCGTGCTATCACATACACTAAGGGGTGAATCACCGCCCAAAGCCAAGGAAAGCGTGGCCAAAGAGCGTACAGGTGTGCGTAGTTCTTCCACCGCGACACAGGCCGCCTCAGCCCCCTCTCCTTGCGCACAAGGCATACGCACCAACATACCTTGCCCGTCAAGCACCGGTAAGCCATGAGCATACAGGGCTATATCTGTAGTACTGCCCCCCATATCCATAAGCAAAGCGTCTTGCGCCTTTTCTAAAGAACCTTGCCCCAAAACCATGGCTCCCATAACACTGGCAGCAGGGCCGGAAAGCACCGTATGTAAAGGTGTTTCCATGGCTTCTTCCCAAGGAAGAGCTCCGCCATCAGCTTTGAGAAAATACAATGGCGCCTGCAAAGAAAATTCTTGCGCTGTGCTTTGTACAGCTCGCAAAAAATCACGCTGTACTTCTTGTATGCTGGCATTTATATACGCCGCTGCCATGCGTCTTGGAAAATTTAACTGACCGGAAAGAGTATGTGAAAGACTGATATTTTCAGGGGCAATCCCCCATTGTTCCAAGGCCGCCGCTATGGCTTTTTCATGTTGGGCATTGCGCACAGAAAACTTCCCCGCCACAGCAAAATGCTGCACGCCTTGCTTTTGCCACGCTTGTACTACTTCTTGCACACCGTCCAAACATAAAGCAGTAACTTGACAACCGCGATGGTCAAGCCCCCCCGGTACCCTATGCGCAAAACGCCCCATACCGGATTGACTCAAAAAGCGTTGAGGATCCATACCGGGCCCTGCCGTATACAATACCCCCACGGGTAAAGCCTTACCTTGCACCATGGCATTAAGACCAAGGGTGGTGGATACGGTAATGCGCTGTATATCTTGTAAAGAAAAAGTCGCACCTTGCACTGCCACATGATCATGCAAAGCCTGCACGGCATGCCGTATGGATTGTGCCACATGTTGCGCATGTGTTTTTACCTTAACCATACCATGCACAGCCCCCGCACTACATAGCACAGCGTCAGTATGCGTTCCCCCCACATCTATACCAAGATACATACAAACCTCACAAATATTTTGACCCATCAAGAATAAGAAATATAACTTTCCCCGAGCGCAATATCAAGAACAATACAAGTGCAACATAAGCACAAGATGCTTGCCTTTATTTTTACTTTATTCTATACTTTTCCTTTGCATATGCATATGGATATTTTTTACATAACGGTTTTAAGATATGAGGGTTATTCATGCAAACTACAGAATTTATTTGGTTTGATGGCAAGTTAGTTCCTTGGGCAGAGGCTAATGTTCACGTTCTTTCACACGCTTTGCACTATGGCACAGGCGTTTTTGAAGGTATCCGTACCTATGAATGTGCGGACGGCACATCCTCCGTGTTTCGCCTAGACGAGCACGTGACACGCCTTTTCAACTCCATGAAAATTTTAGGTCTTGAAATACCTCATAGCCATGAAACCATTTTCAATGCCATTCTTGAAACCCTTAAAGTAAACAAGCTTTCTCAAGGCTATATTCGCCCTTTAAGTTTTGTGGGTGCAGGGGTTATGGGTATTCACCCCAAAACTAACCCCATTCAAACCGTCATAGCCGTATGGCCTTGGGGTGCGTATCTTGGTGCAGAAGCCCTTGCCAACGGTATTAGCATTAAAACATCTACTTTCACCCGTCACCATGTAAACGCCATGATGACCAAGGCTAAAACCTCAGGCAATTATGTTAATTCTGTGCTTGCTAAAATGGAAGCTGTGCAAGATGGATATGATGAAGCCCTTATGCTAGACACCAATGGCTTTGTTTCTGAAGCCACTGGCGAAAATATTTTCATCGTACGTAATGGCGTTATCAAAACCACCCCGCTTACCTCCATTTTAGGCGGTATTACACGTGAGTCTGTCATGACTCTTGCCCAAGACCTTGGCTACACAGTGGTGGAACAGCAATTTACCCGTGACGAATTATACATTGCCGACGAAGCCTTCTTCACCGGCACCGCCGCAGAGCTTACCCCCATTCGCGCTGTGGACAATCGTATTATAGGTTCTGGTAAAGCCGGCCCTGTGGCAGCACATTTGCAAAAAGATTACTTTGCTCTTGTAAAAGGGCAAAATGCCAAATACGAGCATTGGCTCACAAGGTATAGCATTTAAATATCTGACGGGAAGCTGTACAAAAATGCAGCTTCCCTGTATAAAGACCTTCATGAAACACGCATCTCTAGCCGCACATTATCGCCCGCAAACCTTTGCTGAGGTCACAGGTCAAGACATGATTACCACGGTGCTTTCTCGCGCCGCGGCGGAAGATCGTGTGGCTGCTGCCTACTTGCTTAGCGGCACAAGGGGTGTGGGAAAAACCACCATAGCCCGTATTTTAGCCAAAGCATTAAATTGCGAAAAAGCTCCCACGGCCGAGCCTTGTAATCAATGCGCCAATTGCCAAATGATTACCAAGGGCAACCATGTGGATGTCACTGAAATTGATGGTGCTTCCAACAATAGTGTGGAAGATGCCAGATCCTTACGTGAAAACATTGGTTATGCCCCCATGGAAGGGCGTTACAAAGTTTTTATCATTGACGAAGCACATATGCTTTCACGCTCCGCTTTTAATGCCCTGCTCAAAACCTTGGAAGAGCCACCGCCACGCGTGGTTTTTATCTTTGCCACCACAGAAGTACATAAGTTTCCCATCACCATTGTAAGTCGTTGTCAGCATTTTATCTTTAAACGCTTGTCAGAAGATGGTCTTGTGGCGCATTTAAGCCGTGTTCTCACCAAGGAAAACGTAAACTTTGATCCACAAGCAGTGCGCACCATAGCGCGGCGTGCCAATGGTTCCGTGCGTGACAGCATGTCTCTTTTGGGGCAAACTCTCGCCCTTGGCGATAGCACTTTAAGCATGGAAAGCACTCGCGCAGTGCTGGGACTGGCTGGACAAGAACTTTTCATCACACTTTTAGAAGCTGTGGCGCGTCAAGACTGCCCTGCTGTCATTGAACTTATGCAAAAACTCAGTGATCAAGGCATTGATATGGGCTTTTTCTTACGTGAGCTCATCAACATTTGGCGCACTCTTTTTCTCCTGCGCGAAGCCGGACAAGCCATTATTCCTTCTTTGGGACTGGGCGAAGAAGACAGCGCACAGTGGTTAGCCCTCTGCGCAAAGTTTTCTGCACCGCACCTGCATGCTGCTTGGCATATGACTCTTGATGCACAACGTAAAGTTATACATAGTCCAGAACCTGCAGCGGCCTTGGAACTTTTACTGGTAAATTTAACGCTTATGCCGCGTCTTTTACCCTTACAAGCTGCAACGCCACCTTCTGCTTCTTCACACACAGAGGACGAAAAAAAAAACTTCACTAGCCCCCTAGCTTCTGCCTCAAGCACGGCGCCACAAACAGCGGTACAACCTGTGCCAGAACCTGAGACGCACTTTATGCCTACAGCTAGGCAGACTGCACACATGGGGCAAAATAGACAAAATACACAGGCCGCAGAGGCACCGCATATAAGACCGCCATGGGAAAGCGCTGAAGAAGACACTAAGCAACATACGGCACCCATGCATGCGCCTACGCCTTCCTTACACACGTCTAGCTCACAGGAAGGTTCTACATATCCAGAAATGCAGAATCATCAAATACCATCTTCTGCATCTTCCCCCATGGTTAACGCAAAAACACCGGCGCCGCCCGTGCCCCAAGCCCCTGCAAAGCCCAGCGTTCACGCTATGCCATCTTCCTCAGCACAAGCAACAAGTCAGCCCACATGGGATGACATACGCAGCTATTTGGCAGAGCAAAGCACACCCATTATACCAGATATTTTCTTACAGCAAGCAACGGGTATATTTAAAGAAAAAACTTTACACATCCACACTAAATCTTTAGCTGTGTATGATAAAATTGAAAGGCTACGCGAAGAATTACACATGGCTTTACAAGGCATGAATGCAGGCAGCTTTCCAGTGCTTGTCCACAAGCCCACAAAAACCATCAAAACAGAATCCGCCTTGGTGGAAGAGTTTAACGCGCGTGCCGATTTGAAAGATTGTCTTGAAATTTTGAGCGCGTCCATATACAAAGTACGTCCTCTTAACGATACATAAGGAGTTATACCATGAAGAATATGAATGACCTTTTGCGTCAAGCACAAGTTATGCAAAACAAGATTGCTAAAATGCAAGAAGAACTAGGCCAAAAAAGCTTTGAAGCCAGCAGTGGCGGCGGCATGGTGAAAGCCGAAGTTTCCGGTAAGCAAGAATTACGCAGTCTTATCATTGACCCTAAAGCATTGGAAGGTGGCGACGTGGAAATGTTGCAAGACCTCATCGTTGCCGCCATCAATGAAGCGGCTCGTATTGCCAAGGAAAGCATGGAACGTGAAGTAAGTGCCATCAGCGGTGGTATTAAAATTCCCGGAATGTTTTAAAAGTCTATACCTTTTAGGAAAAGTCTTTAACAAAGGGCTTTTCCTAAAAATACTCCGTTCTCTTAGCCTTGTCACAACAAAACTACGCATTATTATCTCTTTTTATGAAACAACAAATTCCAGAACCCCTTCGTATGGTTGTTGAGCAACTAAATCGTCTGCCCGGTCTTGGCCCCAAGTCCGCCATGCGCGTTGCCATGACTTTTTTAAAATGGCCTGAATCCGAAACGCGTCGCTTAGGACGCTCCATACATGACCTACGCGACAACTTACATCTTTGTTCGCGTTGTAATGGCCTTACAGCAGAAGATCCTTGTGTGGTATGCAGTGATGCCACACGCGAAAGGGAAACACTATGCCTTGTTTCCGAATGGGACAGTATGCTGACCTTGGAAGAAGGCGGTATATTTCGCGGGCAATACCTTATTCTTGGCGGTTTACTGCAAGCCGGAAGCGCGCACACCGACGGCCTTGAATTTGACAAATTGCTGGCACGCCTTGAAGAAGGGGAAGTGCAAGAGCTGGTTTTAGCCCTTGGCGCCACTTTAGAAGCAGACCTGACAGGCACTCATGTCTCTCAGATGGTGCAAAAACAATTTCCACACATACGTGTCACACGTCTTGCACAAGGTATTCCCTTAGGGGCAGAGGTAAAATATATGGATAAAGAGACCTTACGACAGTCCTTGCAATATAGGCAGGAGTTACGTTAAAACAATATAACTTTTTACCTAAGGTTTGCCTCATTTTTCATTTTTACCCACGCCGGCATAAAAAGGACGCGTCATGGATACTTTTTTTACTCCCACAGTACAAGCCATATTGGCCGGTCTTGGTTCGTGGCTTTCCATTACCTTAGGCGCCGCCTTCATATATACCCGCAAAGAATTTTCCCGCAAACTCCTACAGCTCATGTTGGGAGTAGCTGGGGGAATGATGCTGGGTGCAACTTTTTTTGCCTTACTCATGCCGGCTTTGGAGCTTTCTCAAGAACACCCTCTTCTTGGTGGCACATGGAGCTTTGTCTTCCCTGTGGGCGGTTTACTGCTTGGCACCCTTTTTTTACGTGCTTTTGATGGGCTACTCCCCCATATGCACAATAAAAGTAATATTACAGAAGGCATAAAAACCTCTTGGAATCGCAGTATTCTTTTAGTCACTGCCATGGCTTTGCACCATATTCCTGAAGGTCTTGCCATAGGGGTAAGCTATGGTGCCTTGGGCTCAAGTATGGAAGCGCAAAGTGCCGCGGCTTTATCCTTACAGGATGCTCTTTTACTCACTACATCCATGATGCTTCAAGGTATGCCAGAAGGAACCGTAGTGGCCATGGCTTTACTGCGCGAAGGCATGCAAAAGCATACAGCCTTTCTTTTTGGTATGCTCAGTGGATGCACCACGCCCATAGGCGCTCTTTTAGGGCTATGGGGTACCAGCCTAGCCACACAATTTCTGCCTGTGGCACTGGCTTTTGCCGCCGGCGCCATGCTCTATATTATTGTGGAAGATATTATTCCTGAATCGCAAGCTTCAGAAGACGCTACACCGCATCATGGCAACGCCGCCACCATGGCTGTCATTGCAGGTTTATGCATTGTTGTTATTTTTCAAACCATTTTTTCTTAAGCCTAATTGGGCATGAGGTATATATGTCTTTAGAACAACGCCTTGGCATTGAAAATCCCCTTTTTCTCATGGACGGCACAGCCTTCATTTACCGTGGCTTTTATGCCAACCGTTCTTTGGCGCGTTCTGACGGCTTTCCCACCAATGCTTTGTACATGATAACACGGCTTTTATTACGCATTATGCGTGAACAAAAACCTAAGGATTTCATCTTTTTCATGGATGGACGCGGGAAAAACTTTCGACACGATATTTTCCCCCTCTACAAGGCCAATCGTGATGCCACCCCCGAAGAATTGGTACATCAATTTGACCCCATTAAGCGCATGGTACAAAGTCTTGGCATTACCCTACATGTCTCCGATGGTTGCGAAGCCGATGATTGCATAGCCGCCCTTGCCCATAGATATTCCTCACAGCGTCCTGTCATCATCATAGGCGCCGATAAAGACTTACGCCAATGCCTCAACGAAAGCGTTTGGCTGTGGGACCCTGCCGGCAAGGATGAAAAACTCACCTCAGCTCAGGATTTTACACAAGACACAGGGCTTTTGCCTTCACAATGGCCCGATGTGCAAGCTCTTATGGGCGATACCAGTGATAATATTCCCGGCGTGCCCGGCATTGGCCCCAAAACAGCGCAAAAAATCTTCATGGATTTTTCCTCTCTTGAAGATATTCGTGACGGCCTTGATCGCATGCCCCCAAAAATGCAAGCCAAGATAGCCCCTCACGTGGAAGAAATTTTTATTTATCGTCAGCTTACTACACTCAACACACAATGTTGCACAGAAGTGCAGCATGACAATCTTGCCATTCAAAAGCTGGATCCAGAGCATATTATTAAACTTTTGCAAGAGTTTGAATTAACGTCCTTGCGCCGCGAAGTGGAAAGTATGCTACGCGCACACGCTTTGCCATTGGCTCCTACCAGCAAAAAGCCACAAGCACAGCAAGCCAGCCTTTTTTCCATGGCAGACCCTTTTAATGGGCAAGATCCCTTTGGCGATGCAGAGGCTTTGGAAGAAGAAAGCTATAAAGCACCTCCCCTTCCTTCGCGCGTGCGCTTACAAGATGTGCCCACATGTCAGGGAGAATATGTAGCGCTTTTCCCTGCGGCCTTATATCCCAGTCTACGCCATGATACGGGCTATGTGCTCGCCATGGGGCAAGAAGAATGGCATGTGCCAGAAATAAGCGACACAGAGCTTGTGGCATGGTTACAAGATAGCGCGCAAATTATCACTCCCGATGTAAAATTTCTCTTGCGTCAAGAAAACAGCGCACAAGCATGGTATGCCCTTGCCCAAGAAAAATGGTTTGACCTTGGCCTTGCCGCGTATCTTTTACGTCCGGAAGATCGTGATTATGGCTGGCCACGCCTTGCTGTACAATGGAGTGAATTTACCTATGATAGCCAAGGAAAAGTATTGCCCGTGGCAGCACAAGCCTTGCACATGGGTATAGCTTTCACCGCAGAACTCTTACGCCAAGGCTTGGATGATTTATACAAAGATTTAGAACTGCCTCTCATCCCTGTGCTGGCACGTATGGAAAATGTGGGCATTGCCATTGATGGGGACGCTTTCCGTCATTTTCTTGATGATGTGCAAACAGAAATTGATGCCCGCACCAAGGATGTTTACGAAGCGGCCGGCACCACGTTTAATATACGCTCAGCCCAGCAATTGGGCGAAGTGCTTTTCTCCACCTTAAAGCTTCCCAGTGCCGGAAAAACCAAGGGCGGTCAGCTTTCCACAGCCCAAGAACGCTTGGAAAAACTCAGCGGCCATCCTGTGGTAGATGCCGTGCTGGAGTTTCGTAAGTTAGAAAAACTGCGCTCCACATATTTGGAGCCATTGCCTAAACTCATGGACACACAGGGGCGCATTCACAGCCATTTTAACCAATGGGCCACCGCCACAGGGCGCTTATCTTCCAGTAATCCCAACTTGCAAAATATCCCCGTGCGCGGCGCTCTTGGGCAAAGAATGCGTACATGTTTCATTCCCAAGCAAGGCCATGCGCTCATTTCTGCAGACTATTCCCAAGTTGAATTACGTGTATTGGCGCATATGTCACAAGACCCTGTGCTCTTACGCGCTTTTCAAGAAAATAAAGATATTCATACCAACACTGCCGCCCTTATTTATGGCCTCAGTCCCGAAGAAGTAAGCAGTGACCAACGCCGTAATGCCAAGACCATCAACTTTGGTCTTATTTATGGCATGGGTGCGCAAAAATTGGCGCAAGAATTACGCATTAGCACAGCAGAAGCCAAAACCTTCATTGAAAATTACTTTAAGCACCTTGGTCAGTTAAAACTTTTCTATGAGGGCATTGAAGCCAGTGCCAAGGAGCAAGGTTTTGTAAGTACCCTAGCAGGGCGCCGCCGTGCTGTACCGGACATTACCTCCACCAATGGACAAAAATTCGCTTTGGCGCGCCGCCAAGCCATCAACACTGTCATTCAAGGGTCAGCCGCCGACATCATAAAACTTGCCATGCTTTCTGTGGCTCACGATGCCCCCCTGCGCGACCTTAACGCTTGCCTTGCTTTACAAGTACACGATGAATTGGTGTTAGAAGTGCCCGAAGCGCAAGCTCAGGAAGCCGGCGCCCGTGTGGCAAAGCTCATGAGCACTGTCACCCCCGGCGGCATTGCCTTACAAGTCCCCTTGGCTGTGGATTGGGCCGTAGGAAAAAATTGGGGTGAAGCGCATTAATTATGCAAGCGTCTATGCTTTCTTTCCTTTTAGGGCTTTTATTGTGCTTAGGTTTATCCGGCTGCTTTGTGCCGGATAAATACTATGCCGTCCTCACCCTTTCAGATAAATCTTACAAGCTTGAATTTATAGGAGAGATGTGCATTATGGCCTATTATACACCTGCCATGCAAGATGCGTCAGTGAATAAAGAAATGGCCTTGGAACAAATCCTCACTGAATTTAAACGCGTCATTGGTGAAAGAAAGCCCACCACCTTTGAACTGCGTTCTGTAGCACCGGAACGTTTTCAAACAAAATTTTCCTACACCTCACCCTATGGCTACCCTGAAGCTTCAGGGCTTTTTAATTTTCATATAGACGACAAAACGCTCACGGTGACCTCTCGGCATATTAACGCTGAGGAACAAGCACTTTTACAAAAATATTCCATACCTTCCAAGGGTACCCTTTGCATAAAAACCTATGGAAGAGTTTTGGAAAGTAATGCCCATGCGCCCACAAATATCTTGCAACAATGCAGTACGTGGCATATGGAAAACCTTGACGAAAACGTAAAAATGGTTATCCGTTTTGCAAATTCTCTTGAAGTAAATTAAACGTGTCCGCGCCTTGTGCGCGGCTTTACATGGACATTTTAACGCATATTTCATGAGGCACTCATGCTCACAAAAACACGCTTGCTCACCCCTGGCCCCACTCCTATTCCATCTCGTGTACGCCTGCGCATGGCCGAAGAAATGGTGCATCACCGCAAAAGCGGCTTTAAAGAAGCCATGCAAAAATTGCAACCCAAATTACAAAAACTCTTTGGTACCACCACGGCGGTATTAACCTTAAGCTCTTCCGGCACCGGTGCCATGACAGCCGCAGTACAAGGTCTTTTTGCCAAAGGAGAAAAAGTTCTTGTGGTGGATGCCGGTAAATTTGGGGAGCGTTTTGGTCAAATAGCCAACGTACACGGCCTTGAAGTGCAAACCCTCACTTTAGATTGGGGCACCACCGCCAGCGCCGCACAAATTCAAGAGATTTTAGATAAAGACGCCAGCATTAGCGGTGTACTCATGCAATTGAGTGAAACTTCCACCGGCGCTTTGCATCCTGTGCAGGACATAGCAGCCATTACGCGCGCGCGCGATGTTCTTTTGGTGGTAGATGGCATTTCAGCCGTGGGCATTTCTCCTTGCCCTATGGATGCTTGGGGGGTTGACTGCCTTCTTACCGGCTCACAAAAAGGGCTTATGGTGCCTCCCGGCTTAAGCTTGTTGGCACTTTCTGAACGCGCATGGGCTAAGGCAGAAAAAACTCCTCAAGAATGTTTTTATTTTAATTTACTCAAGGAAAAAAAGAAAATCCTTGAAGGCCAAACGCTATTCACTTCGCCTGTAAGTCTTATTTTGGCTCTGGATGAAAGCCTTAATATGCTTTTTGAACAAGGCGCTACCCCCGACGAAGCTCTCGAAAAGCTCTACCGTAAACAATGGGCTTTAACCATGATGGCACGTGCCGGCATGCAAGCCTTGGGGCTCACCCCTTTTGTGAAAGAAAATTATACCTGGGGGCTTACATCTGTCTACTTACCGCAAGGGGTTGATGGGGTACAAGTGGTTGCTCTTGCCGCTTCTAAATACGGCGTTATCATGGCTGGCGGGCAAGACCACCTCAAAGGGCGTATTGTACGCTTAGGACATATGGGTTGGGTAGACTTTGGTGATGTATGCGCAGGACTGTATGCCCTTGCTAAATCTTTACAAGATGTGGGTGCTTATTCTGCATCACGAAACTATTTGGAAATGGCATTGGCTGCCTATGAAGCTGCCTTGCAAGTACCTGCAGGAACACCCATACCACAAATTTGGGGCTAATATCGGAATTTATTGGAGTTATTAATGGAAAATTGTTGTAAAAATACTGATGAGAACTTTACTATGCCACAAGTTACTTTTTCTACTTTTATTTTGTCCTTGGCCTCTTCTACTCTTATGCAACTTGGTGAAATACCAAATCCTGACACAGGAAAAACCGAGCTGCAGCTTGACCTTGCCCGTCACACCATAGACGTATTGGAAATGCTGTATGAAAAAACACGCGGTTGCATCACTGAAGAAGAAAAAGTTTTACTTTCTGACATATTACATGAAGTAAAAATGAAATATGTCATTAAAACAAAGTAATTTTCTTAAAGGATAAAGCATGAAAAACACGTATATTAAAGTGGGTCTCATAGGTGTTACGGGCTATACTGGCATGGAACTTACCCGCTTACTTACGCAGCACCCACACATGCGTTTGGTACTGGCTGCCTCACGCTCTGAAGCGGGAAAAAATCTTGGCGACCATTACCCTTTCTTACGTGGTTTACCCGGTGCCGATATAATTATATCCGCCCCTGATACCACCAAAGCCGCTGAAGAATGCGATGTGGTTTTTCTTGCCGTACCACACAGCACCGCCATGAATATGGGAGCCGAGCTTTTAGCCAAGGGCGTTAAAGTGGTGGATCTTTCCGCAGACTTTCGCCTACGCGATGCCAATACCTATGAGGCTTGGTATAATGTGACTCATGAGCAACGCGATGCTTTGCGCCAAGCAGTATATGGCCTCCCAGAGCTGTATGCCGCGGAAATTGCCAAAGCACAACTCATTGCCAACCCCGGTTGCTACCCTTCAGCCGCTATTTTAGGGCTTTATGCAGCTCTTAAGCATAATCTTATTAGCCTAGAAGGCATTGTCATTGACGCTAAGTCCGGTACCACTGGTGCTGGACGCAAGGCCGCAGTAGGTTCACTCTTTTGTGAAGTTTCTGACACCTTTAAGGCATATAACCTTGGTAAACATCGCCATACGCCGGAAATAGAGCAAGAGCTTTCCCTCATTGCCGGTCAAGATGTGGTACTTTCATTCAACACGCATTTATTACCCATCAACCGCGGTATCTTGTCCACCATGTATGCGCAGTTACAGCAGGACACAGACCTAGACACCATACATCAACTGTATAGCAAAACATGGGAGCACAGCCCGTGGGTGCGCGTTTTGCCTCAAGGGCAACTGCCCGAAACCAAAAATGTACGCGGTACCATGTTCTGCGACATAGGTATTGTAGTGGATCCACGCACCAAGCGCCTCATCGTTGTAAGCGCCATTGACAATGTTTGCCGCGGTGCTTCCGGTCAAGCCTTGGCCAATGCCAATATTATGATGGGTTTACCCGTCACCACTGGGCTTATGTTAGCCCCCTTAATGCCCTAATTACTGTAATTTTTTAAGAATACTGCTGTATATAAAAGGGGAAATACATATGTATTTCCCCTTTATTTATCGCTTAATTTTGCTTAGCAAAACGCACTAAAAACATGCCGCAAAACTTTTTCCCCGCATAGGTTTCTATACGAAAAATAGTCCCGCCATTATCTATGGAATAACGCTTAATAAAATTCTTTTGCGTAAGCACAATGCCACTTTCATTCTTCTTTCCTGTGTTCGCGCCAATGGCATTAACTCTATACCCTTCTACGGGAAGCACCTTTATATTCTTTTCCACATGCAGTATTTCACCAAAGGCCACTTCTTGCTTTTTCCCATCCACTTCCACGCTTAGCCCTGTAAGGCTGGTATCAAGCTCGTGCCAATCGGGGCGAATAACGGTCAGTTTTCTATTTCCATAATGCACATCAAGAGTAGATTTTTGTGCTAACACAGCCATTATGGGTTTAGAAGTGACAAGGTCTTGCTGTTGTTTTACCAAGGGTAAATAATTAATACTGCTGCGCACATCTTCCAAAGGCAATACCACGCGATTTTTCATGAAAGAGACACTCAAATCACTGTATAATGCCTCTTGAACGCCTTCAAGGCTAAGCTCAAAATCACGCTGAATTTCAACACCCAGTACCTTGGCAAAACTTTCAATCATGTGCAAATGATAGTAGGTACGTCGCACCACAGAGAGGTTTTTACTGGCTTCCAAACCAAAAGCCGGCTTACCGTGGCGAACCGCAAACCATGATAAGCTTTTTTCCATTTCCTTATCACCCATGGCTGTTTTGGTATCATGCACATGCATTATATGCCCTTCTTCCAATAAATGCTTATTCACCTCTGCACTCACAAAAGAAGCTGCTGCATTTAAATCCTTTAAAGCGTCCACCTTAGTATTACCCGAGGGCACCTGCATACGAGGCATAAGGGCTTGGTCTATAATGACAGATTGCCCCCAACGCTTAGGGTTATGCCATTTATCAATGTATTTTTCTCTATAATAACCACTGCCATCGTGAAGATTCAGCACAAGGCAGACCTTGGGGTCACGAATAATATCTTGAATACGCGTCACTATTTCAAATTGCGGATCCTTACTGTCAAGCTTGGCAAATTTTCTGTTCATATCTCCGTGTACGCCACGAGAACGCTTGATAATGCTGGGAAAGTTTAAATTTGGCACCACCCATATACTGCCCTTGGTGACAGTATAGCGCGTGGCTATGAGTGTGGCCGCAGAAAAACCGCCCGGTTCATCCCCTTGAATACCACCAATGACCAACATCACAGGGTCTTCTTGTCCTTTTTCAAAAAAAGAAAAATCTAACACAGGCGTCGTTGCAGCCACGGCAACACAAGAAAAAAACACTGTAAAGGCTAAAATACCAACACCTAAAAAGACGCCAAAAAAATTATATTTTTTCAAATTTTGCATACTAATCATATTTTTCCAGAAGATATACGGTTGAAAGGAAACATTTTTTCGCACATAGTATACGAAAGAGCACAAAGCAAAGCAAGATATATAAAGAGGCTTGCGGGAGTAACGCTAAATGAGTATAACAACTATGATATAAAATATCATACACATACATGACTTTTACAGATTTTTTTATGCATTTGCCATAGCCAAAATAAAAATATCACTTATTTTACAGAAAGACATAGGAGATTATATGACCAGTCAAATAAAAACAGCCTTACTTTTAGCTTTACTTTCTGGCCTTATTATTGTGTTAGGTGGCGCCCTTGGTGGAAAAGTGGGCATTATTATTGCTTTTGGCTTGGCACTTGCCATGAACGTCGGTTCTTATTGGTATTCCGACGTTATAGTACTTAAAATGTATAAAGCGCGCGAACTTTCCCCCAGTGATGCCCCAGCCTTGCATCAAATGGTGGAAGAATTGGCCGCCCGCGCCAACATTCCCAAGCCACGTATCTGCATTATACCGGAACAAGCTCCCAATGCTTTTGCCACAGGACGTGACCCAGAACACGGTGTAGTAGCTGTCACTGAAGGTATTATGCAATTACTCACCCCAGAAGAATTACGCGGCGTTATTGCCCACGAAATTGGGCACATTGCCAATAGGGACATTCTTATTCAAACGGTGGCCGGTGTGCTGGCTTCTGCCATTGTCTCCATAGCCAATATGATGCAATTTGCCGCCATTTTTGGCATAGGTCGCAGTGATGATGAAGAAGGCGGGGGCAATATGCTAAGCGGTCTCTTAATGGCTATTTTAGCCCCCATTGCCGCAAGCCTTATTCAAATGGCCATATCACGCTCTCGTGAATACTTAGCCGATGATACCGGCGCACGTATTAGCGGAGATCCTTTAGCCTTGGCGGGTGCTTTGCATAAATTACAAAATTATAGCAAGCAAATACCCATGAAAAACGGGAATGCCAGCACAGAGCAAATGTTCATTGTTTCGCCGCTGTTTGGTGGTAGTATGAGTAATTTATTCAGCACCCACCCCCCCATTGAGGAAAGAGTGGCTCGCTTACAACAAATGTCGCGCCGCTAAGACAATCTTTTATAATACTAAAAATACGCCCCTGCACCATAAACAAGTGCAGGGGCTTCAAGTATATTGCCTCTTCTTACGAAGAATTTACAAGACAAACATGGTGGCCAATCCCAGGAAGACAAAAAAGCCTGCGCCATCGGTAATGGTGGTAAGAAAAATACTGGAAGCTTGAGCAGGATCACGCCCAAGGGCGCGTAAAATAAGAGGAATAGACCCACCAGCCACAGCACCAAGTATCATATCAAAAAGTAATGCACCGCCCATAACCAAGCCCAATACAGCATGACCGGTAAAGCCCCACACCACCAAGAAAGCAAGCAAGGCCATGATAGAGCCGGTGGTAAAGCCGATTTTTCCCTCACGTAATACCGCAAGCCAAGAACGTTTGCCATCAAAACGCTCTGTAGCCAATTGGCGAATAATTACCGCCAAGGCTTGTTGCCCTGTATTACCGGCTTGGTTAGCCACCATGGGCATGAGCACAGCTAAAATAGCCATGCTGGCAATGGACCCCTCAAACATATACACCACCGAAGCAGACACGGCAGAATTAAATAAATTTATCATAAGCCAAGGCAAACGCTTACGCACGGACTCAAACCAAGGCGTATCAATGGTTTCTTCTGGGTCTGCCCCCACCATGCCCAACATGTCAGCACTGGCTTCTTCATGCATAATATCCAGAATATCGTCATAGGTTACCACGCCCATGATATGCCCTTCATAATCCACCACAGGCATGGCCATGAAATTATAGTGCGAGAGCAAGCTAGCCACTTCGCCCTTTTCCATGTCATAGGTCACGGTAATAACAGCATGGGAAGACAAAGCCTCACGCAAAACGGTACCTGGGCGTGAAAGCATAAGATCGCGCAGAGAAAGCACGCCCACTAAAATATCTTGTTCATCCACCACATAGGCATAATACGGGCTTTCCTTATCTTCCATTTCATGGCGAATATGAATAATAGCTTCGTCCACGGTGATGGATTGTTCTAAAAGAATAATCTCCGTATTCATAACCCCGCCGGCAGAGTCAGGGTCAAAGGTGAGCAGATTACGAATTTCTTCAGAATCTTCCTTTTCCAGCTTATCTAACAAAGCATCGCGATGCTCTTCGTCCAACTCATCCAAAACGTCGGCGGCATCGTCAGGAGACATTTCGGCGATAATTTGTGCGGCGGTATCCGGATCTAAATTTTCCAAAACATCCACAGCCACATTTTCATCTAATTCAGCTAAGGCTTCGGCGGCATCTTCTTTGGAGAGGTTTTGCAAAACACAAACTTGTTTTTCCAAAGAAAGATTTTCAATATGATCTGCCATATCCGCAGGGTGAGCAAAATGCGCGCTTATGTCGCCATCATCACGGCAAACATCGGGCATTTGCATCCAATCGCCGGATTTATACGCATCCTCTTCTTGTGAAGTAGGCATGTCTAAAGAAGTATTTTCAAGATTTGCATTTTGGCTAGAATCTTGCTCATTGGGGAGCAAAAAAGGTGTTTTTTGTTCGCTTTTAGCCATATCTATCCCCAATATTTCCTAGCAAAGTGATAAAGAATGTTTGTGAAAATTGTCCCATATCCATACTGAGACTTGACGAAAGCCGCGCATCTAACTACATGGAAAGGCGACCGCAGTAATTTGCGTCATTTCGCTGTGGAACTAATAACACTAAGCTATGCTAGGTACAAGATGTCAGATGTTGTTTTTCAAGATTACTTCCCCGACAGTGCTTTAGACTATGTAAAACAAAGCATTTCCTTGGCTCTGGAAGAAGACGGGCCAGACCTTACCGCCGCAGGTATTTTTTCGCCGCAACACAGTACACGTGCGTATATTATGGCCAAAGAAGATACCTTTGTGGCAGGCTTGCCCCTTATTCCTCTTATTTTTGCCGAATACAACGCCCAAGGTGGTGGCTCTTGCCTATGGCAACCTTGTGTCACTGAAGGCACTTTGGTAAGTCATGGCACAGAAATTGTGCGACTTCATGGCGCTTCTGTGGATATTCTGAAACTAGAACGTGTCATTTTAAATTTCATCTCACACCTTTCCGGCATTGCCAACCTTACGCAAGTCTATGTAAAGGAATTGGACGGTACCAAAGTACGCTTACTGGACACGCGAAAAACCCTGCCCGGATTACGCTGGGTAGAAAAATACGCTGTGCGCATAGGTGGCGGGTATAACCATCGCCGCAATCTCACAGAAATGCTCATGCTCAAAGACAATCACATCGACAGTTGCGGCTCCATAAGCAAAGCCGTGCAAATGCTACGCGCTGCCTATAGCCCTTGCCCTCCCATTGAAGTGGAATGCCGCAATGCTACAGAGGTACAAGAAGCCGTGGACGCTCAAGCAGATCGCATTATGCTGGATAATATGTCTGTGGCTGAGCTTAGCACGTGCTTACCGCTCATCCCCCAAGGCATAGAAGCAGAAATCAGTGGCGGCGTTAGCCTTGAGAATATTCGTGAGCTGGCTTTAAGCGCCCATGCTGTACGCCCCGCGGACTTTATATCTGTGGGACGTTTAACCCATTCCGCCCCATGTGCAGATTTTAGCATGCGCATAGGAACGATGCAAAAATAATACAGGTCACAGAGCTCCCCCTGCTCCATGACGCTTTAGTAATACCGTGTACGCCTGTCCGTACACATAGATTTACAAGGAAAACACTATGAATTTTGAAGATATTTACGAATTACGCGACGCCCTTGGTGATAAAGTATGCATTATGGGGCATCACTACCAAAGCGAAGAAGTGGTAGAACATTGCGATATTACCGGTGATTCTTTAGAACTTGCCCGTAAAGTTGCCGGAATTTCTGCGCCGCACGTTATTTTGTGCGGCGTCTATTTTATGGCTGAATCCGCCGCGCTTTTAGCCCGTGAAGGCCAGCAAATACATATCCCAGACCCACGTGCCAATTGCGTCATGTCACAAATGACACCAGCCCCCTTGCTAGAAAAAGTTATCACCAAGGTACATGCAGCCGCCTCAGCCGAAGGGCGTAAGGTTATTCCTTTGGCATATGTAAATACTTCTGTGGCGGTAAAAAGCGTTGTGGGACGTTTTGGCGGTGCCGTATGTACCTCAGCCAATGCAAAAGTCATGTTGCAATGGGCTTTAAAAGAAGCCGGCGATGATGGCTATGTATTTTTCCTTCCCGATAAAAATCTTGCCCAAAACACCGCGGTGCAGTTAGGCTTAACAGAGCAAGACTGGCATGTACTCAACATTAAAGGTAGCGGTGAAAATATTGATTTGGAAGGCATGCGCCAAGCACGTATGTTGCTTTGGCCCGGTTGTTGCGCCATTCATGCAAAATTTTCTGCACAACAAATTGCTGCCATGCGTGAGGAATATGAAGGCTGCCAAGTGGTGGTACACCCCGAGTGCAATCATGATGTGGTAAAAGTGGCCGATGGCTCAGGTTCTACCACCTACCTCATTGAATGCGTTAAAAATGCTCCCAAGGGTAGTACTGTTATTGTGGGCACTGAGGGAAATCTTGTGGAACGTTTGCGTGAAGATTATGCCAAACATTGTCAAGTGGTGCCTTTGCGCTCTGTTTATTGCTCTGACATGGCTAAAATCACCGATGAAAAACTCTTTGATACCTTACTTGCCATTCATGAAGGAAAGGCAGATATTGTTACTGTGCCCGAAGAGCAAAAAGCCCCTGCCAAAGCCTCTCTTGACCGTATGCTCGAGGCCTGTATTAAAGCAGGTATTTAAGGAATAATTATGGAAATACGCCGTCATTCTCAAGTACTTATCATTGGTTCCGGCCTTGCCGGATGCAGCGCTGCCCTCACTCTTGCCGATGGCGGTGTGGAAGTACTGCTGATTTCTTCAGAAAAAGAGCTTGGCGGCGGTAATTCAGAATTGGCGCAAGGGGGAATTATCTATGCTTCGGCAGAAGCTGGAGACACACAAGCCCTCAAAAAAGACATACTTGATGCCGGCCATAAATATAATTATGGAAAGGCTGTGGATAATCTGTGTGCTGAAGGCCCCAAAAGCGTAGAGCATATGCTCATGCAAAGGGTCAAAGTGCCCTTTGACACCAATGCTGATGGTTCGTGGAACCTTACCCGTGAAGGGGGGCATAGTCGTTCGCGTATTTTACACACGGCAGACTATACCGGCGCTTCCATTATGCAATCACTCATTGCCGCTGTGCAGGAGCATCCGCGTATTACTTGCCTTTTGCAATGCCATGCCATTGACCTTTTGACCAGTCGTCACCATGCGCGCCGCTCTGAGTTCCGCTATAGGGTGGAAAACCGTTGCGCCGGCGCCTATGTGTATAATGAAGAATTAAAGCAAGTACAAACCATACTTGCCCCTTGGACAGTGCTTGCCAGTGGCGGTGTGGGTTCTATCTTTTTACACTCCACCAATGCCGCATCTTGTGTAGGGTCTGCCATATCCATGGCGCATCGCGCACAGGTGGCCTTGGCCAATGTGGAATTTATGCAATTTCACCCCACAGCTCTTTATAATAAGCGTAGCTTGCAATGCCACCTTATTACCGAAGCCATGCGCGGAGAAGGGGCACGCTTGCTTGATGATAAGGGTGAAGCCTTTATGCATAAGTATGATGCCCGCAAAGAATTGGCACCACGCGACATTGTTTCCCAAGCCATGGTGCATGAAATGCTTTCCACCGGTGCTCCTTGCCTGTATCTTGATGCCAGCCATATTGAGCATGATTTGGAAAAACGCTTCCCCACCATCTTTAAAACCTGCGCGGACATTGGCATAGATATTCGTAAAGAACTTATCCCTGTGGTGCCGGCGGCGCATTATTTTTGCGGCGGTATTTTAACCGACTTACACGGAAGAACAGAATTGCATGGCCTCTATGCCATTGGCGAATGCGCCTGCACCGGAGTGCATGGTGCCAACCGTTTAGCAAGCACTTCTTTATTGGAAGCTGTTACCTGGGGACATGCCGCCGGTAAGGATATTACCGCGCGTAGCCGTGCAGAAAATTGCATTTCCGCAGAACTGTGCCAAGCCATCCCTGATTGGGAACATGTGGGGCGCGAAAAAAATGATGACCCTGCTCTTATAGCGCAAGACTGGGCCAATATTCGCCATACCATGTGGAATTACGTGGGGATTACGCGAAGTACAGCACGTTTACGCCGCGCTTTCCAAGATTTACGCGAATTGTCACGCCACATTCACGATTTTTACAAACATACTCTCATCACCCCTCCGCTGATACAGCTTTTCCATGGGGCGCATACGGCCTATGTGATTACCCAAGCGGCCTTACGTAATCGTAAAAGCGTGGGCTGCCACTACCGCGTTGATTAAAAAACATCACCTTAAAAAAAACTCCTGACAAAATTCACTGGGGGAAAATTTTTTTTGGAAGGTTCAGATTGCTGACAAAATTCACTGGGGGAAAACCTTTTCTGAAGAAAAGGTTTT
>CAYJNA010000020.1:0-28601 GCA_964371225.1 uncultured Desulfovibrionaceae bacterium
CCAAAGTGTAATTGCAGGGCATTATCCACATAAAAACCATCAATAAAGGTATTGGCAGCGTCCATCAAGTCAAAACGGACTATGTCAGGCCCGTCTTCGTACACCACGTTCACAGTGCCTTTGTCATACAATGTACCGTCTAAAGTATGACGTGCAAAGTTTTTATCCGGCCCCAAGGAAAGAATAAGAACCTTACCATCTTGAGGATGTTTAGACTCCCAACGACCTACGAGAGGCGCATAGTATGCATCCACTCGTAAAGCAACCCTACCCTCTTGTATTTCCTTGGCCAGTTGGAAATAAAAGGGACTTCCCATATAAGGATCCCCAGTTCTAAAGTAGGACTGAGCAGATAATTCTTCAAATTCTAAAGCGTTACCACCATTGGCAGTAAAGTACACATACTTAACGCCAAGGTTTTCAAGCAAGGTCTTATATAAGGAATCAAGCATGAACCAGCGCATGGAATCTGCATCGAAAAAATGAAATTCTTCCTTTTGTGGACGATTATCCAAGTCGGCTATCAATGTGGAATTGGGAGCCCAATCTACCACAGCCACATCACCCATGATGGTTACGTCCTGAATAAAAAAGTCAAGCCCTGTCCATTCTGACAAAGCCTTGGCTAAAGCCTCAGGAGTGACGGTGGGCATGGTCACGGTGGTCTGTTTACCTTTCGAATCTGTCATTCCATGCAAAACTGCCTCGGCAGCGCAAGCTTTCTGGGCAAAAAAACCTATACCTACAACTAACAAAGAGCAAAGAATGCTTACGCTCAAAAATTTTATTTTCATATACAACTCCTTTGTGGTGAAAGCCTATAAAAGAGGCCGTAACATATGCTATAGCAAAGCTAGTGCCATTGGGGAAAAAAGCTGAAAAAATGACATGCTGCTCAAAAAAGCATTGAAAGTGCGCCCTTTTTTAGTATGGCAGATGAAAAAAACTTGCCACTGCACAAATATTAGCGCCCATTTTTTTGGCAAAAAGGCCGTAAAACTCAAAGTTCTACGGCCTTAAAATATTCTTTTTATACAACGCTGATGATGGGCACCACTATGGGATCTCTGTCCACCACACGCCGGAAAAAACGTCGCAATGAAGCACGTATTCCATCGTGCAAGCGCATAATATTATCTACGCCCACTTCTTCCAATTGATCCAACACAAGACATTGTGCATCTTCCAAAAGATGGCGCAATTGCATTTCAAAAACAAAGCCTTTGGAGCGTACCTCAGGGCCATGTAATACATTACCAGTATCGGCATCCACCACAAGCACCACAAAAACAATACCTTCACCACCAAGGATTTGGCGTTCTCGCAGCACAGCATGTCCCACATCGCCTACACCTTTGCCATCCACAAGGGTACGATCTGCCACAATTTTCTTTTCACGGCGCAAGACATCGGGTAGCAAGGTCAACGGATCTCCATCTTCTAGAAGATAGGTATTTTCCGTTGCTACGCCACATTCTTGCGCCAAGCGACAGTGTTTGACCAAGTGACGATATTCCCCATGAATGGGCACAAAGTTTTGCGGTTTGGTGGCGCGTAGCACATCCTTTAGCTCTTCTTTGTGGGCATGGCCTGAAGCATGAATGGCACGCACATTTTCATAATACACCTCAGCACCCAGTCTATACATTTCATTAATCATGGCTGAAATGGTACGGGCATTGCCGGGAATCATGCGCGATGACATGATAACAGTATCACCCTTGTGTACAGATAATTGTCTATGGCCGCCCATGACCATGCGCGAAAGGGCAGAAAGGGGTTCTCCCTGCGCACCGGTTACCAATAAAATGGTTTTTTCAGCCGGCACATCGGGCACGCCATTATGGGCATTAAAAAAGGCCGGAGGCATACGAATGAAGCCCAAGTCCTTGGCCTTTTCAATATTATTGGCTAAGGATTTTCCGCTGATAACTACGGTACGTCCTGTGGCTCGCGCTATGTCAAAAACTTCTTGAATACGATGTATATGGCTGGAGAATAATGTGATAATCACGCGGCTCGGGGCGCTTTCCACAATTTTCTGTAATGAATCTTTTACTTCGCGCTCTGAAAGGGTACGTCCTTCCCTTTCCACATTGGTGGAATCTGAAAGCAAAAGGCGTACGCCTTCTTCTCCGGCAAAGTCTGCAAAAAGGCGCACATCTGTTCCACTGCCCTCCAAGGGGTGCGGATCAATTTTAAAGTCTCCCGTGTGTAACACCTTGCCCACAGGGGTTTGCACCGCTAAAGCAAAACCATCGGGTATGGAGTGGCATACGGGGAAAAAACGAAATAAGAAATCACCCACAGCCAAGGGCTCTGGCTTTTCTTCTTCAAAAATATCTCCCTGCACCACTACCAATTCCACACGATCCAAAAGACCGCGTTCACGTAATTTATGTTCCACCAAGGCTAGGGTAAAAGCCGAACCATAAATTTTTATCCCGCGCACCAAGGGAACCAACCACGGCAAAGCGCCGATATGGTCTTCATGTCCGTGGGTAAGCACAATGCCAAGAAGTTTATGCCTTATGGAATAGATATGTTCAAAGGAGGGGATGATAACATCAATGCCTAAATGCGAATCGTCGGGGAACATGAGCCCACAGTCCACCATGACAATGCCTTGCGGCCCTTCCCAAAGTTGACAGTTAAGGCCAATTTCTCCCATGCCGCCCAAGGGGGTAATTGTAGTAAATAAATCTTGCATAAATAAAATGTAGCGTGTTTACCCTTTCATTATATAAATTCCGCATAAAGCACCGCTCATAGTGCAAAAGAGAAACAAACAAATTTGTAGAAATAGAAGACTAATCAGAGCTTTTTGAAAGGGGAACACTTTTCCTTGTGTGGCTTATACACTTTCTAGCCCATAGACGCAAGTGTGTAAGCACATCCCTTTCTTCTGCTATGAAGGAGTCATTTTTTACTTTCCCCTTCCTATAAAGTAAAAATACTTTTCCTATACAGTTTTGTGGCATTTACAAATCATGCACATTGACAACACGGCATACAAAAGCTTTGTGCTAAAAGCGCAAAAAAAAGGCCTTGCCGAAGCAAGACCCTATACTGTAGTCGCAAAATGTTTTATTTTACGGCAATAACTTCAATTTCAAAAATAAGTGTTTGCCCAGCCAAGGGATGATTAGCATTAAGCATAATACTTTCAGCAGTTACATCATCAATGGTCACATTCATGATGCCTTCTTCATTGGAAAGCTGCAATTGCAAACCTGGCTCAGGGGTAATGTGCTCGGGAACTTCAGAAAGGGGCACTTCAAAAATAAGTTCTGCGTCCACTTCACCATAGGCATCTTCAGGGGCAATGGTTACCTTTACTTTATCGCCTACTTCCTTGCCCATGATAGCATTTTCAAAGCCGGCAATAAGCATTTGCTTACCCACGGTAAATTCTAAGGGATCACGCTCAAGGGAAGAGTCAAATACAGAGCCATCAGTTAAAGTGCCTGTGTAGTGTACTTGTACGGTATCATCATTTTTAATGGGCATGGTTTTCTCCAAATGTTAAAATCTCATAATTATGAGCACGCTTAAGTTAAACATATTTTGGCAAATAGCAAGTAAATTAGCTTATACAAAAAAAATTCCTCTCATGAGAGGTCAAATAAGGTCTAGGCAGAAAGAAAATATGAATTATATATAAGGATGAAGGGGGGCTACCCTCATACTATCTGTAAAAACATATTTACACCACACAGTATTTTTATGTTAACATTTCATAACCTTATTAATATTTATGCAAAATAAATAAAAATAGACTGTTCAATCAAACAGTTTTGTGTTAGCTATGTTACGTCCGCGTTTCAATGATGAAACTGTGTGTTTGACCAATATGTTTTTTTTGCGTGTAAATATTGCAAAAAAAGTGTAGGATAACTTGAAAGGTGCAGAATAGCTCTTCACCTCAGATATATACGTTTTAAGACGCAACATTTTAAGGAGTGTGTTATGGCAAAGATGAAAACAATGGACGGCAACACCGCCACCACGCATATTGCGTATGCCCTTTCTGACACCGCAGCCATTTACCCCATTACCCCTTCTTCGGTAATGGGTGAACTTGCTGACGATTGGGCCGCTGCCGATCGTAAAAACCTCATGGGACAAAAACTTGTAGTTCGTGAAATGCAATCCGAAGCAGGCGCCGCTGGCGCTGTGCATGGCTCCCTAGCTGCCGGTGCACTCACCTCTACATTTACGGCATCTCAAGGGCTTTTGCTCATGGTGCCCAATATGTACAAAATCGCCGGTGAGCTTTTACCCGGCGTTTTTCACGTTTCGGCACGCGCCCTTGCCAGCCATGCTCTTTCCATCTTTGGCGACCATCAAGACGTTATGGCATGTCGTCAAACTGGCTTTACCATGCTAGCTTCCGCTTCCGTACAAGAATGTATGGACTTGGCCTTGGTAGCACACTTATCTGCCATTGATTCTTCTGTTCCTGTCTGTCACTTCTTTGATGGCTTCCGTACTTCCCACGAAGTGCAAAAGATTGAAGTTATCGATTATGAAGACATCATTCCCTTGGTAAATTGGGAAAAAGTGGAAGAGTTCCGCGCCGGTGCCATGAACCCTGAACATCCACACATTCGTGGTACTGCACAAAACCCTGATATTTACTTCCAAAACCGTGAAGCTTGCAACCCTTACTACGACGCTGTAGCGGGTATTGTACAAGAAAACATGAAAAAAGTTTCTGCTCTCACCGGTCGTAAATACAAACTTTTCGATTACGTAGGGCACCCAGAAGCAGAACGCATCATCATTGCCATGGGCTCTGCTTGTGAAGTTATTGAAGAAACCGTAGACTACCTTAACAGCATTGGCCAAAGAGTTGGTCTTGTAAAAGTGCGCTTGTTCCGTCCTTTCTCCACAGAACATATGTTGCGCGCCATTCCTGCCACAGCCAGCACCATCACCGTACTTGACCGCACCAAAGAGCCCGGCGCCCTTGGCGAACCTTTATACCAAGATGTATGCACAGCCTATCTTGAGCGTGGCGAAGTACCCACCATTGTGGGTGGTCGTTACGGCCTTGGCTCCAAGGACTTCACCCCAGGTATGGCAAAGGCTGTTTATGACAATATGCTTTCTGCTGGCCCCAAGAATCACTTCACCGTGGGTATCAATGATGACGTAAGCTTCACCTCCTTAGAAGTAGAAGAAGAAATCAACACCGTTCCCACAGGTACTGTACAGTGCAAGTTCTTCGGCCTTGGTGCTGACGGTACCGTAGGCGCCAATAAGCAAGCCATTAAAATCATCGGTGACAACACCGATATGTACGCACAAGCTTACTTTGCCTATGATTCTAAAAAATCTGGTGGCTTCACCGTATCTCACTTACGCTTTGGTAAAGAGCCCATTAAGTCCTCCTACCTTGTAACTCAAGCCGATTACGTAGCTTGCCATAAGTCTGCCTATGTAAATCAATACGAAGTGTTGGAAGGCATCAAGGACGGCGGTACCTTTGTACTAAACTCCGAATGGACACTGGAAGATATGGAAAAGCAATTACCTGCCTCCATGAAGCGCACCATTGCTACCAAGAAATTGAAATTCTTCAATGTGGATGCTGTAAAGCTTGCCACTGAAGTGGGTCTTGGCGGTCGCATTAATATGATTATGCAAACGGCCTTCTTTAAGCTTGCCAATGTACTGGATTTTGATACTGCTGTGGCCATGCTGAAGGATTCCATCAAGAAAACTTACGGTTCCAAGGGCGATAAGATTGTTAACATGAACATCGCTGCTGTGGATGGCGCTTTGAATGCTTTACAAGAAGTGAAGTATCCAGAGTCTTGGGCCAATGCCACTGATAGCTGCTGCTCAGGTGCTACCGCTACTTCTTGCGGCTGTGGATGTGGTGGTCACGATCAAGACCCAGACTACATTGCCAATGTGGTACGTCCCATCCTTGCACAACAAGGCGATAAATTACCCGTTTCTGCCATGGATCCTGCCGGCATCATGCCCCTTGGCACAGCCGCTTTTGAAAAACGTGGCGTAGCCATTGCCGTGCCTGAGTGGCAAGTGGAAAATTGCATTCAATGCTTCCGCTGCTCCTTTGTGTGCCCACATGCCACCATTCGTCCTGTGCTTGCCACAGAAGAAGAATTGGAAGGCGCACCAGCAAGCTTTGCTACCAAACCTGCCCAAGGTAAGGAGCTTAAAGGCTTACAAATGCGCATGCAAGTCTATGCTGAAGACTGCTTAGGTTGCGGTTCTTGCGCCGACGTATGTCCTGCCAAGGTAAAGGCTTTAGTTATGAAGCCACTGGACACACAGCTAGAAGAGCAAAAAACAAACCTTGCCTTTGCTGAACAAAATATTCAGCTCAAAGACGACATTATGCCTCGTGACAGCATGAAGGGTTCACAATTACAACAGCCCTTGCATGAATTCTCTGGCGCTTGTGCCGGTTGCGGCGAAACACCCTATGTGAAGCTCTTAACCCAAATGTTTGGCGATCGTATGATTATTGCCAACGCCACCGGTTGTTCTTCCATTTGGGGTGCTTCTTCCCCCACCACGCCTTACACCACCAACAAAGACGGTCACGGCCCTGCTTGGGGTAACTCCCTCTTTGAAGACGCCGCAGAATACGGCTTTGGTATGGAAATGGCCTATCAGCAACGCCGCAATGGCCTCGCATTGCGCTTGCAAGAATTGCTTTCTTTAGAAGGCCTTGAGCAAAGCCTCATTGACGCTTGCAATGGCTGGTTAGAAAATATGGACGATGCTGAGCTCTCCAAATCATACGGTGAACAAATCCTCGGCGGCCTTACCAATGTAGAGCATCCTCTTGCCCACGAATTATGGCATATGGATGACCTCTTTACCAAAAAGAGCATTTGGGTATTTGGCGGCGACGGCTGGGCTTATGACATTGGTTATGGCGGCCTTGACCACGTAATTGCCTCCGGCGAAGATATTAACATCCTCGTAATGGATACCGAAGTGTACTCCAACACTGGCGGTCAAGCCTCTAAGGCTACTCCCTTGGGCTCCATTGCTAAATTTGCCGCTGCTGGTAAGCGCATTGGTAAAAAAGACCTTGGCGCCATGGCCATGAGCTATGGTTATGTATATGTAGCTTCTATATCTATGGGTGCAGATATGACCCAAGTTATTAAAGCCTTCCGCGAAGCTGAAGCTTATAAAGGGCCTTCCATCATCATTGCTTATGCCCCTTGTATTAACCAAGGCATTCGCAAAGGTATGGGCAAGACCATGGAAGAAGGCAAGCTTGCCGTAACTTCCGGTTACTGGCCTTTATACCGCTACAACCCCTTATTAGCTGATGAAGGGAAAAACCCCTTCCAGCTTGAAAGCAAAGAACCTGACGGTACCATCCAAGAGTTCCTCATGGGTGAAACACGTTATGCTTCCTTAGACAAAATTGCGCCTGAAGTGTCTCCTCAATTGAAGGCTGACCTTGAAAAGCAATATGTAAAACGCTATAAGCATTATAAGCTTCTTGCTGAAATGCCCGGCATTGAATAGTTGAAATAAGGGGATGGGGCATAAAGCTTCATCCCCTTTATATTTGATTTGTTTTTTCTGGGAGGGGAAGAAAAATCCTTTTGGGTGCTAGCAAAAGGGTTTTCCTTTCCCCCACAAAAAACATATTTTTTTTACCAAATGGTGTGAAAATTTTCACGTTAATCCTTTAACAAGTCGGTGTATTATGCATAAAAGTCTCTATATTTCAGCTACAGAACCGCGGTCCGGCAAGTCAGCCATCGTGCTTGGCATGATGCACTTGCTTACCAGAAGCATGCAAAAAGTGGCTTTCTTCCGTCCCATTATCAACGAGCCTGTGTTAGATGATAAAGACCATGACATCAATCTCATGCTCACCCACTTTAAGCTTGAGCAAAGCTATACAGATTCCTTTGCTTACACCTTGGAAGAGGCTCGCCACCTTGTAAACTGCGGACAGCGTAATGCACTTATTTCCAGCATCTTAGAAAAATTTCATACGCTGGCAGACACACATGATTTTGTTCTTTGCGAAGGTACAGACTTTTTAGGGCAAGACTCTTCCTTTGAATTTGAACTCAATGCCGATATTGCCAGCAATATTGGTGCTGTCATGATGATTTTAGCCAATGGTCACGGCAAGAGTGTAGACGATGTGATTGAGAATACCAAAAGCGTCTTGGATCATTTGGATGAAAAAGGCGTAGACGTGGTTTCTGTGGTAGTCAACAGAGCCGACTACGGTGAAACTGAAAAATATGACTTGCGTGAAGGCCTTGCTTTGCCCCAAGGAGAAAAGCAATTACTCATTTACACCGTTCCCGATGAGCCTGCACTGGGTAAACCTACCATGGAAGACGTGTCCAAATGGCTCAATGCAGAAGTACTTTACGGTGCTAAACGCATGGATACTTTAGTGGGTGACTATCTCATTGCAGCCATGCAAGTGCATAATTTTTTAGACTATATACATGATGGTAATCTTATCATCACCCCAGGCGATCGCACCGATATTATTCTTGCGGCTTTGGCTTCGCGTGTTTCTTCAGCTTGTCCGGATATTGCCGGCGTTTTACTCACAGGCGGATTGCGTTTACCCCTTAATGTATCACAATTGCTCGAAGGCTGGACAGGTGTTCCCGTACCGGTATTACTCACCGAATATCACACCTATAAAACTATTCAAATGCTTTCTGAGCTGTATGGCCGCATTGAGCCTGAAAACATGCAAAAGATTAACACAGCTTTAGGGCATTTTGACCGTCATGTGAATTCTAAGGAAATAGCCAAGCGCCTCATTTCGGATAAACCCACGCGCGTGACTCCCATGATGTTTGAATTTGGTCTCATTGAAAAAGCACGCCAAAGCAAAATGCGCATTGTGCTTGCGGAAGGTCAAGAAGAACGCATCTTACGCGCCACAGATATTCTTTTACGACGCGGTGTTGCAGAAGTTATTTTGCTTGGCAATGCGGATTCCATTGGCAAACGCATTGCGGATTTAGGCCTTGATCTTTCCGGTGCGCGCATTATTCAACCAAATCTAGCACCGCAGTTTGAAGATTATGTCCAAACGTATTATGAGCTACGTAAGAAAAAAGGCATGACCGAAGAACAAGCCCGCGAACGCATGATTGACAGTACCTACTTTGCCACCATGATGGTACACAAAAATGATGCTGACGGTATGGTTTCCGGTGCGGTCAATACCACGGCGCACACCATTCGCCCTGCTTTTGAATTTATCAAAACCAAGGCCAATTGCTCCATTGTATCCTCTGTATTTCTCATGTGCCTCAAGGACAGAGTGTTGGCTTTTGGCGACTGCGCCGTAAACCCCAACCCCACAGCGCAACAATTGGCTGAAATTGCCGTTGCCTCCGCCCATACGGCGCAAGTTTTTGGCATTGAACCGCGCGTAGCCATGCTCTCTTATTCCACAGGCTCCTCCGGTAAGGGCGCCGATGTGGATAATGTCATGGAAGCTACCAAAATTGCCAAAGAACTGGCGCCTGAGCTTCTTCTTGAAGGCCCCATTCAATACGACGCAGCCATTGACCCTGAAGTGGCACGTACAAAGCTGCCCAATAGCCAAGTGGCAGGGCGTGCCACCGTATTTATTTTCCCAGACTTAAACACGGGTAATAATACCTATAAAGCTGTACAGCGCGCAGCAGACGCCATTGCCATTGGACCGGTCTTGCAAGGATTGAATAAACCTGTTAATGATTTATCCCGCGGTTGCACTGTGGCAGACATTGTCAATACTGTGGCAATTACAGCCATACAAGCAGCAGCAGAAAAAAAATAAACTAAAAACTTTGAGGAGCGTATGAAAATTCTTGTAATCAATGCTGGTTCATCTTCTTGTAAATACCAGCTGTTCGAAATGGCAGATAAGTCTGTGTTGTGTTCTGGTATCGTAGAGCGTATTGGCGCCAGCATGGGCAAACTTGCACATAAGCTATACCCTGACAGCGACAAAGAAGAGAAGATTATTGTTGAGAGAGCTTTCCCCACCCACGTAGAAGGTATGGAAGCTGTTATCAGCTTGCTTACAGATGCCGAAAAAGGCGTTATTAAAGATATTTCTGAAATTTCCGTCATTGGTCACCGTGTACTGCACGGCGGCGAAGACATTAAGCAGCCTGTGCTTATTGACGAAAATGCTAAAGAAATTATCAAAAAATACATTCCATTGGGTCCCTTACACAACCCTGCTAACCTCATGGGTATTGAAGTGGCTGAAAAGCTTCTTCCCGGTGTACCTAATGTGGGTGTGTTTGACACCGAATTCGGTTCCAGCATGGCTCCTGAAGCTTTTATCTATCCCTTACCTTATGAAATTTACGAAAAGCACAATGTGCGTCGTTATGGTTTCCACGGTACTTCCCACAAATATATTGCCAAGAAAACCGCTGAGTTTCTTGGCAAGCCCCAAGCAGAACTTAACTCCATTACCTTACACCTTGGCAACGGTTCTTCCGCTTCCGCTGTAAAAAATGGTGTTTGCGAAGACACTTCCATGGGTCTTACTCCTTTGGAAGGTCTCATGATGGGCACACGTTGCGGTACCATTGACCCTGCCATCGTACCTTTCTTGCAAGATAAGCTTGGTATTTCCACCACAGAAGTGGATACCCTTATGAACAAGAAATCCGGTCTTGTGGGTATTTGCGGCAACAGTGACATGCGCGATGTGCATGACATGCGCGAAAAAGGCGATGTAAAAGCACAATTGGCTTTTGACATGCTTTGCCGTAGCATCAAAAAACAACTCGGTGCGTACTTCTTCTTACTTGGTCGCGTTGACGCCATTGTTTTCACTGCCGGTATTGGCGAAAATGATGAATTTGTTCGCGCTGGTGTTATCAAAGGCCTTGAGCCCCTTGGCATCGTGCTTGACGAAGAAGAAAACGACATTCGTCGTGGCATTGCTCGCGTGATTTCTAAGCCAGAATCTAAAATTCCTGTGCTTATTATCCCCACCAATGAAGAATTACAAATTGCCGAAACAGCATTAGAAGTTGTAAAAGGCTAATTGCAGAATACGAAAAAGGGCTCTTCTTAGGAAGAGCCCTTTTTTTGCGTCTAACGTTTACACAAAGCCCCATAAGGGCAGTAATCACAATGAGCCCCCTCACGCGGCGGAAAGGACGCTGCCGTGTACATATGATTCAACAAAAAAGTCAACAATTGCGGTACGCGCACATCCACTATATCAGCCCTTGTATCCATGGGTATTTTATCCCCCAATAAATACATTTCCTTACCACTATGTCCCAAGTCCACCAAGGCTGCATCTAAAACATCTTCACCATATTCTTGTTGGCACATATAAATATAACAAGGCAATTGCACTGAGCTAAAAGCATCTGCGACTAAGCCCAGCACCTCAGCGGAATTTTCCGCCGTATGCGACCAAAGACCTATGGCCTCCCAAAGATGTGTATCTTGCCATACCTTGGCACTGACGCGCGGCAAACGCCCCGTTTTATAGTCCAGCACCACCAAACCTTCTTCTCTATCATCACCGTAATTACGTAAACGCGTATCTACTCTGTCTAGCTGCCCCGTAATATGGAACGTCTGCTCAAAAAGCCCCACTAAAGGCGTTACCAGTTTTTCTTCCAATGCCACTATTTCCGTATCCGCGGCTTGTTCTGCTTGCGCTTCCAAAAAGCGCTGTAAACGCACAGGTGCCGCCATGCGTAATAACATAAGACTGGCCGAAGGTAAGGTTTGCAATACAGTGCTTTGCGCCAAAGCCTCTTCAAAAAGCTGGCACATATGTTCTGCACTTATGGCCCCTGCCGGCACTTCCTTACCTATCCACGGGCGAAAAACTTGATGTAACACCCCATGCAAAAGCTCTCCCACGGCGGCAGGATCATCGCCTTCATTTACTTCATCGAGAGGGCGTAATTTATAAATATTTTCCCACACAAAACGCTGGGGGCAACGCAGATAGGTATCTATCTTGGTGGGTGAAATGCCTTTTTGTAATAAAGCTGTCATTTGCTGGCGTAATTGCGCATTCACCTGAATATGTTGCCATTCTTGCCCCATGGGCGCTGCCGGACAAGGCGCAGAGAATAAAGGCGGTGTATCATTTTCAATAATATATCCTCGCTGCTGCTCTTCTTCCCATAAAAAAGCATCCACAAAACGACTACGGCTCTTTTTCCCATCAAACAAAGCTGAGCGTTGCATGCCCTCTTGCCAGAAAAAGTGTACATGCTTGGCTGAAGCCAAAAGCCTATATAAAGTGTGTGCCACAACACGTTCACGCTCTTGTAAAGCAGGCAAGCCCACCAATTGCCGTAATGGGTCCGGCAAAAGAGGATCTTGCGCACTAAAGCCCGGCAAAGCATCATCGGTAGCATCTATAACAAGCACTCTATCAAAGTGTAATAAGCGTGTTTCCAGCATGCCCAGCACTTGCAAGCCTGTCATGGGAGCCGCTTCAAAAGGCACTCTTTCGGCCCCTATGAGTTGACGACATAAAGCGAAAAGCGTTCTTTGTGGCACATCTTCATGGGCTAACATGGCCATTTTTAAGGTGGGAATCACATGCTGCATAAGGCGATACAAGCTTTCAGCATCCAAAGGATAACGCTGCCAAAAGGCACTGCCATAGGTGAGTAAGCATTGGCATAATGTAGACAAAGCCGTGCCCAGCTCATGTGTAGTACGCACATGCACAAAATTTTGCATCACGCAGGGCAAAACACTTTTAAACAGTTGCCTTGCAGGCTCTTGTACTTCAGGGTGAATATCCACCATGGTCATGAGGGCTTCCATACTTACAAAGCGATGCCCCGTACGCAAAGCTTTTTCCATATGCCCCCAAAGAGAATGTAAACTTGTAACTCCTTGCTGCCCAGAAGAACAAGGCATACTCAGCATTTGTATAAATGGATGCCGCAAGCAATGTAGCACTTGTCGCCAATAATAACGGCGCGGACTAGAGGCCTCTTCTTCCATATTGCCGCCACGTGCTCCTTCCTGCAAGCGCATGACAGCTTCAATAAGGCTAAATAAAGAAGATTTTTCCAAGGGATAGCCCATGGATACGTTAAAATCTGTATCTGGCAAATGATGCAAGGTGGGCATAAGTAAGGAGGCAGAGCCCAATACCACGGCCGTACTTTCAACGGGACTATCTGTACCATGCTCCCTAGAAGCTTGCGCCTTGGTCAAAGGCTGTAAAACTTCCTGCATATGCAAAAGCTGCGAATGTACATCGTAGCCAGCTAAGAAGTGCATTTTGGCTTTATGTCCGCGTGGTTCCAAATGTAAAGAACAGGTGGCACGCCAACGGCGTAACCATGTGACATGGTCTTCGCACGAAAAATGTACTGATGCGGCGCTTGCCTGAGTCGTCGCGCCGCCAAAAGTAGAAGCCAACTGCGGGTCAGAGTGCAAGCAAATATGTGCGCCCTGCTTCCATAAAGCATGTAATAATACATGCTCACACTCCGTGATGGTGGAAAAGCCCGCCACAAAAACATGGGCGTTTTTTTCCGCACAAGGCATGAGTAAGGGTGGTATGGCTGTGGGATTGTCTTGCACAAATGCAGCGGCCAGAAAAGCCTCCAAGCCCGTGGTGCTCCAACCTTCAGATTGCAAAAGCGCCACATAGGCAGTGTGAATACGCCCCAAAGCGCCTAACAATGCCGAAGCCATGGGCGAAACTTCCCCTTCGGTATAAAGAATATCCTTCACCGCTATACGCTGATTCATATATTCTTCAAATAAACTCACCAAGCGCATACCCCAAGGCAAAAAGTCGGCTAAATCTTTCTGCGCCAGTTGAAGGGCGAGGGCATCTTCATCGGTATTTTCCACCAAAGTCAAAGCCACCTCTTGTACAGCGCGGTACATAATATGAATACAATCCAGCAGGGCTGCTTTGCGCCCTAAAATAGCATTCCCTGAGGTATTTTCTACAAAGGCTTGCACGTGTTGTGCGCGGAAAAGTGCCGTCATCTCCCCTATGGTCAGCATACGCGGCAACATGGCAGGGCGCGGTAAAGAGGTATTTTGCCGCAACAGCTCCGTTAAATAACGCCGCGGTCTATTGTGCGGCACTATAATAACAGAAGCCCCCAAGGAATTATGACATGTATTGCAAATATATTCTTGTAAATGCTCTAAAAAAGGCTTGTCCCAAGGGAAAAGTACAAATGGCTGTGACATATTATTGCCCTCCTTGCCACAAGGGCGCATCCAGCAAAGGAGATATATCTTCGCCTTGTACCATGCGACACTTTTGTAAATCCAAATAAATAAGTACGCCTTCACTGGCGGCAAGGCCTTGAGGATTGGCGGGCATAGCATCTAATAAATTTAAATAGTTGCGCAATTGCTTTATATGCCCCTCATCCTCATGTCCTGTTTTAAATTCCACCACACGCCATCCATACCCTTCTTGCGGCGGCAGCAATAAATCAGCTCTATACAAAGCATTATCCACATCCAACAACCCCTGTTCCGGTAAGGCTGTGTGCGCCCATTGTTGCACTCCGGGTAAGGACGCGTACCATAGAAGCGCCTGAGTCACTTCTTCCTGTAAGGCCACATCCTGCATAAGAGGGAGAGCAAAGGATTGTATACCCAACTGCGCCGCCAAGGACGCGCTTTGTGCTTTATCGTGCCCATGAGACATACTTTGCCACGTTTCAAGGCAATGATGCATGAGCATACCGCGCCGACGCGGTGAAAGAGGTGTTGCGTGACTCTGCTCATGTTCATTGGGCAAGAGGCATTCTTGTAAAGGATCACGATAAATTTTTAACCGTGGTAGCCATTGCATGACGCGTTGCGGCTCTTGGGTAAAATCTAAAGGATTTACCATGGCGGCACGAGACGTCATATCATGAGGCGTCACATCTTGGGACGCCAAATCATAAGACATTTGTGCGGTTGCACTCTCATGAAGGGTTGCATCCAAGGGCATATCTTCCATGGAAGCTAATTTTTCAATGGGAAAGCCCACTTCCAAGGGTAAAGTCATATTTTCTTGCGCCAACAGCTGCACCAAACCGGCGGCCAAATTATTACGGCTTAATATTTTGGGAGTATGAGTATGAAAAGCGTGTAACTCTTCTTGCGCACGTGTACACGCCACATAAAATACATTGAGGCATTCTAAAGCGCCTTGAGCTTGCGCTCTATAATGTGCCTCGCCCGTGGCACCCATGCCATCTTGACTTTCACTTAACTTGGTACGCGGTGCCAACACCCGTAAATCTCCCACATTTTGCACCATAGGGGGGTAATCATCTCGTAAATTAAAGCTTAACCAAGGCACTATAACCACAGGAAATTGTAAACCTTTAGACTTATGCATAGTCATAATACGCACAGCATTAAGCTTGGTGGGCGTAGGGCTTTTTTCTTCTGCACCGCTATGAGCCCAGTATTCTAAAAAAGTCCCCAAAGTGCCTGCGCCGCGCCCCTCAGCACTATGGATAACTTCTAAAAAGCGGCGTAAAAAAGTTTGCGCTTCAGGAAAGCGCTGCGGCACCTGCCACAAGCGATACCATTCTTGCATACAATCATAAGGGGTTAATAATTGCGCCGCGCCATAAAAGGGGGCAAAGGCATAATCCCAAAACTCCGGCCAACGCTCTTGAAAAGCATACGCCAAGGATACGTGTTTTTTTCCCTCTTGGCGCAATTCTACTACCCATGCATGCAACTCTTCCAAGCTGGGGCGCACATTACCCACCACATAATGGGCATTTTCTTCTGTATCTTGCCTATGCGCAGGACGCAAAGCCCCGCGTACCATATGCCCTGTGAGTAATGTCCAAAAGTGCAAATCATCTTGCGGACAATGCAAAAAGGCCAATAAGGCTACACTTTCCTGTATGAGAGGATGCGTATGCAAGAGCAAACTATTTTCTGTAATGGCGGGAATTTGCCACTCTAAAAGCCATGTGGCTACCTGCGACGCCGCAGGATTGGTACGCGTTAAAATGGTCACATCGCTCCAAGGGCGACGTTGGCGTAAATCTTCCAAACGCGCGCGTAATGCTTGGCATACGGCTTCGTTCAGCTCTTCGCTATTTTCCCCTTGCACTTCTTCGATGCATACATAGCCTCCGGCGGCATCGGGCTTTACCTTTTGTGCGGCGCCGGCAAAGGCTGTACACAATTGTTGCGTGGCTTCATCGAGTATAGAACAGGGACAATCCTCACTCAGCATGGCCGCCAGCACAGCTCTTGCTTTTTCCGGCTGTGCTAAAGGAGCAAAAAGAGCATTATTTACCTGCACCACTTGCTCACGGCTACGCCAATTGGTGAGCAAGTTTTTTTGTGTCACTTGCGCCATGCAAGTAAGTTCTTCTTCTTGCATTAATCCATCAAAAAGAGCGGCATCACCGCCACGCCAGCCATAAATGGCTTGTTTCACATCCCCCACCCATGTGAGTGAGCCTCCTTGTGCCAAGGCTTCCGCCATAAGCGGGCGCAAAGCTTCCCATTGGTCACGGCTAGTATCTTGAAATTCATCCAAGAGTACATGCTGTAAATTGGTGCTTAAGCGACATAAAGCCGCTGAAACGCCATACTGCCCCTCTAAGACTTCTCGAGCCATGACAGGAATTTTAGCCGCAGGCACCTTGCCTTCACGCTGTTGAAAAACTTGCATACGCGCAGCAAGGTTTTGCGCCATTTCCATAAAGGGATACATGTGCAAAGCGCGGCGAAGCACTTCACCTTCACCATTAAGCGCTTGCACACTTTCTTTCACTTGTAAAAAAGCATGATACGCCACATCGGAAGCACTGCCCTTGCTGGCTTTCAGGAGGCATTCATCCAAGCTGTCTTTTTTATAATAGGCTGACCCCAGAGACTTTTTGCTTCCTGTGGCTGTGATGGAAAAACACACTTGTGCCAGCTTAGCCACTTTGAGATTTTCCGCTTCAAGCTGCGTACAAAGGTATTTAGCACGCACTAAAACTTCCTGTTCCAAAGTCACAAGACGTGCTTCCATCTCTTCTGCGCTACTCAAATTTTCAAAATAGGCTGCTTCCTTGGTTAAAAAGAGTTCCACCAAGGGCACAAGCATATGCAACATGCGTGATCCCATGGTAAAACCCTGCGCTTCCTTATGAAACAGCAAGGAGTGGCACATGGCGCGTAAATGCGCAAGCATGGCATCATCTCCATGCTCTGCCTGCTCCAGCAAATCATCAAACAAAGGATCCATAACTTCTTGAATATTAAAAGAACTTTCAAAGTCTGGTGGTAAGCCCAAGTCCAAGGCCGCAGTGCGTACAATAAGATGCAATAAACTATCAATGGTGCGAATATTTAGGGCGCCGTATTGACGTAGAATAATATCAATCCACGCTTTGGCTTTGTCTGGAGCCATGGTTTCATGGGGGGAATCTTTGCTCAAAGCACATTTTTTGAGGCTGTGCAGCACCCTTTCCTTCATTTCCGCAGCGGCGCTATTGGTGAAGGTAATGGCCATAATATCGCCCCAAGCTCCTTCCGCGAAGTACGGCGATGCGCTCGTATCCCCTTGTTTCTGCGCTGCACCACGGCGCAAGGCACAGTGCGCGCTATAGGGTTTTACGGTACTTTGCGCCAAGTAAGCCAAGAAACGTTGTGTAATATCATGGGTTTTACCAGACCCCGCCGAAGCTTTCACCTGTTCCATATGCGACATAACACGCCACCTTTTTTTCTAAACTTATTCCGCAAGCACCGCAACAACAACCATATCTATGGCAATTCTGTTTTTCGCCACCCTATTCAGAAGACAACATGCCCTTTAGTCGTCCTTGACCAGTAGATTCTAGCACAGCACGCCACAGCTCAGAAGTAATATTCAACTTACGTCGGCTTTGCGTTACTAAGTCCAGCGGCAAATGTACAAATTGATCTTGTAATTTAGCAACAACCATATGTGTGCGCCCAGCCATGGCTGCGTGTACAGCGTATTGCCCTAAAAAGCCGCAATAGACACGGTCATTGGCATTGGCAATGGTGGCACGAATCATATAACTGGGATCAATGGCTTTAAGCACATAAGGAAAGTTCTTTTCTGAGAAATATTGTTTTATTTCTGCTTGTAAAAGAGTAAAAATATCACCTAAATGCCTATTACCTGAAGCGTCTGTTTGCAAGCTTTTTTGCAATAAATGCTGCCCTGCCCCTTCAGCCAACACAATGACAGCATGACGTCTTTGCCGTAGACGTTGTTCCAAGGCCTGCAAAATACCCCCTTCACCATGAAGGCTAAACTTAGCCTCAGGAATAAGGACAAAGTTCACATCCTTCAAAGCAAGGGTGGCCTGCGCCGCAATGAAACCGGACTCACGCCCCATGAGCTTTACCAAGCCTATGCCATTATAGGCGCATATGGCTTCGGTGTGCGCCGCGTCTATGGCCTTAGTGGCTTCATCCACTGCGGTATCAAAGCCAAAGGATTTGGGTACAAAATTAATGTCATTATCAATGGTTTTAGGTATGCCAATGACAGAAATACGTAATTTCCGCTCTTGAACTTCTTCACTTATGGCACTGGCCGCCTTCATAGTACCGTCACCGCCAATAACAAAGAGCACGCTAATATTCATCCGCTCTAGCGTATCCACTATGAGCTCTGGCGACTGTGGCCCCCGTGACGTACCCAAAAAAGTGCCGCCAAAGGAATGAATATCAGCTACTTTTTTAGGCGTAAGCTCTGCCACAGCATGGCCTATGGAAGGGATAAAACCTTCAAGACCATAACGAAAACCCACCACACTGGGCACATGGTAGGCATGGTGCGCCTGCATAACCAAGGCGCGAATAACATCATTAATACCTGGGCACAGGCCACCGCAAGTCACAATGGCACATTTGGTTCTAGAAGAGTCAAAGTACAATTGCTCCCTTGGGCCTGCCGCCTCAAATTCCATAAGACGAGGTTCTTTTATTTCTTCAGAAAACGCCGCATCCACATTCATTTTCACCATTTTATCCTGCGCCCACAAACCATAGGGCAAGTGGGAAGCTATTTTAGCCGGGCCAAGACGACGAATTTTTGTTGAAAGGCTATTTTCTGTAACCATAATTACGCTCCTATGGGTAAGTGCAGCTCTTGCGCTTTCTCTGTCATAGCTGCAATGGATAACTTGAGAAAGCTATCTAAATCCAGACCAATTTTTTCACATTGACGTATATTTTCACGGCTAACGGAAGCAGCAAAGGCCTTATCTTTCATTTTCTTTTTCAAACTTTTGGCTTCCATACCCATGATGCCTGTGGGGCGCACCAAGGCCGCAGTCACAATAAGACCTGTAACACTTTCACCGCAGCGTAAAGCGTAATCCAATGTGCTTTGCGGCATGTGCCCATTCATTTCACCATTGTGGGCGCGAATGGCAGCCAAGGCCTCTTCAGGTAATTTATCTGCCAGCATTTCACAGCCCACGAGGCCATGCTTTTCCGGTGTTTGTGCGGTTTTACTATAGTCCACATCATGCAAAAGCCCCGCCATGCCCCACACAGCCTCATCTTCACCCAGATGAGCTGCCAAAGCTTGCAAAATAGCTTCTGAAGCCAAGGCATGTTGTATCAAAAACTCTTCCGTGGTGTGTGCGTGTAAAAGCTCCAAAGCCTCTGGACGTGTAATAGCTAAAGACATATTTTTCCCTTTAAAAACAAAAACTTTTAAAAATTCAACAAAAGCGCAATGCTTTTTTTATTTCCGCAATGCGTTTACTCTTGTACTATACATTCTGCCATGGAAGACAAACATTGCACGCTTATGGCACCTTGCCTACGAATATACAATGTTTGTTCACACAGCTCCACAATGGTGGAAGGTAAGCCCCCTTGAGGTTGTGCCCCTTGCACCAAAAGCCCCTGCACTGTTTGTAAAAGTACGGGGGAAATATCTTTAACCCAGCGCGGCGGCGCTTCTCCGCTCAAATTAGCTGAAGAGCACACCAAGGGCGCTCCTATGGCCTTGGCTAAATCTCGCGCTGTGGAATGCGATGATATACGCACAGCCACTTTACCTGTACCGGCGGTAATACTGTGCGGCACACATGCTTTAGCCGTACACAAAAGTGTTAAAGGCCCCGGCCAAAAGGCTTGCGCCAATGCAAGTTCTTGCGCATTAAGGTGCGCAATGGAGTGTACATGCTCAATATTTGCCGCCAACACGGGTAAAGGTTTGTTTACAGGACGTTTTTTTGAAGCAAAAACCTGCTCCAAGGCATGTGCTTCAAAAATACCACAGCCCACAGCAAAAAAAGTTTCTGTGGGATAGATAATAATATTAGCATCTTGCAAAAGCTGGACGGCTTCGGGGAAAGTGCGTATGCTTTGCAAGGTTTGGTCACACAATGCATTCGTACAACCCGTGGCAGGAGATATATCCATGGCAAAAAAACCTTTACGTATAGTGGCTGTGGGCGCCTTGAAGGCTGCCCATTGGAAACAAGCCGCCGCGCATTATACGCAACGCATACAACACTGGCGTTCTTTGCAAGAAATCATTGTTAAAGATGGTGATGCCGCCCTACCCGTACCAGAGCGCAACGCCTTTGAAGGGCAACGCCTTTTAGCAAGCATAAGCCCACAAGATATTGTGGTGTGCCTCGATGAAAAAGGGAAAAATTATACATCACAAGAATTTGCCTCTTTTTTACAAAGACTTTCCGAAAATGCCACCCGCACACCTTGTTTTATCATAGGCGGTGCCTTTGGCCTTACCGACGCAGTGCGTAAAGCAGCGCACCATAAGCTTGCTTTAGGCCCCATGACCTTTCCCCATGAATTGGCACGTGTGCTTTTACTAGAACAAATTTATCGTGCAGAGGCCATCATACGCGGCGTGCCCTATCATCATCAATAACTTAGGCTTTTTGCACTGCCCAAAAATATCTTGTATCGCCATGCACCTTATAGGAATATTGACTTTCCACGCGCCAGCCTAGCTCTTGCATATGCGCCAAGGGAGCGCTTTCTAAGGTTAAAAAAATAACGCGGCCATCATTTTTTAACGCAGGTGCCACCAATTCCAGCATTTGCGCCCAAGGCATAAAGGCACGGCTTACTATCATATCTGCCCCTGTTTGCCCTTGGGCTTCAGCTTCAGCAAAGAAATCTTCTACACGCCCGCGGAACACGTGGGTACGCGGTAAAGGTACTTGCGCCAAGGCATTTCCCATGAATAAGGCTCTTTTTTCGCGTACCTCTATAAGATGATAGGTGCCTTCTTGCCAAAGCATACGCAAGGGAATACCGGGCAGACCGGCACCGGCGCCCAAGTCAAGCGTTTGAAAATTTTCTGACACAGGCAAAGGAAGACTGCGTAAAAATTCTGCCAAGTGAAAAGAGTCCACCATAAGATTACTCATACATTCTTGCCAGTGGCGTGCGCCCACAAGGTTCATGACCTTATTCCAGCGCATTAAAAGCATAAGGTATTTAGCCAATGGTTCTAAAACCTGCGCATCCACGGTCAGGGGCCAAGAGGCACAAACCTCAGCCAAAAGTTTTGGTGTTAACTGTACTTGTTTACTCATGGGCATAGTGTATCAGCAAGTAAAGCAATTGCCAATGCCAGACACTTACACAAATAGTCGATTTTTAAAAACGTGTTTCCACTGGTTTTTAAGAAAGCCACACGCTAATACATTCTTTTATAACATCAATACCATTGTCTATGAAATGCTAACCCCTTGCGCAAAGGGCATTTCCCACTTTTTCACTATGCTTTAACTAGACAAAGCTTATAAGCAGTGTTATAATATATGCAGGATTTACGGGCTTTTTATGGTATATATAGTATACTCAAATGCTCAGGACGAAAGGTTTGCCTCAACTTTTCTCAATTGATTTGGCAGTACAATACCAAGGCTGCCCCTTGCACTTATAGCCTCCATAAGGAGCATATGTTTTGAAGAAATTTGCTTTTTTAGCCTTGTCCATGGCATTGTTTTTAGGTTCAATTCATATAACTCACGTACAATCTTTTGCGCAAACACTAGACACTCTTTCCCAAACCAAGGGACTTGGCACAAGCCATTGAGAAGGTGTTGGCGGAACCGGTGGTTCTAAAAAAGATTAAATATACTTTTGGTATGGATATGCCAAAACGCCGTAAGTAACGGTGAAAAGACTCGCACTGGGAGAATGTCATAGCACATTCTCCCTTTCACTTTTTAAAGGCTTTGTGCCTCGCATACGTATATTTCTCCAGTACCCCCTCTTTTTACACTTGGCAAAAGACACAAGCCTTTGTATGCTGTGGCACTTTTTTTGATTTAGTTACGCTTATAAGGAGCATTTTTATGGATATACGTTTTCAGGCAGGAGGCCCTAAACAATGGAAGGCCTCTGTTATGCTCGTTTTTGCTCACAAAGACGAAGACCCAGCCGCCCTTTGCCCAGAAATAGAAAACGCCAGCCCTTGGTTTACCATTGCACCAGGCCGTAAAGATTTTTTTGGTAAATCAGGAGAATTGGCTCTTTTCCACGGCCATCCTGAGCAGGATATTCCGCGTGTATTAGCCATTGGCCTTGGAGCGCGTGAAAAATTCACACTTGATACCTTACGTAAAGGTGTGGCCGCCGCTGTGGCTCGCTGCCGCGATATTGGTGCCACATCCATTCTTTTACCCTTAGCGGTTTTACAAAATCTCCCTTCTAATCATATTCGCTTGGTGGAAGAAAGCATTTATGCCGCTTTGTTGGGCTTATACAGCTTTAATGCACTGCGCACTCCAAGCCCTGACCAAAAAGAAGATCTCGCATGGCTGGCTTTAGGTTTTACGCAAGACAGCGTGCCCGATGATGCCCATGCAGCGGCCAGACGCGGAGAACGCGCCGGTGAAGCTGTGATTTTAGCCCGTACTTTAGCCAACACCCCGCCCAATATATTGCCACCGCTTGCCTTGGCCGAAGCTGCACAAAATATGTGTAAAGCTCAAGGTTTGCAATGCACTATTTATAAAGAAGAACAATTACAAGACATGGGCTGCAATACTCTTTTGGCTGTGGGGCAAGGCTCTCAACAAGAAACGTGTATGGTCGTTATGGAACATGCCCCTGCCGGTCACGAAAATGCTGACCCCATTATTTTTGTGGGTAAAGGACTTACCTTTGACTCGGGCGGCATTAGCCTTAAGCCTGCAGCCAATATGCATCACATGAAAAGTGACATGTCCGGCGCTGCCGCTGTGGTGGGTGCCATGCAAGCCATTGGGCAAAGCGATGTACAGCGTCGCGTCATAGGTATTATTGCTTGTGCCGAAAATATGCCCGGCGGTAATGCCATGCGCCCCGGTGATGTGGTAAAATCTCACTCCGGAAAAACCGTAGAAATTTTAAATACCGATGCTGAAGGTCGCTTAGCTTTATGTGATGCCCTAAGCTATGCTCAAGAACAATGGAAACCAGCTTTTATGGTCGATATTGCCACCCTCACAGGCGCATGCGCTGTGGCTTTGGGCACAGAAATGGCCGGTCTTTTTAGTGATGATAGTGCTTTATCCGATGAAATCATGTCCATTGGCAAGGTAGTTGGTGACAATTACTGGCCTCTCCCCTTATGGGACTCCTACAGCGAAGGGCTCAAAAGCGATGTGGCCGACATTGCACATATGGGTGCGCGCGAAGGCGGTGCCATTTCCGCTGCCCTGTACCTCAAAGCCTTTATACATGAAGGAACTCGTTGGGCACATCTGGATATAGCCGGCAGTGACTGGGCCTTTAAGAAAAGCCCTCTTGCCCCCGTGGGCGCCATAGGTTTTGGCGTGCGCACTTTAATTGAATTAGTACGAGGCACTGTATAATGAAAGTATATCTCATAGGCGCTGGCCCCGGCGACATGGGTCTGTTGACCCTCAAAGGTAAAGCCATTTTAGAAAAAGCAGACGTGATTGTCTATGATGCCTTGGCCAACGCCAACATGCTCAATTTTGCACGTCCTGAGGCAGAACTCATCTATGTGGGCAAACGCGCCAATAATCATGCTTTACCGCAAGACGGCATCAATGCCCTTATCATAGAAAAAGCTAAAGAAGGTAAAATGGTAGCACGCCTCAAAGGCGGAGACCCTTACATCTTTGGACGCGGCGGAGAAGAAGCTGAAGAACTCTTAGAAGCCGGTGTGCCTTTTGAGGAAGTACCGGGCATTTCCAGCACCATTGCCGGCCCAGCCTATGCCGGCATCCCCTTAACCCACCGCTCCTTTGCCTCTTCTGTTACGCTTATTACCGGGCACGAAAACCCTGACAAGCCCGGCTCCGTACATAATTGGGACGCCTTAGCACGCTCTGCTTCCACTTTGGTTTTTGTTATGGGTATGAAAAACCTTCCGGAAATTGCTAAAAACCTTATGGCAGCCGGTATGGATGCTGATACGCCTGCAGCTTTAGTGCATTGGGGCACCACCGCGCACCATCGCTCTTTGGCGGCCACCCTTGGCACCTTACATGAAGAAGGGCAAAAGCAAGGCTTTACTAACCCTTCTGTCATTGTGGTAGGCCATGTGGTTAGCTTGCGTGATAAGCTTAATTGGTTTGAGCAAAAACCCTTACTGGGCAAAGGCATTGTGGTTACACGCGCCCGCGAACAAGCCAGCGGCCTTGCGCAGTCTTTGGCAGAATTGGGCGCCCATGTTATCCAATTTCCCACCATTGAAATTCACGAATTGGAAGATTTTAGTGCCGTAGATGCGCACATTAAAGACCTTGATAGTTATCAATGGTTGGTCTTCACCTCCGTCAACGGAGTAAAGCATTTTTGGAAGCGTTTACACAAACATAGTTTGGACTCACGCGCTCTTTTCGGGAAAAAAATTGCTGCCATTGGCCCTGCCACAGCGGATATTTTACGCGAACGCGGCATTGAGCCGGACTTCATCCCTGCCAAATATGTGGCTGAGGGTGTCGTAGAAGGCATGCTGGCACTGGGCATGAAAGGGCAAAAGATTTTGCTTCCTCGCGCCATGGAAGCACGCGAAGTGCTTCCTGAGGCTTTGCGTGAGGCCGGCGCCACGGTGCATGTACTGCCTGTATATGAAACAAAACCGGCCGGCGCCAAAAAAGATGAAGTTATGGAGGCATTGGCACAAGGAAAATTGCATTGTGTCACCTTTGGCTCTTCTTCCACCGTAGATAATTTTCTCTCCTTGGTGGATGCAGATACTTTGAAAAAATATCCGCATGTACAATTGGCTGCCATTGGCCCCATCACGGCTAAAACACTAGAAAAGCATGGTTTGCCTTGTGATATTCAACCACAAGATTACACCATTCCAGCTTTAGTCGATACATTGGTAGACACATTTTCAAAATAAATAGAATACTGGGTGAGGTTTATGTACTTCATACACCTCACCCAGTGAGATATTTTCTATTTTACACAAAATAAAATATAGAGTACAATATCCCTGTATTTAATTAAAATTTATTATTTTTTATATTACTAAGACTTGTTTTTTGTATTTTTTTCCGCTTTTTTTCTTTTTTTAGACTTTTTACCTAGTCTCTAAAGCTTATTACGCCTTTTTTAATTTTATAGTGCTTTTTGTTTTTTACTTGCTCGTTCGTTCTTATCGAAGTCATTGCATCGGAGTTGGTTTGAAAATTTTACTTAAAATATTATTGCCAGTGCTACTTATTGCAGCAGCAGGTCTTTTTGGCTCTACCTTGTATACCTATGAGCGAAGCATGGTAACGCTGAAAGAGAACAATACTGCTTTGCAAAAAATGGCTGTGGCCAATGCTTTGGTAGAATTAAAAGCAGGACTAGACTTCAACATCCTCAATGCTATTTCCCTTTCTCAAACGGGTATTTTACAACCCTATCTCACTGAAGACTTACAGACACGTCAAGAGTATAGCCATGATGTGAACACGCGCATCATAAACATGAGAAATACCTACTACTATAAAAGACTAGGTGTTGTAAGCCCCACAGGTATCATTCTCGACCATACAGAGCCTTCCTTCATAGGAAGAAGCGTGGCCGATAAGAAATTCTTTCAGGAGGCTATGCAAGGGAAAATAGGCATAAGTGCGCCGCACAAAGATTTTTTTTCTGAAACAGTGGTCTACGCTGTGGCCTCTCCTGTATATAACTTACGCAACAATGAAATTGTGGGTGTTGTGTATAATGTATCTGCCATTACTGACACCATGAGTGAGCGTATGCTCCTTGGAGACTCAGGCTATCTTTTTGTGGCTGACCAAGATGGCAATATGTTTATTCATAAAGATGAAGAGCTTGTTTTCAATGATAATTTGAAAGATTGTGATTGGGGACGTACCATATTAAAGAATAAAAAGGGGAGCATATCCTTTACACTAGATGGGCATAAAATGCTGGCTCGTTATGATATTCTTCCTGAGTCTAATTGGATTGCTGTGGCTGTACGCGATTTAGATGACATCTCAGCTACCAGTGACAGGGTGCGTCAGCAAGTTATGTTTTTTGCCATCGCCATTTTATTCCTTTTAGGTTTCATCATTTATTATTATGTGAAATATATTATTGATGCCCTTCTTAAAGCAGTGCATTACGCAGAACAAATTTCTCAAGGTGCTTTAGATAAAGACTTGGACTTAAACCAAGAGAAACAATACAGTATGCATCAACTTGTAGTATTTTTTCAAAAAATCTTGCATACATTTTCTTCCAAAAAACACGCACAGCATACCGACAATGCAAAACAAGACTGCACCAGCTTAACGCGCAATGATGAAATTGGCGTACTTTATACAGCCTTACAACGTATGGTGCGCTCCATGCGACGCATGGTAACAAAGGCTAACGACGCTAACCGCATGAAGAGTGAATTTCTTGCTAACATGAGCCATGAAATTCGCACGCCACTACATGCTATTTTAGGCTTTAGTCATCTTTGGCTCACCAGTCAGGAAGATGATACGAAAAAACGTGATTATGTGCAAAAAATTGAGTCTTCAGCCAAAAACCTTCTAGGTATTATTAATAATGTCTTAGACACATCAAAGATTGAAGCTGGCATGTTTGAATTGGACATTATACATTTTAATTTACAAGATGTTATAACACAAGCTTTAGACATGCACAGGGAAAACGCCACACAAAAAAATATTGAACTAAACTACTATCAAGACAAAAATCTACCTATTTTTTACAATGGTGATGCCATACGCCTAGGGCAAATTATTAATAACCTTGTGGACAATGCCATTAAGTTTACAGAAAAAGGCAGTGTTACCATATACTACAAAGATGGCACAAATTTCGTAGACAAAGCTGAAATACCGGCAGGAACAGTGCCTATTTGTTTACAAGTTAAAGACACAGGCATTGGGATAACTTCAGAACAAGAGGAATTACTTTTTAATACCTTCTCGCAAGCTGACACATCTATCACCCGCAGATTTGGCGGCATTGGGCTTGGCCTTGCCATCAGCCGTCATATTATCCATCTTATGGGTGGTAACTTGCAAGTGCAAAGCGCCTTTGGACAAGGCACCACCTTTAACGTTATTTTATTCCTCAATGCAGCAGAAGAAAAAAAGATACAGATTGCACATGATGTGGAGGACGATATAGCCGCGCATATTAATCTACAAAATAAACGTATTCTTGTGGTAGAAGATAATATGATCAATCAATGCATCATGGAAGAAATTCTTATAAAAACGCATGCTCACATTGAAATGGCTGAAAATGGTCAAATTGCTGTTGATTTAGTGCAAAAAGAACATTTTGACCTCATACTCATGGATGTGCAAATGCCTATCCTAGACGGCATTGAGGCCACAAAAATCATACGTCAAACACATGATGCCACCACTTTACCCATTATAGCTGTTACGGCCAATGCCATGAAAGAAGATAAAGAAAAAGGCATAGCCGCTGGCTTTAATGACTACCTCACTAAGCCTGTGGACCCAAAAAATTTAATGTTGGTACTTTATCACTGGCTTTGTGAATAATGAGCTAAAATGCTTCAAACTCCATTAACATACTTATAATATTATTTTTTTATTTTGCATATTTTAAAGCCCACTTCATAGCTCCCATGAAGTGGGCTTTTGTTTTTGGCGTAGTTCTTTGCTAAAAATACCCATTTGTACTTTTGCCTACAATAATAAATAACCATTGTGATTTTTTTTGCATACTTTAGCTAACTTATCGTTTTAATTAATTATAAAAAAATCAAATTTTTGTTTTCACAAATATCATTTTTGCTTGCATTTAATTCTAAAACTTTGTTAGTGTATTTTTATCGCGCTTATTCCCCATGGAAATTTAGCACGTATGGAACTATAATAACTACTTTTTTTAGGAGAAAATCATGAAAAATGAAAAGATCGTTTACGCTGTGTTTGCTTTTTGGAGCCTTATAATGGCATCTGGTATCGCCAGCCACGTATTAGCATAATTAAGGAGCTTGCCATGAAAAATGAAAAAATCGTTTACGCTGTATTTGCTTTTTGGAGCCTTATAATGGCATCCGGTATTGCTAGCCACGTATTAGCATAATTTTCAACTATTTTATTTTGCAGACCTACTCTGTCGCAAGATAGCATAATGCCCCTCTCTCAAAAAAGTTAGGGGCATTATTTATGCTA
>CAYJNA010000021.1:0-28311 GCA_964371225.1 uncultured Desulfovibrionaceae bacterium
AAGTGGGCGTTCGTGGCCCGCTTGGTAACTGCTTCCCACGCGAAGAATGGAAAGGTAAGGACATCTTCTTCATCGGCGGTGGTATTGGTATGGCTCCTATCCGCACCATCATGCTGGATATCCTTGACCATAAAGCAGATTACGGCAAAGTAAGCTTACTTTACGGTGCTCGTTCTCCTCAAGATATGGCTTTCAGCTATGAGCTTGACGGTTGGATGAACAATAAGGATCTTGACTGTCATTTAACCATTGACAATCCCAGTGATGGCTGGGCACACAAAGTGGGTCTTATCCCCCATGTGCTCACCGACATTGGCCCAGACCCCAGCAAAACAGTGGCAGTGCTTTGTGGCCCTCCCATCATGATTAAGTTCACAGTGGAAGCGCTCTTAAAACTCAACTTCGCTCCTGAAAACATTATCACCACCTTGGAAAAACGCATGAAATGTGGCATCGGCATTTGTGGCCGCTGTAACCTTGGTAGTGGCTATGTGTGCGTGGATGGCCCTGTATACTCTTGGGCACAACTCAAAGAATTACCACCTGAATTATAAGATGGTTTTCTAAATATCAAAAGCGGCGTTTGGTTTTCCTTACGCCGCTTTTTTTTATTATTCCAAAACACTCTCTGCATAATGTCTGCGCAAGTTTTGCACAAACTTTACGCAATACAAGCATGTATTTTATAAAATGGGTATGACCACAGGATGCTTTGCTAAATCTACAGCTCCATTGTTCCCTGTATAACGTATATCTGTATCGGCTCCCCATAAAACCACATAATCGATATTTTTCGCTTTAGCCCTTGCCAATAAAGGCTGCACTTGTAGTACGTTCTGCGCATCGGGAGACACATACCATGGCAAAGCAATGACTTTATACTTCTCCAACAAAGCATAGCGCATCATAACGAAATTTTCTTTACTTCTCTCTGGTATGACAATCCAAACACGCGCTTTTTCGGGTAATTGCTCTTGCACCATGAGCGCGGCCTCATACACCCTCTCCTGCTTGGCAGGTAAAGGAATTGATCGTGGAGGCGCCCAAGGGCTAAAACCAATTACAACCAAGAACAAGCCTGTTTGTAGGCATAAAACACCTGTAAGAACCTTTTTTCCGGAAGCAAAAAGCTTTTCTTGATTGGTATAAAAAGCCATGAGCATAAAAGTCATGACACCGGCAAAATACGCCCCAACATAACGAGGGTAACTGGCAGCGCGATACACTTCTTCTGTGCTGTGCATTTGTATGGCAATAAGTATGCGTAAAGCAAACCAAGCCACATAGCCTATCAATAAGACTGCCAAAATCAGAGTATGTTCTTTTTTAAATGCAATATAATTACACTTATACCCCACGCCCACAATAACTAAAAACACAAGGCAGATAACCCAGCCTGTGAAAAAAACAGACATAAAAGCGTCAGAAAGCCATGGCGAATACACATAGGGAAATACCATAAAGGCATGTCCCCATACCTGTACCACTTCCCACGGAATATCTTTTAATTCTTCAAAAGAACTTCCCGTGTAGATAAAGTCTCTTATTTTTACAAAAAGATTTGTTTGTGTATTTTTTTCCGGCGCAGAAGATGTAAGCTGCGACACATTTTTTTCAGGGGCTGAGGGTGCAGAACTGGGGGCAGTGCTTTGAGCTGACGCTTTTTGCTTTACCACTTGCTGGGTGTGTTGCGTATGTGTTTCAGTTTTATCTACCAAGTGGGATACATATGAATACCGCGATACAATTATTAAAAGCAACATGGTTACACATAGGCCAAGCCCCTTATAAAAATCTTGGCGCGCATGTACCGCTTGCTGCTCTCTCTCCTGCCTATAGGTGTAAAACACGCGTACGGCAAAAACAGAAAAAATAGCTAAGGCAAAAAGAAAACTTGTGGCTTTGCTCAAGGTCAAAAGTACTACCGTTACCAGAAGAGCCCAGGTGCGCACAACACTGTTTTGCATAAAACACACAAGAACAATGCCCAAGGAGAGCAATGCTGCCTGATAATACTCTGCATAAGCCATAACATAGACACCAGCTTTAAAGCTTGTGCCAAAAACGCGCGCTGTGCTGGCCACAAGTAAGGCCAAAACCAAGGCTGGCAGTAAGGGCATGTAGCGACGGCTTATGGCGGCCACACAGCACGCCAGCGCTAAAAGCAGCGTAAAGCCAGCCATGCCAATACTTCCCTCATGAAAAGAAGCTTCAATCCACGGCACTGTGGAGAAAAAACTCTGCAATATGGCCATTAAAGGGGGGTGAGCCAAGGGAATAGCGGCTTCTAACAAAAGGGAGTTTTGTGAAAACAAAGCCCCTGTGTTAAATATTTCGCGGCTATATGCTGCCCAATAAAATTCATCAAAATACCGAATTTGAGCGCCATAATAGTACCAAATAATAAAACACTGCGCCACAGCATGCAAAGCAGATATGGCATAATCTGAAGCTTTATCTGGAGTATATTTCTTGATGCAATAATACAAAGAGGGCAAAAAAACCACAAGCCCTGCATACATACTATACTGTAAAAAAGGCTCTAAATGCATGTAATATGCAGCTACATAGCCTCCAAGCCCCACATAGGCCAAGGCAAAGAGAGGCGCAAAAGCATAAGGAATACCGCTTAATACTTTAATAAAAAAGCATATGCCTAGAAAACTAATTCCGGTGAGTAGATAATAGTCCATGTAAAGCCTTATGAGTCCAGCCCCTTACAAGCACTCTGTAGCAGTGCCACTGGAGCATTAATGCCAGTTACCGTGACCAAAACAAACACAAGAATATTTCCTGTATTCTATGCATGACCATAGATGCATTTCTATCTTATGAAATTATTCAAATAGCTATTTAATTGTATCTAAAACCTTGAACCTACTTCTATGTACAGCATTCAAAAGAGCAAAATAGTGAACTATGGCTGTAGCAACTGAAAAAAGCATACAAAATTTTAACCATGTTTTATATTTTTTTACCATATATATAAAAAACAGTAAAATACAAAAAATAGTCATATATCTCCTTTCAATGATTCGCTTTACAAAAACATTTACCACCTATACAGTATGTTTTCGAGTTTTTTGTACGCCTTTTATTCCCAAATCATTTTACAAAGGAAGCCCAATGCCTGCACTATGGCTGGGCGCGTCACAACAAGGAGTTTGTATGTTATTGAAAAAACACGCCTTAGTTTGTCTTTGTATTTTTACTTTCCTTAGCGTTTATGCCTCCACAGCGGTGTTAGCAGCTCCCAATGCAGCACAAGCAAATGACCAAACTATGGTTCAAGAAGTGGCTTCAGCTTTACCTTTTGACACAGTAAAAGAAAAAGCCCTACAATTTATTACCAGCAAAGGACTTACAGTTTTTGCTGAGTATGACCATGCTAAAAATGCACATGGCGTTAAGCTTGAATTGGCACCCACCACTGTTATTGTTTTTGGTAGCCCCATGGTAGGAACCAAACTTATGCAGTCCTTCCCCGGTATCGGTATGGAATTACCCTTAAAAATACTTATTACGCAAAAAAAAGATGGTCGTGTTTATGTAAGTTATGAAAACTTGGCCAAAGTTTTTGCTCCTTATGGTGTAAAAGGCGACAATGAAATTTTAGGCAAAATGCAAGGCTTATTGAAAGCCTTGGCTAAAAATGCCACACAATAGCCAGTATCCACTTAATTTTGTATGATATTTTAAGCTATTTTTGCAAAAGTTACTTTTTTGTTACCTTTGCAAAAATAGTTTTTTTATGCTAGCTTAACCCTACTTTTCCTGCTCGCTACAGGAACAAGCCAACTCTCGCGTTATAATAACTTTTTTACGTAAGGAGTCTTCCAATGGTGAAGCAAATTTTATCTTCCATGATGGTTTTGGGCTTAGTATTTTCTTTAGCGAGCACTGCTACAGCTGACACAACACCTCAAGATAGTATTAACGCTATAAATAACGGCAGTTATCGTCAAACCTGCCAAAAAATCACTGTGACAGACACAGGCCTCAGAGCCACATGCCGTAAAATGGACGGCTCTTGGGTAAATACGTCTTTATCCCTCATAGCAGGACGCTGCAGTGAAATTGAAAATATTGACGGGCGTTTAATCTGCTCTTCCGCTGACTAATTTTTAGCACAAAAAAAGGGGGCTCAAAGCCCCCTTTCTCATACCATCATCAAAACATTACGCTTTTTTGATGGCCTCTTGTAAATCTGCCACTGCATCAGTAATTTCCCAAGTAAACTCAGGAAGCTCACGACCAAAATGCCCATAACAAGAAGATTTCTTGTAAATGGGACGGCGTAAATTGAGACGCTTAGTAATGAAGTAAGGGCGCAAATCAAATACGTCACGTACGGCATTGGTAAGTTGCTCATCTGTATACTCGCTGCTTCCCATGGAAGAAACAAGCACAGACACAGGCTCAGCCACACCTATGCAATACGCTATTTGCACTTCGCAGCTTTGCGCAAGGCCAGCAGCCACCACGTTTTTAGCTATATAACGTCCCATATAAGCACCGGAACGGTCTACTTTAGAGGGGTCTTTACCGGAGAAAGCACCGCCGCCATGGTGACCATAACCGCCGTATGTATCATTAATGATTTTGCGACCGGTTAAACCGCAATCGCCCATGGGGCCACCCACCACAAAGCGACCTGTGGTATTAATAAAAATTTCGCAATCTTTCTCAGTGAAAAAGCCGGATGGTTCCAACACCGGGCGAATGACATGCGCTTTAACAGCTTCTACTATGTCAGATTGGCTTACACCATCGGAATGTTGTGTGGAAACTACTATATTATTAATGCGCACTGGTTTTCCATCCACATATTCAAAAGACACTTGTGTCTTACCATCAGGACGGAAGAAATCCACAATACCGGCCTTACGTACGCGTGTAAGCTGTTGTGAAAGCTGATGCGCCCAATAAATAGGAGCTGGCATAAGGGTGGAGGTTTCATTGCAGGCAAAACCGAACATCATGCCTTGGTCGCCGGCACCTTGATCTTCAGGAGCCACACGATCCACACCTTGTGCAATGTCGGGAGATTGCTTGTCTATGGAAGAAAGCACTGCGCAGGTTTGCCAATCAAAACCCATTTCAGAGCTATTGTAGCCTATTTCTTTTATGGTTTCGCGTACCACTTGAGCAAAGTCTGCAAAGCCCTTGGTGGTGATTTCACCAGCCACCACGGCCATACCTGTGGTTACAAGTGTTTCACAAGCCACGCGTGAATCTGGATCTTGCTCCAACAATGTATCTAAAATGGCATCGGAAATTTGGTCAGCAACTTTATCGGGGTGACCTTCCGTGACGGATTCAGAAGTAAAAAGGTATTTACCTTTGGGGAATTTCATGGAGACTCCTAATTTTAAAGAAGAATATTATCAATAAGTCTTGCTTTACCCACGCGCACTGCGCAAGCCATAAGCGAGGCTTCACCTACTGTTTCCTGCGGTTTTAAGCTAGATGCATCCACCACTGAAAGATAATCAAGACGACCTAAGGTTAAGGAATCTGCCCAGCGCGCTAAAACCATTTGCTGGAGCAAGCTCACATTTTTTTCTCCCTTGGCCACCATTTCCTTGGCAAAAAGCAAAGCTTTTCGAATTTCAGGCGCTTGAGCCCTTTCTTCAGGGCTTAAATACACATTACGCGAACTCATGGCCAAGCCATCGGCCTCACGTACAATTTCATGCCCTATAACTTCCACAGGCATGAAGAGATCTTGCACCATGCGCCGAATAACGGCTAATTGTTGCCAATCTTTTTGACCAAACACCGCCACATGGGCTTGTGTCAGAAGAAAAAGCTTGGCTACCACGGTACACACCCCTTGAAAATGTGTGGGACGTGTAATGCCGCATAAATCACGCGAAAGCTCCGGCACCGCCACCAAGGTGTTAGCACCTTCTGGGTACATAGCTTCCACCTCTGGGGCAAAAAGAGCATCTACACCAAGACTTTTGGCAATGGAAGCATCGCGCTCAAAATCACGGGGGTAAGCCGCCAAGTCTTCACCGGGAGCAAATTGTGTTGGATTCACAAAAAGAGATACCACCACTTTATCACCAAGCCCGCGCGCATGGCGCATAAGCGCCTCATGACCGGCATGATAATATCCCATGGTAGGTACCAGAACTATACGGTGTCCTTCTGTGCGCCACTTGGCACAACACTCTTGTATACTGTGTGTTTCTTTTAGTATCTGCATATCAAGTTATAGTAATATGGTTTTTGTTAGCCAAGGTTATACACCTAGGCTTTGGCTTTGTCTAGTCTTGTTTGACAGAAGAGGGTTTGCTTTTGACACCAAGTGGCATGTGCTATATGGTGTCCTGCACGGAGGCAGTATGAAACCCTTTTATCAAGGCAAAATCGATGTATTTTGCGCCCTCTATGCCGTGCTGAACGGCTTAAAAATAACTCATCATATCCGCACCTTACAAGCGCGTGACATTTTTCATGAAGCATTACTGGGCATATCACAAAACCCCAAAGTTTTCCGCGCAGTACTGGAGCAACAGACCGACTATATAGCTCTTGTGGACGCCATGCTTTCCATACAAAGCAAGAAACGCCCTTTATTGGTGCAACGCCCCTTTGAAGGAAGAGAAAAAAATCCTCCTTCTGCGCAGGAAGTGTGGGATACCATTGCTGCGTGGCTAGGCCCCAATGTATTTAAAGGGGAACCCACTGCCCTCAATGGCGTGCAAAAGCATGAGCAAAATAATTTGCTTGGGCGCGCCGTTATTTTTCGCTTTTTACGCTATTTACGCGCCGACGCAGAGCCCATGAATAAGCATTGGACCACGGCGCATTATATTAATGATAAAGGCTTACAGTTTTTTGATTGTAGTATGGAAGAAAGCGCCATCTATAACGTGAAAGTGGGTGATTTTGTTACTAACCCCAAGGATATAAGCGAAAAATGCTTATGCTGTCTTGAGCCGCATTCCATTCGATTCATGGCACCTAAAATAGCGCAAAATACCACATGGTAAACCCTTGTGCGCTTCATGGCTAAAAGCCATACTTTTTAATATTGCGCTACAATTTCGCGTGCCAATGCTATTTGTGTATACATTTGTTGTGCAAAGCGCTGTTCATTAAAGCTTATGGCGTGGGCATGTATGCTTTGTGCATCAAATTGTTCTCGTGTTTGCTCAAAGGTGGCCATGGCTTCGCCCAAGGCTGCGGCACTTTGCTCATGGAAAAATATACCTGTTTTTCCCGCAATGACCGTTTCTGTGGCACCGCCCTTTCCATACGCAATGACAGGAGCACCGCTGGCCATGGCTTCCAAAGGCACTATGCCAAAATCTTCTTCTCCGGGAAAAAGTAAAGCTGCACAGCGTGCATACAAATCTTGCACCGTGGCATCATCGGTGCGTCCGCGAAACTCGATGCATGTGGCATCCATACCTTGCTCTGCTAATTTCTGTACCAATGCTTCATATTTTTTGCGCATTTCCCCTTGCCCAACGATGACAAGGCGTTTATTTGCACGCATACAAGCTTCAATGGCTATATCCACACGTTTATAGTCCACCAATTGCCCCATACAAAAATAAAAATCTTCGCGAGTGTTTTGACGCAAAGTAAAACGCTGTACGTCCACAGGGGGATGTACCACTGCGGCCTTACGCCCCCAATGCTTTTGAATGCGCTTACGTACGGTGCTGGAATTTGCCACATAATGATCCACCCTTTGTGCTGAAGTCACATCCCAAAGACGTAAAAAACTGAATAAAGGGCGCATAAGAAAGCGAAGCACAGCAGAAGCCGAAGCCAAATACTGCGGATAGAAATCCCACAAATAGCGCATGGGACTGTGGCAATAACACACATGAGTGGCGTCGGCGCGGGTAAGCACCCCTTTGGCCGGCCCAGACTCTGAAGAAATGACCAAATCATACGCTGTGAGGTCAAGTTGTTCCAAAGCTAAAGGCATAAAAGGTAAATATTTTTGATAATGCTTTTGAGAAAAAGGCAATTTTTGAATGAAGGTGGTGCGAATGTCCCGCCCTTGCAAAAAAGGAGACAAGGCTTGTTTGTGGCATACATGCGTATAAATATGCGCTTCAGGATACATGCGACACAAGGCTTCAAGCACCTTTTCACCGCCGCGCATTTGCACAAGCCAATAATGCACAATGGCCACCTTTTGCACTGGCGGTACGGAAGATGCCGGCATTGACGCCATTACACTCTTTGCACATGAGTTTGGGTTCGTACTACTCATATCGTCCGCACCAGAAAAAACGCTTTGTTCCTGCATACACTTTTACGCCCAGCGTACACAAGAAGGCGCTTTGCCATGCTGCACTGCGTCTAGGATATCCTCGGCAGAAACACAAGCAACCCCCACATGCTCCAAAACTAAACCGGCAGCATAGGTTGCCAAGAAACACGCTTCCACAAGGTCTATACCGGCGGCTCTGGCTAAAGCCAATGTGGCGATGACAGTATCCCCAGCGCCAGTAACGTCAAAAACAGCTCTGGCGTGCGTGGCAATATTCCATACAGATCCATCGGGCAAAAAGAGCGCCATGCCCTCACTGCCTAAGGTCATGAGTAAGGAGTCACAAGAGTATTTCTTCAAAATAATTTCGCCGGCTACCAATACATCCTGCTGTGTATTTATAGCCATTTGCGCCATGGCAGAAGCTTCTCCTCTATTGGGAGTCATAAGAGCAGTACGTCCATATACAGCGGCATTTTGTGGCTTGGGATCCACAAAAATTTCTGGTCTTTGCGCACTGGCATTGGCAAGTTTTTCTATATGCTCTGTAACTTCACGGCACACAAGACCTTTTGCATAATCCGACAAAACCATCACATCATGCATGGGCAAAAGCGAATCCAGCACATGCGTGAGATGGGCATTTTCTTCTGGGCTATTAGGTAAGTAATCTTCTTTATCAAAGCGCAGCATTTGTTGATTTTGCGCCATAATACGTGTTTTTACCGTGGTACTGCGTCGTACATCTTGGAAAATATGCGCGGCAATGTAGGATTCTTGCAAAAGACGCACAAGACTTTGTCCATCGCGCCCTGCGCCGCATAGTCCTATAAGTGTGGGCAAGCCCCCCAACTTACGAATGTTACGCGCCACGTTGGCAGCGCCACCCGGCATATGTTTTTCATTTTGAATATGCACCACAGGAACAGGGGCTTCGGGAGAAATACGTTTAGCATCACCTTGCAAGTACACATCCAGCATGACATCACCAAGGATAAGTACTTTCTTTCCGCGCAACAAGGCCACGCTTTCGGCAAGTTTTGCCAAATCCAATGGATATTTTTCCACAAGGCCCCCTTTTGGTACCGAATATACACAGACCCTTGCTTACACAAAAGCCTTATCAAAACTTCTACTGCGTAAATAAGCCAGAAGAAACTTCCGGCGCCCCTGAAAAAGTTTTTGAAGCAAGTGTACGTTATTTACACAGACAACAAAAATTACGGTCTGTCGGTGATGGCCGCTGTGATTGTGGCTTGTGCTACCACTTTTCCGTCCACATACGCTTTGGCATCCATCTTACAAAGTTGTAATTTCCAACGAGGATTAGAACACTCTAAATCTAATCTATCACCGGGGATAACTTGTTTACGGAACTTCACTTTCTCAAGGCCGGTAAATAAAAAGAGTTTACTGCTAGTATCTTCCATTTCTGCCACGCCCAGCAAGCCGCCCACTTGTGCCAATGCTTCTAAAATAAGCACGCCTGGCATAATGGGTAAACCGGGGAAGTGACCTTGAAAAAAGGGTTCGTTATAAGTCACATTTTTATAGGCTTTAATATGCGAACCTGGCACACACTCCACTACCCTATCTACCAACATGAAAGGATAACGGTGGGGCAAAATAGAAAGAATTTGTTGTAAATCCATGGGAAATGCTTGACTCATACGTACTCCAATTTAATGCGCCCCCAAAACTGCCCTTTACTACATGCAAAGACAGCTAGGGGGCATACATACTCTATATAATACAGGGTATTATTATTTACCTTCTTTTAGGGCACCAGCTTTCCAAAGCTTATCTACAGCTTCAAGCACTTCTTGCGTAAGATTCATGCTTTCGTCAGCATACATAACACCGCCAGCAGCAGCATCTACCACAAAGGTAATGCCTTTGGCTTGAGCAATTTCTGCAGCAGCTTGGAATGCTAACGTAACCATATCTTGACGAATTTTCACTTCGTCTTGCTGTACATTACGAGAGAAAGTATAGTTTTTTTCATCAAAAGCGCGCTTTAACTTAACAAATTCCACTTGCTTTGCTTCTGTGGGCTTTTTCTGTAAAGCTTCACCTTTGGTTTGTAAAGTCTTAGCTTGTTTTTCTAACTCTTCTTTTTCGGCGCCGTATTTAGCATCCATTTTTTTTCTGGCATCTTTAGCAAACTCACTTTCAGTACCCACAAGTTGCATATCAATAACGCCGATTTTCACAGCTGTTTTATTCGCTTCAGCCAAAGCTGCACCTGTTGTCATCATAAGTAGCATGAAAGCCATCAATAACACTTTACGCATGGAAATCTCCTTCCCAAAAATCAGTTAAATAATTAGAATATCTACCCAAAACAATATCTTTTTAAGCAGCAACAACACATGAAAAAAAATTTTTCTAAACATAGTCTAGAAAGGCTCTTATAGCAAGCTTTATCTAAGACTTAAGCTATTTTTCAATACCTTAGCCTCACAGAGCATAATGGTGCAATCTGTTGGGGTATACGAAAGAACTTTTCAGAGAAAAAACATTGAGTATATCTAATACTCTCCAGTATATAGAATGAAATCACATACCAGAAGCAATTTTTTGCGTCAAGGCAAAAGCGCCGCCATCTTTTGCTGCAGCGCACCCTTATACGCTAAAATACCTTGCACAATACCTTGTGCCAAAATGGTACGATAATCATCACGCTTAAGTCTTTTTGCCTCAAGCTTATTGGTGCAATAGCCCACTTCCACCAGTACAGCGGGCATGGCTGTACCTATGAGTACATGAAAGGGAGCTGATCTTGTGCCACCATTTTTAGTGATAAAACCTTTTTGACGTATGGCCTGCATGGTGGATTTTTGTATGGCTTTAGCAAGGCCGGCTGACTCTTGCGTACGTACATTGAGTAGCATTTTTGCCAATACATCCTGCAAGTCTCCAAGGCTTTTATCACTGACGGAGTTTTCCAAGGTGGCCACACGCGAAGCTTCACTATTGCGTGAAAAATCTAAATAATAGGTTTCAAAACCCTGAATTCTTACATCAGAAAAAGCATTCATATGTATGGAAACAAACAAATCAGCGCCCACTTCATTGGCACTTATGGGACGCGAACTTAAAGCCACGGTGACATCTGTGGTGCGACTATAAATAACCTTAATGCCATGCCTTTGTAAAAGAGCCCCCACTCTTTTACCAATATCAAGCACCACGTCACGCTCCACAAGCCCATTATGCATGGTGCCGGGGTCGCGCCCGCCGTGTCCAATATCCACAAAAACTGTGCGTACTGAAAGCCCCAATTGCGCTGCAAGATCATCCTTTTTAGCCTGTTGCACGCGTGCAGCCAATTCTTCTGAGCTCAAATCTGGCGTAGGATTACCTTTAGCAGCTGCAGCGTGCTTGGCTTCGGCTTGGCGCTGGGCTTCAGCTATGCGTTTAGCCTCAGCGGCTTGTTTTGCTTCGGCTTGGCGCTGGGCTTCAGCTATGCGTTTAGCCTCAGCGGCTTGTTTTGCTTCGGCTTTGCGCTGGGCTTCGGCTATGCGTTTAGCCTCAGCGGCTTGTTTGGCCTCGGCTTTGCGCTGAGCTTCAGCTTGCTTAGCCTCGGCTATACGCTTACCTTCGGCAATACCTGCTTGCTTAGCAGCGGCAATACGCTTAGCTTCGGCTTGCTTGGCTTCAGCAAGCAACTTCGTTTCGCGTGCCTTGGCCTCGGCAAGTAGTTTAGCTTCGCGTGCTTTAGCCTCGGCCATACGCTTAGCTTCAACTTGTTTGACTTCGGCAAGTAACTTCGCTTCGCGTTCTTTAACCTCGGCCATACGCTTGGCTTCAGCTTGCTTTACCGTGGGGTGTACTTTGGTGGGTGTATGCGCTGCTACGATACTTGAAGCCAGCATTTTCTCTGCTGCAATCTTCTGTGGCGATGCTGCTTTTTGAGAATCTGCCTCTTTTGCAGCATGTTGTTTGCTTTGTGATGCAACACTTTCTTCTGCATGCTCTTTATGGGATGTGGCTGTGGTAGATGCCGTAACCATAGCCTCAGGAGCATTTTTTTGCGCAGAAATATGTTTTTTTTCTTCTTTCACCGTGTTGGGTAATAAAGCTACCGGCTTTAAATCAGGCACAAGATCCGGAATAAAAGACATACGCCTTCGATTTTCTTGTTTTCCTAAAGGCTGTAAAGCTACTTCTGTTTTTTCCCCTAAGATACTGGCCACCACCACATCGTTGGCAAGATTTTTTTCCTTTGCTTGCGTTTCCTTGGTGGGCACAGGAGCCACGGGAGGCGGTGACATAATCACCACAGAAGGCAATGTTTGCACATCGCCGGCTTTAGGTTTGGGAGCAGGTACCACTTTAGACGCAGCTTCCACAGGAGGCGTTGCCGCCAAAAGGGGCAAAGCCTTAGGAGTATTTCCCGGTGCAGTAGGCAGGGCTTTTTCTTCTGCCAAAAGTAATTTTTTGGGTTCTTCGGCTGCATCCTTTGCCGCCGTGGCTGTGGATGCATTGCCCTTGCTTGTTTTAGGGGCATCTGATTGAGCAACACCTTTTTCTTGGGCATCGGCCTTTTCTGGAGCTGTTTTACCCCCAGTTGTAGCACTAGCATTGCCAGTACTTTCTGCCACCGCTTCTTTTATAGAAGGTGTATGCGTTTTTTCTTCTTGCTCGGGAAAATCCCATGGCGCCTCAGCCAACAACTTCTCTTCTGCCAAAACGGGCAAAGGCCACATGCCGCCGCTCAACGCATTGGCTTGATATATATGAAAAACCGATGGTAGGGTTGGCGGCTTTAAAGCATACTTAGTGGCCAATTGTACTAATGTGGCCACCTTAGGACGCGGAAAAGCCGGTTTAGGCGGGTCTGTATTTGCAATCTGTGAAGGTGTAGGTTTGTTTTTTTCAACAGTTTTTTCGGCTTTAGCCTGCGCAGGACTTTGCGTCCCTTGCTTTTCCTGCTGGTCTTTTTTGGACTGTTCTTTTTTGGGCTGTTCTTTTTTTGCTGAAGACGCCCCGTCCTTTGTTTGAGCAGAAACTTTTTTAGCCGCCGCTTGCAATGCTTTTTCAAGGCGCATGGCGCGCGCAAACATATCTCCTTGCGCATAGTTAGTGCGTAATTTTTCTAAAAGAGCTAGAGATTTAGCACTATCATCCAATGGATTTGCCCAAATATCCGCCATGGCATACAAGGCATCATCCGCCAGCACACTCTCTGGAAACTCACGCACCACTTTCTCATATAAATTAATGGCAATTTTATAATCAGCCTTGGAATTTTCGCCCTTGGCCATATGCTGCATCACCTCGGCGGCTCGCATTAAAGCTGCCGGACGATTGGGCCAGTGCTTAGCATCTTCGTAAATGTCGTAAAATCTGTGGGAAAGCTGTAGCCATTGGTCACGAGCTTCCGCATAAGGTGAAGCCTGCCATGCAGCAAAGAGAGCCTTTGCTTCGTCATAATTTGCTTTGTGTTTTTGTTGTGCCTGCGCTTCCACGCGCACTTTTTCGCTTTTTCTTTCCGTTTTAACGGCAACATTTCGGTCTGGAGAATAAAAACCAATGACCATGGCCACAAGCACAGCCACAAAAAGCATGGCAGGCAAGAGCCTACGCCATGTGCTAGGCGGTGTTATTTCCTGTGGAGTTTCTTCCACTATTTCCGGAGCGGGCTTGGGAACCGGTTTTTTTCTTGCTATTCGCGCTGCCATAAAAACCTACAAAATACAAAGACTTTTTTACTACAGAATATAAAGCTTTTGTAAGTATCACCAATTTATTGAAAAAAAGCAACGCATTTTATATGCCCTTGACGAGCAAGGTTCTCTTAAACAGCTATAACATGTAACGAATCTATATTATTTAAACTCAAGAATGCGACATTTGTATGTGTATATCTTAGGCCAGCATATATTCATTACTTTTTTTGTATTCTTTTACCAAGTTATTTCCTGTGAATTTGTCTCTTGCCTTTTATATAAGGCTGACTTATATTACACTGTAAATTTTACTATCTTTGCCTTAGGGCGTTTTGGAGGATACTATGGATTCAATACAATCTGTCGGAAGAATACAAGCCAGTGTTGCTTCCCTTTTCATGCGTCAAGTGTACCAATGGATGACCATGGGCTTAACTCTTACTGCGGTAACAGCATGGTATGTGGCCGGTTCTGAAACCATACGCGCCATGATTTTTGGTAGCACCATTACCCTCATTGCTTTAGTTGTAGCACAGTTTGCTCTTGTGATGTTCATTTCCGCAGCGGTAAACCGTTTGTCAGCTTTTACAGCCACAGCTTTGTTCATGCTCTATTCTGCTCTTACCGGCCTCACCCTTTCCAGCGTTTTCATTCTCTACCCCATGGGTTCCATTGTGAATGCCTTCGGTGTGACAGCAGGTACTTTCCTTGCCATGAGCATTTACGGCTGGGTTACCAAGCGCGATTTAACCGCCATGGGTTCCTTCTTAATGATGGGGCTTTTCGGCATCATCATAGCCATGATTGTGAATATCTTCTTACAAAGCCCCATGATGGACTTCATCATTAGCGGTCTTGGTGTGCTTATTTTCACAGGTTTAACCGCCTATGACACACAAAAGATTAAAGAATTTGCTGCCAATGCTCCTTTAGATGACAGCACAGCCGTACGCCGCGGTGTTATCTTGGGCGCTTTGACCCTTTACCTTGACTTTATCAATCTTTTCGTCATGATGTTACGCTTCTTTGGCGGTAGCAGAGACTAATCTTTTCACGCTAAGAGCACATAAGGCATGTAAGGGCTTTTGCTCTTCCTAGCCTAAACTCTTCACAATATGCATTGACAAAAGTCCAAATGGCATCACTTGTATTTTATGCCATTTGGACTTTTATTTTTACCAACAGAGCCACGAAGCAACACATACTCTAACAAGCAAAGGTATAGCCATGAGCGAAAAAATACCCTGCAAATGCGATAAAAAGAAATGCAAAAAAGAAAAATGCAAAAAATACATGAAGATGCTGGAAAAACTTCAAGCCGAAAAAAAGAAGAAGTAAAGCCCGCAAAAAAAAGTAAAACCATAACCGATCCCCATGCGGATATGCTGGTGGATCTTTTGGAATCAGGGCAAAAACCTTTGCGCCTTGACCAAATTCTACGTTTTTTAGATATTCAACGTAGGAAAAAGCGTTATGTGGAAGAAATGCTGCATCAATTGGCCGATGCCGGTCGCATAACACGTATGCATGGTGGGCAATGGGTAGCCAATGGGCAATTACGCACCTATGTGGGAATGTATAGTGTGCAACGCTCCGGCGTAGGCTTTGTGGATATGGCTCGTTTAGAAAAACAGCCCCCCACCGCAGAGCATGATGAGGCCGCTATTCCTGAAGAAACATCAAAACAAAAATCTCCCAAAAAATATACTACAGCTAAAAACAATGTCCCCTTTTCCATTTTCATTCACCCCTCCCAAGCTGGGGATGCATGGCATGGCGATACAGTGCGTGTCATTCTCTTGCCCGGTCGAGGCTCTAAGGAAAAACCTGAAGGGCGCATTGTGGATGTGCTGGAGCGTAAAGCCACGGAAATAATGGTACGTGTTACCTTCGAGCGCGGCGCAGAAGATAGAGGCGGACGCGGGCATCTTAAACGCGGAAAACGTAGCCGCCTTGGTACCGATGCCAGCCCTGACTCTCCTTATATTTTTGGGCAGCCTTGTGATGTACGCTTTCCCTTTAGCTTACGCCTTGAACGTGAACAAATACCCGCATCCATAGTGCATGAGTTAAAACCTAACACCCTTCTTCTTGTGCGCCCTCTAAAGCAAATAGCCTCTGACCTATGGACGGCACAAGCTCTGTCTGCCCACGGGCGTGAAGATAATGTGGCTGTGCAAGAAGCATTGGTTAAACTCAACCACGGCGCACCGGCGGAATTTCCTCCAGCGGCTTTGGCAGAGGCGCAAAACCTTCCCGAAGCACCGCGCCCAGAAGATTACGAAGGACGACGCGATGTGCGCCACCTTCCCTTTGTCACCATTGACGGTGAAACCGCCCGTGACTTTGACGATGCCATTTATGTGCAAAAGCAAGAAAATGGCGGCTGGATACTGTATGTGGGCATTGCTGATGTAACCCATTACGTGCGCGTCAAATCGCATCTGGATAAAGAAGCGCGTATACGCGGTAATTCATGGTACTTCCCACGCTCTGTGGAACCCATGTTACCTAAAGCTCTTTCCAATGGGCTATGCTCACTTAATCCCCATGTGGATAGGTTAATCATGTTGGCTGAAATGCATTTTGATAAAGCCGGTGCTTTACATAAAAGCCTTTTCAGTGAAGCTGTGCTGTGTTCTCACGCACGTCTTACCTATACGCAAGTCAAAGCACTTGTATTGGATAAAGAGGCACAAGCACGTGAAAACTTCTTACAAACAGAGCATGGTACACAGCTTTTACCCATGCTAGAGCAGGCCGGAGTCTTCGCGCGCGTCTTAGCTGAGAAGCGTTTACAACGCGGCACGTTGGACTTCCACATGCCTGAACCTGAATACCATTTTGATGCTGACGGGCGCATTACCAATATCAGCCGCAAAGAACAGCACTTTGCCCATCAACTCATTGAAGAGTTTATGATTGCGGCCAACGAAGCCGTGGCAGAGTTTTTGGAAAGCAAAGATATTCCTGTACTCTATCGCGTACACCCTGAGCCGGAGAGTTTGCGTCTTGAAGGCCTTTTCCGCACCTTGGCTTCCACGTCCTTAGCCTCTTCTTTACCGGCTAAGCCCAGCGCCAAGGACATTCAAGGCATTTTACACGCCGCCAAAGACAGCCCGCAGGAATTTCTTGTGGGGCGTCTCACGTTGCGTACCATGCCGCAAGCACGCTATCAGCCGGAAAATAACGGACACTTTGGCCTAGCTTCTTCATGCTATTGCCACTTTACGTCGCCCATTCGTCGCTATGCCGACGTGGTGGTACACCGTGCTTTAAAACACGCGCTTAATCTGAGTGATGAAAGCATACCCGCCGCCCATAAGCTTTTAGCCCTAGGCGAAGGTATTAATCAAAATGAACGCGCTGCCATGGAAGCAGAACGCGAAATGGCACGTCGCCTTGCGGTATTAGTGCTGCATGGCCAAGAAGGGCAAAAGTTTGAAGGCACCATAGCCGGTGTTTCTGACTTTGGACTTTTTGTGGAACTAGACGCCATGCCTGTGGAAGGCATGATACGCATTGCAGACTTGGGCGATGATTTTTATGAGTATGATACGGACAAGCAAGAACTTATAGGTATTTCAAGCGGCACACGCTTTGCTTTAGGGCAAAGAGTGTTGGTACGCCTTACGGAAGTCAATCTTGGCCGTTTAGAAATTACCTTTACCTTATTGGACGCTGAAGAACTTGCCCCTGCCCCAGGGCGCATGTTACGCACAGGAAGAAGAAGTAACTCGCGCAGTGCTCACGGACAAGAAAGGCGTAACCACATGGGCAAAGGCTCACGCGGCCAAAGCAAAAAAGGCACGGCGCGACGTCAAGAGTCTGCAACGCAAAAACGCAAGGCCCCTTCGTACTTACGAAAGAAAAAACGCTAAAAACATCTGTACAACATAAAAAAAGCGTCCTGCACAATAAAATATGCAGGACGCTTTTTTTATAGTAAAATACAGCTTTATTTCACTGTCAGGCGCAAGAAACGCTTTTTGCCAAGGCGAATAATATACTCTCCTTGAGCCAAAGGCGTAGCAGCATCGATGCAGCGCACATCGTCAATGGAAAGCGCGTTTTCTTTGATAAGTCTACGGGCTTCGCCGCGAGACTTCACAAGACCAGCCGCTTCTAAGAATACAGGAGGCGTGCTGTCTTCCCCGTGTACACATTCATGACAAGGGGCATCATCCGGTACGCCGCCGCCAACAAATACAGCATTAAAACCCTGACGGGCTTCTTTGGCCGCAGCCTCACTATGATAGCGCGTAACCATTTCTTCTGCCAAATTTTCCTTGGCAATTTTAGGATGCAAAGTGCTGTTTTCCACTTGTTTTTTCAGCTCTGCAATATCTTCAAGGCTTTGTGTGGAAAGTAATTCATAATAACGCCACATAAGTTCATCAGAGATGGACATCACCTTGCCAAAAATATCACTGGGGCTTTCATCAATACCAATATAATTACCGTAAGACTTACTCATCTTACGTACGCCGTCGGTACCTTCAAGTAAAGGAAGGGTAATGATGCATTGGCTTTCTAAGCCGTATTGGCCTTGTAAGTGACGTCCCACCAAGAGATTAAACTTTTGGTCTGTGCCGCCCATTTCCACATCGGCCTTCAAAGCCACAGAGTCATAGCCCTGACACAAGGGATAAAGAAATTCATGAATGGCAATGGGGCGTTGCTCTTTATAGCGATTTTCAAAATCATCGCGTTCCATCATGCGTGCCACCGTGTAACGTGAAGCCAGACGGATGAAATCTGCAGCGCCCATTTCTCCTAACCATTTGGAGTTAAATTCCACCACAGTTTTTTCTGGGTCAAGAATCTTAAAAACTTGCTTCTTATAGGTTTCGGCATTGGCAAGCACTTGTTCCTTGGTCAAAGGGGGGCGTGTTTCGCTTCTGCCCGAAGGATCGCCAATGGAGCCGGTGAAATCTCCAATGAGGAAGACCACACGATGGCCTAATTCTTGGAAATGACGCATTTTGTGCATAACCACCGTATGCCCTAGGTGCAAGTCAGGTGCTGTGGGGTCAAAACCCACTTTTACCGTGAGGGGCTTGCCGCGTAAAATCTTTTTCCGCAACTCTTCTGCATCAATAAGTTCTGCAATGCCGCGGGTAATTTGAGCCATTTGTTTTTCAATATCAATATCCAACATGGAAAACCTCGAAGAGCAAAATTTTAAAAGAATGAAGGGGGTACATTTACAGTTTCACGCTACACTGTCAACCTTTGGGCATGCTTTTTACACCGCCACATAAGGTGCGCGGCCTTATTCCATCATGAGTATCTGCCGTAATCGATCTTGCTCTGCAAAGGGATAGGAGAAAACCACTTGGTCAAGGGTCAACAATGCTGCCACCCAGCGCATATCATGTTGATCATAGTGCTGACACAGGGTCACAAAATCAAAAGCAGTTTGACAACAGCCGGGTACATAGTCACTGCCAAAGAGGCATTGTTTTTGATCACGAAGCAAGATATGAGCCCAATTAAGCGCCACATCTAAGCTTCCTTGTGCGCCCTTCAGTACTGCTTTGGAAGAAGATTTTTGCTCCGGATGCCATAATTTTTCATACATATACGCGTAAAAATGACTACGTGCGGCATCATCAAAATATAAGGCGGCGCCACCACAAGCCACAGCCAAGCTTTTTTTATCTGCCACAGAGCAGCTCCCGCCCATAAGACACACATTGGCGGCATCTAAAAGAGCGTAGACCGCTTCCTTTATACCCTCACCTTGTTTTTCTTGCGCAAAAGCCTCTTTAAAAAGAAGGAATACACGCAAAATCAGCGCCCTTGCTGTATTTTCTGTGCTCATATGCCGTAAAAAGGTGGGTAACTGCCCAAGAGCTATGATATCATAAAGATGTAATGTCCCCAGTAAGCAATTTTTCTCAGCCAAAGCATCGTGTCGCTGTCGACGGCTAGGCATAAAGCCTACTTCTTGCGCCGGAGCATAGGTATATTCTTGCAATTTTTCCATGACGGTGGTGGCCATATGTATGGGTAAATGCTCTTTTTGCACGCGACGCCATGCCCTTTGCCCCAAAGCTTCGCAAAAGGAAGCATCATGTAAACAACGATCCATATGCTCTGTGAAGCTATCCATACTGGTGTAGATAAGTATTTCTTTATCCGGTTCAAAAAGCGTATCTTGATCTGCCCCTACCTGCGGTGTAACAACAGCGCAGCCACAACTGGCACCTTCCATAAGACGAAAATTCACTTCATTGGCAATGGATTCATTGGGAACAATACGTGTTTGCGCGTAAAGCTCTCGCATTGCCTGCATCGAAATATTTTCCACATGGGCAAGGCCATACCGTTCTTGTAATTTTTGACAAATGGCCTGTCTTTGCGGGCGAAAAGCCGTAAGCCGCCCTACAAAGTTCATGACATGTGTACGCTGCGCATGCGGTATATAAGGACTTTCAAAACCACACTCCACCAGCCTGTGCATATGCGGATGTAACCATTCTGCATGTAAACGCTGTAAAAAAGCCTTATGCGGCGTGAAAAACACATCAAAAAGCGCTGCATAATGCCTTTGCCAGCCATAACGCAAGTGACTATCAATACCCCAAAAAGCGGTAGTGCATGATAAAGTTTGCACATCAGTAAAAAACACATGCGTGGCTAGTGCTTCTTTTTGAAAAAAGAAATCTGGCTCTTCAGGACATTGCGCTACATAGTTTTGTGCTGCATAAAAACCACCATCTGTGATGGAAACAGAATATACAGTATGTCCAAGGGCGCGTAATGATACATCAAGATTGTTATTTACAGAAAGTATTATTGCCATAAGAAAAAAACTATCACGCTCTCAAGAGCCGCGCAAGTCATGGGGCATGCAGCATTCCCCACATATAAACAGGGGTAATGTTCTTATTTTATACCGCAACAACCTTGTGCTTTGAGGAACAATGCTTATTTAATTGAAGATATAGAATGCATTCCTTCCCAGTGTTCCCTCCATGCCTTATATTGCACCTTCCCTTTTTTGGTGCTACAATGACGAATTGTCGTATACCATAAGGATAACAAAATGACTCAACCGTATGAAAAAAGCACTGCGCCTCAAGCAGCTGAAGACCACACCAACATAAGCATTGTACGCGAGCCGGATGACGCTTTAAGCCCCGTTACCATGGCGGACATCCCTGAAATTTTGCAAGATGCTTGCTCCCGTGCGGGTTGGCCACAGCTTATGCCTGTGCAAAGTTTATCCTTACCCTATTTATTGGCACGTCGTGACCTTATGGTACAGTCTTGCACCGGTAGCGGAAAAACGGGAACCTACACCTTACCTCTTTTACGCCAGCTCAGCCCAGAACGCCGCGTACCTCAAGCCTTAGTGCTGGTACCCACGCGTGAATTGGCTGTGCAGGTAGAGCGTGAAGCTCAAATACTTTTTGCCGGTACCGGCCTTGAAGTGGCCGCCGTATACGGTGGCGTGGGCTATGGTAAGCAAAATCAAGCCTTACGCAATGGCGCGCAAGTCATTGTGGGCACGCCTGGGCGTGTTCTTGACCACCTTTTACGCCGTAGCTTGAAGCTTGACACCTTACGTACTCTTATTTTTGATGAAGCTGACCGCATGCTTTCCATCGGCTTTTACCCCGATATGAAAGAGGTGCAAAAGTATTTGCCCAAACGTAAAGTGACTACATGCCTTTTCTCAGCTACCTATCCGCCCAATGTTATGCAATTGGCCGGTGAGTTCATGAATGACCCTGCCATGCTTTCCCTTTCACAAAAGCAAGTGCATGTGCCACAAATGCAGCACCAATTTTGCCTTTGTCGTACCATGGATAAAGACAGAGCCTTGGTACGCCTCATTGAAATGGAAAATCCGGATTCTGGCATTATTTTTTGTAATACCAAGGCCAATGTACATTATGTGGCGGAAGTTTTACGCGGTTTTGGCTACAGCGCCGATGAACTTTCTGCCGATTTATCACAAGTAAAACGCGAAAAAGTTTTGGGCAAGATTCGTGATGGCAAATTACGCTTTTTAGTTGCCACCGATGTGGCCGCTCGCGGCATTGATATTCCGGCTCTTTCACATGTATTTTTGTACGAGCCTCCCGACGATCACGAAATTTATATTCACCGCGCCGGACGCACTGGACGTGCCGGAGCTGCGGGTACGGTTATCTCCTTGGTAGATGTAATGCAAAAGCTTGACCTTGAACGCATTGCCAACCATTATAGCATTAGCCTTGTCCAAAAAGAATTACCCAATGATAGTGACGTAGCCATGGTGGTGGGGCAAAGACTCTCTGCTCTTTTAGAAGCACGCTACCGTAACCTCACCGGCCTTGAGCGCGAAAGAGTAAAACGCTTTCGCTATATAGCCAATATTTTTTCTCACTATGGTGAAGAAGGCATGGTGGCGCCGCCCATGGAAGATGTCTTGAGCAAAGAAGAAGGACAAGATATACTCCTAGCCATGCTTTTAGACGCTTGTTACCAAGAAAGCCTTGGCACTCCTGTACTTTACAAAAGTGCAGGGCAAGAGCAAAAAACACAAGAAAACAAGTTTGAAAATAGTTCCAGCGGGAAATCCAAGGGAAAATCGCGTCGCTCCCGCCAAAAGCAAGGGGCACATTTAGACTCCAAGAGTATGGATATCATTGAAAAAGCTGAACGATATTCTGAACAGCATGCCTCAGAAAAACGCGCTTCTGCACAGCGTAAAGAAAAAGGGCATGATGAAGGAAAATCCCGCGATAAAAAGTACGATCAAGGTGACCGTGGCGTAGCTTCACAAGGGCGCACCAAGCCCGCTGTCAAAAAAGGTGGAAGAAAAGGCGCAGGGCTCAATGCCACAGTACCTTCTTCCCCCATGCGACGGAAAAAAAACAAGACCAATTATAGCGGAGACTAAGAACATGAGTGAAGCACTCAAAGACTTAGCTGGCGCGCAAAAAATAGCTTTGCGCGAGCAATTGGAAAAAGATTTGTTAGAAGATGCCAAACAGCTTCTCCAAACGCAACAAAAGTTGCATCAGGCGCACTATGCTGGGTCTACACAGACGCAATGCACTGCACTTGCAACAGGAGAAGCTGACACAGGCAAGGCACAGCCCACGCCAGCGCACACTGACATTATAGATGACAGTGTGTGCGAAGAAGTGGCCGCAAACTTTACAGCTTTGCTTCATGATGTGGATTTCACCCCAGAGTTACGTTCTTTCAACATTGGCACCTTCAATCGAACCTTGCGCCGTGTGCTTTTACATGAATTACAAATGGTGTATATTGGCCTGTGGGCTTTGGCTCTTGAGCAATCTTTTCCGCAAACAGCGCGAAGTTTTTTCAATTTCTTTGTAAAAAAATATGTACACAGTTTGCCTGAAAATACGCAAAAGGCCACTCATGAGAAAATCATGGCCTATAGGGATATGATTTTACGCTCAGATGCCAAAGACTTTAATCATATAAGTCAGCACTTACTTTCTTTTACTAAGGTAAAAGAAGAGGATAGAAAGGCCGACACTTTGCGCTTATCCTTGGCGCTACGCAATCACTATACTTTTATTTTTCAAAGACTTGTATAATATATGTATCAGATTTCCTCAGCCCAAGAGTTTGCTTCCATAGCGGCTCAATTGGCCACATTGTGTGCGCAGCCTGAGCACCCTGCGCATCCCGGTTATCATGGCACCTGCATTACCATTGGCAATTTTGACGGGGTACATGTGGGACATCAAGCTCTGTTACGACGTACTGTAGAAAAAGCTCATGAGCTTAAGCTCCTTCCTGTGGTGGTCACCTTTTGGCCACATCCCTTGGCAGTGCTGGCACCTTTGCGCGCGCCTGCACTTCTTGCCACACGCGAAGAAAAACATCGTCTTTTTGCCGACAGTAAGATTGGCCTTGTGCTGGAGCTGAACTTTACTCGTGAACTGGCAGCTCTTAATCCTGAAGAATTCATACAACAAGTATTGTGTCCTTTAGAATGTCGCGCCTTAGTGGTGGGGTATGACTTTTCCTTGGGCAAGGGACGCGCCGGAAATTATGAAGTTTTGCAATCCCTTAGTGAAAAATACAATTTTGCCATAGAGCGCTTAAATCCTGTCATTGTACAAGATGCAGTGGTCAGTTCCACACGGGTACGCAATCTTGTGCGCACCGGTAATGTGTGGGACGCACAAGCTTTATTGGGACGCCACTATTATCTTGATGGGCCGGTGATTCATGGTTATGGGCGTGGTGAAGGTTTGGGCTTTCCCACAGCCAACTTGGAAGTTGGTAGCACACTTCTCCCGCACGAAGGGGTTTATGCCACATGGGTACACGTGGGGCGCACCGAAAAGGCTCTTCCTGCGGTGACCAATGTGGGGCATGTGCCCACCTTTGGTAATGATGCACTCTCGGTGGAAAGCTTTATTTTAGAAGGTAAGCCAGATCTTTATGATAAAAACATCCGTTTATCCTTTGTGCAATTCATACGCCATGAACAGCAATTTAGCCATATTGGTGAATTAAAAGAACGCATTGCCAAAGATGTAGCATTGGCCAAAGATATTTTAGAAGTTTCCGGCAAATAATCTAAAGTAAAATGAGCATATTTTACTCTATAACACCTATATTTACCATCACGTTGCCATGAGGTATGTATGTTTCCCTCTCGAAAATCCCGCGGCCCTCTTATTTCCAACTCTTGCGAAAGACCAGGTCTGCGCCTTTTTCTTTTTTCCTGCATTTTCCTGCTTACCATCTCAGCTTATTGGTGGAATTTTGAGAAAAGAATGGCTAAATTACAACCACCTGATGGTTCACACTCTATCATAAACCAAGGCGACATCTTACAGAAAGAGGATTTAAAATTCCTCTATGCATGGCGTAATCGTTTTCAAAAAGAGTGGAATGTTCCTTTGCTTATTCAGGTAAGTACAGATTTTTTAGAACTGCCTCCCTACCCCGCCAGCACCTTATTTGTGGGCGTGGGTCTGTCCCATGGGGAGGCTGTCATTGCCGTCCCCCCCTTGGTGCGTAAGGCTTTAGGGGAAAATTTGCGTCTGGAAGCAGAGGAAAATTTAGCGCTATGTATTAAAAACAGTGCAGAAATTACTGCCCATAAGAATCTTGCAGAAGAAAGTAGCCCAGAACAACTTGCCACCAGCACGCATGCCGCCTCTTCAGTCATCGCAACATGTCTGGATGCGTCCTTTAAACACTTATGGAAGGCTTTAGAATAATGAAACATGTGCATTTATATACTGACGGTTCTTGCCTTGGCAATCCCGGCCCTGGCGGCTGGGGCGCTATCTTACGCCTTGTGGTAAGCGGACAAGAAAAAGAACTTTCCGGTGGTTTTGATAAAACTACCAATAATCGTATGGAAATCATGGCGGTACTGGAAGGTTTACGCCAGCTCAAAGAACCTTGCCTTGTGGAAGTGTATTCCGACTCTCAATACGTTTGTAATGCCATTCAAAAAAAATGGCTGGCAGGATGGCGGAAAAATCAATGGCGCAAAGCAGATAAAAAACCTGTGAAAAATAAAGATTTATGGGAAGCTCTTTGGCCTTTATTGGTGCAACATCAAGTGACTTTTCATTGGGTACGCGGCCATGCTGGCCATGTAGAAAATGAACGGTGTGACATCCTCGCCCGTGACGCCGCCGGACAAGCAAATTTACCTGTGGATGAAGGCCGTGCGCTTAATGAATAAGCATATGCCTTATACAACACCACAAAGCGCTTAACATAATATGGATATAGCAACACACATTCCTGCACTATGGGATGGACTCCTTTGGCCCATGATGCGCCTTTTACTGGGCATGTGTGTGGGTTTGCTGGTGGCCAACATCTTGGAAAGCTTGCGCTGGACGCAATACTTGGCGCGCGTTGCTTCGCCTCTCTCTCATGCGGCACATTTGGGGGAGGTATCAGGTGCTGCTTTTTCCACTGCCTTTGTATCCCCTGCTTCAGCCAACGCTCTTTTGGCGGAAAAACATGAGCAAGGCACGTTGAGTAAGCGCGAAGTTATTCTTTCAAACCTTTTTAACTCCTTACCTTCTTACTTAACACATACACCCACCATATTTTTTCTTTTGTGGCCTGTATTGGGTTTTCCCACATGTATTTATGTGGGGCTCACCCTTTTAGCGGCTTTGGCACGCACTCTTATAACCATCGTGGTGGCGCGTTGCCTCTTGCCGCCCCTGCCCGAGGGCTGTGTTATCTGCCATATGGATACCAAGCCTGTAAGTTTAAAAAGTGCCGTAGATAAAGCATGGAAACGTTTTAAAAAGCGTTTCCCCAAATTACTTTATTTCACCATTCCCATTTATGTGGGCATGTATTTTTTACAAAAAAATGGTTTTTTTGAAGCGGCGGAATTGTGGCTGGTGCAACACATGACATGGCTCTCTTTCTTACGTCCTGAGACCATGGGTATCATTGCTTTGCACCTTGCAGCTGAATTGGGCGCGGCGCTGTCCGCGGCGGGCTTTGCTTTGCATGGCGGTGCGCTTTCTGAACGCGAAGTGGTGTTAGCTCTTTTGGTGGGAAATATTCTTTCTACCCCCATGCGCGCTATTCGCCATCAACTGCCTTCCTATGCAGGTTTTTTTAGCCCCGGCTTTGCTTTGCAATTGGTTTTAAGCAATCAAAGCTTACGCGCCTTTTCCATGGCTGGCGTCACTGTGTTGTACTATTTTTTGACAGCATAAACGCAGAACAGGGTTCTGTCTTGAAAAAACAGAACCCTGCGCGAACCAGCTTCTAGGCGATGACATGGCGGCATCCGTAGACAATGCGCCTTTCTAAAAAGCCTATGAAATATTTTGCAGCTTCAACAAATTACGACGTCAAGGGTGAAAAACCTTGCTTGGAAGCTGCTTGCATGCCGCCCATGCTATTGGCTACGCCTTCATGCCCCTGTTGTCGTAAGAATAAGGCCACATCATACGCGCGCAAGCCAGTATTACATATAAGTACCACAGGGCGATCTTTAGGAATTTCATCCATACGACTTTGCACTTCTTCCAGCGGAATAGCATGCCAGTCGCCATGCTCCTTTTCTATGGCAGCACTGGCGGCCTTGGGGCGTGCGTCAATGAAAAAGGCTTTATTGTGTACCCTGTTTTCCCATAATTGAGCAAAGTCTTGTGGTGCCAAGGGTACAAAGCGACCAGCCAGCACATTATCCGCCACATTGGCCACGGTATTGACCACATCCATGGCTGAAGCCATGGGCGGTGTATAAAGAATTTCCAAATTGGAAATATCATCCACGGTGGGTTGTGCCATTTGTAAAGCCACAGCCACGGCGTCAATACGTGCTTTTAGAGCGTCAGCAGCGGCGCAAGCACCTTGAATGCCTAGTACGCGGCGTGTGCTTTTTTCCACCACCAGCTCTAAACTCATCATGTGCTTTTCTGGGTAAAAATGAGCCCTGTCCAATTGTTCCACACTGACAGCTATGGCATCAAAACCTGCTTTTTGCGCTTCTGCCACCGTAAGACCTGCACCGCAAAAACTCAGCTCAAAAAGCTTCACGCCCCACGAGCCCACATAACCCTTAAAGGACGCTTTGCCACCAGCCGCATTGGTTCCAATGACACGCCCTTGACGATTGGCCATGGAGCCCAAAGGAATATAGCCCATCTTTCCTGTAATAAGATTAGGCACAGCCACACAATCACCGCCGGCATAAATGGCAGGATCCGTAGTTTGCATATATTCATTAACTACCACAGCACCCAAGGGGCTTAATTCCAGACCGGCATCCTTAGCCAGTTGCCCATTGGGCACAAAGCCTGCTGCCACAATAACCACTTGAGCCTCTAAGGTACGCTTATCTGTAACCACGCGCGTCACCTTACCATTTTCCCCTTCCAAGCGGAGAACCTTTTCTTGACAGAACACATGTACATCATTGTCCGTACAATCTTTAGCGGCCATACTGGCCAAGGTGGGAGAAAGCGAGGCTGGTAGCAGCGTTGATGCCATTTCCACAATGCTGGTTTCCACGCCCCACATTTCTGTGAGAGATACAGCGCATTCTAAACCAATGAAACCACCGCCAATAATCACGGCTTGGCTCACTTCGCCTTTTTCACACGCTTTACGTATGGCATGTGCCGCTTCAAGACGCGTTACGGCAAACACATTTTCTAACTCTGCCCCTTCTATGGGCAAAGTACGTGGTGAAGCTCCGGTGGCTAATACTAATGTATCATAAGCAAGATTTTCCTGTTCGCCGCTGAGCACATCTTGCACCAGCACCGTTTTTGCCACTCTATCAATGGATATAGCCCGTGTTTGCGTACGAACATGCACCCCTTTAAGCTCTTTAAAAAATGTAGCATCTCTCAGAGTATGATAAGGGGTGGAGCGTAAATCATCTATATTATTAATTTC